>NZ_CP053382.1:3207807-3528588 GCF_014931605.1 Halomonas sp. MCCC 1A13316 | reverse complement strand
GCAGGGATTTCCTGTTCATGCTGGTGCTGATCCAGCTGTTCGTCTTTCCCGAGGTGCTGATCGTCGAGAACTACCGCATCGCCAGTGGCCTGGGGCTGGTCGACACCATCACCGGCATCGGGCTGCCGTACGTCGCCAGCGCCTTCGGCATCTTCCTGTTGCGACAGACCTTCAAGACCATTCCGCGTGAACTGGAGGAGGCCGCCAGAGTGGAGGGCTTGGGCTGGATGGCGATCCTGCTCAAGGTCTACGTGCCCTTGGCCAAGCCCACCTACCTGGCCTACGGCCTGGTCTCGATCAGCCACCACTGGAATAACTTCCTGTGGCCGCTGGTGGTGACCAACTCGGTGGAGAGCCGCCCGCTTACCGTGGGGCTGGGCATCTTCTCGGCGCCGGAAACCGGCGTCAACTGGGCCACCGTCAGTGCCGCCACGCTGCTCAGCATCGCGCCGCTGCTGGTCGCCTTCCTGCTGTTCCAGCGCCAGTTCGTGCAATCGTTCCTCAGGGCGGGAATTCGCTGATAGAGGCCGATTGACTACCCTTGGGGTGAATGCATGACCCAAGGAGAGATGTCATGGCTCATGGACAGACGGCAGGACGGGACAAGCAGGCCCAGCTCTATCGCATGGTCATGGAAGAGCACCTGTGCCCCTTCGGCCTGAAGAGCAAGGACCTGCTGGAGCGCCAGGGGTTCGAAGTCGAGGATCACCACCTGACCACGCGCGAGGAGGCGGAGGAATTCAAGGAGAAGCATGACGTCGATACGACACCTCAGGCCTTCATCGACGGCCAGCGCATCGGCGGTTATGACGAGCTGCGAGAGCATTTTGGCCTGGACTCGCCGGGAGAGGATGAGACCACCTACCAGCCGGTGATCGCGCTGTTTGCCACGGCGCTGCTGATGGGGCTTGCCGTAAGCTGGACCGCGACCGGCTCGCTGATGAGCGCGAGGATGCCGGAGTACTTCGTGGCCATCGCCATGGCCTTGCTGGGGCTGCAGAAGCTCAAGGACGTGGAGAGCTTCAGCACCATGTTCCTCAACTACGATCTGCTGGCTCAGCGCCAGGTGCGCTATGGCTATGTCTATCCCTATGCCGAGACGCTGGCGGGGATCCTGATGCTGGGCGGTGCCCTGGTCTGGCTGGCCGCACCCGTGGCGCTGTTCATCGGTACGGTGGGCGCCGTCTCGGTGTTCAAGGCAGTTTATATCGACAAGCGCGAACTCAAGTGCGCCTGCGTCGGCGGTGACAGCCAAGTACCGTTGGGCTTCGTCTCGTTGACCGAGAACCTGATCATGGTCGGCATGGGCATCTGGATGCCGCTGCGCATGTACGTGCTATAGCGCTGTGCCTGGGTGTCGACTCTTCCTAGCCGGCTGGGCCGTACCAGGCCTCGGCGTTTCATGCGGGTAGCGGCCCATCCTGCAGCGGTGCCAGCACGCTGCGGTTTCGCCCCGCACGTTTGGCCTGGAAGAGTGCCGCGTCGGCAATCGAGAGCAACGTCGCGGACTCCATCGATTTATGTGGTCTCAGGGCGGCCGCGCCGACGCTTACGGTGATCACCCCCGGGCCTGCCCGGGGAATGGCGAGTGCCTCGATGCCCTGCCGGATGCGTTGGGCGGCGCGCATCGTCGAAGAGGCCGAGGCGTTCGGCAGCAGCACGACGAACTCCTCCCCACCATAGCGCACCACCAAATCGACCTCATTTCGGATATGGTTCTGCATCTCCTGGGCGACCTGGCGCAGGCAGGCGTCTCCCTTCAGGTGGCCGTAATGGTCGTTGTAACTCTTGAAGTGATCGATATCGATGACCAGCATGCCAAGCAGGGTGTTCTCGGCGAGTGCCTCGTCCCAACGCAGCTCCAGCATGGTATCGAAGTGGCGTCGGTTGGCGACGCCGGTCAGCGGGTCGGTAATGGAAATCTTGGTCAGGGCCCGGTTGTCATGAAGCGCAGCGTTGGCCCTGAGCTGCTCGCGTAGCAGCAGCAGGTAGGATTGGCGCTCGCTGGCTTCCAGGCGGAAGTTGGCCAGCAAGGTAAAGACGGCACTCGAGACAAAGAGAACCAGCGTATTGATTTTTACTGCACTATCAGTGTGATCGTAGGGCACCACGAAAGCCGCCATGATAACCCCGCAGAGAAGTGATGAGACGAGGGCGAAGCTGAAGCGCAGCGAAAAGAGAATATTGCCCACCACCAGAATCAGGCCGAACGAGAAGGTATCGAGAAACGAATAGGGTGACTTGGACAGGTAGAAGATCAGGCTGGAACACAGCATTCCCAAGACCAGGGTAGCGGCCATCGTCGCTTCACGTATGGCCGGGGGCAGGCGAAGGCGTACACAGTAGAGGGCCAAGATAGCCAAGGGGGTCATCAGGCCGAAGCGAATCCAGGCAGCGGTTTGCATCGACTCTGGACGAATGACGTAGTCATTGAAGATATAAAGATCGTAGATCACCAGTGCCACGATGCCGGCGATCAGCAAATGGCGCCTGCGACGAGCGGAGGTGTCGGCCATGAAGCGGGCTTCCACCACGGCACTGAAGCGCAGACGATACCAGGGCCTGAACAGGTCCGCTTCCACGGCTTGCAGCAGGGTTTCTTTCACAGCCGGTTCCCCCTTACGAGAACGGCACCATTTTTGGTCTGGTGCTCTGAAAGGGTTATCGGCTGGAAAAGGCCTAACTTAATTTTTTATGCTACTGACCCGTGTCATCAAGGTGGACACATGCTCATCCTGTGCGCCGAGATTCTCCAGCGCGGCAGCGAGGTTCAGCAGGTAGTCGCGATTGGCGCCGCTGGGGCCATGGGCGGTGGCGATCTGCCGAGCCATCTCCTCGAGCGGGGCGTCGCCGAGGAAGGCGGCGTTATCTTCTGTCGCGAGATAGATCAACCCCTCGGCGTGGCTGCCGTCTTGGAAGTGCAGTATCACTCTCTCGCGCAGATAACCGTTCTTCTCACGCACGTCCAGCGGCCCCAGCGTGTCGGCATCGATGCGGTAGGCCATGCCTTGGCAGACAGAATAGGGCGACTCGACCAGCGTGGCCACGCGTCCCGGTGCTTCCGGCGTGCCGCGGTGATCGTGGGAGCCCTGCCAGAAACGCCTGGCCCAGCCCTCGATATGAGCAGGGCGATGCTCGTGGAAGGGAAACTCGGCCTTCCAGATCAGCGAGCCATAGCCGAACAGCCAGATCGTCTCGTCGGGATCGAAGAAGATCCGTTCGCGATTGAGGTGCGTGGTGTCGTGGGTCATGACGGGCTCGGCGTCTTGCGTAGCAGCGGTTGGGTCAGTGTCTGGGCCATGATCACGCCGGCGAGCACCAGCAGGCCGCCGACCAGATGGAACAGGGCAATGCGCTCGCTTAGGAAGAGCATGGCGATCAGGGCGCTGAACAACGGCATCAGGTTGATGAAGATACTGGCCTGGCTGGCGCCGATCTGGCGGATCGCTCGCATCCACAGGAAAGTCGTCACGATCGAGGCGGGGATACCAGCGTAGAGGATCAGCCACACGTTCTGGCCGTCGACCGGTGTCATGGGCCCCATCAGATAGGGTGGCAGCAGGAACAGCACGGCGAATACCACTTGGGCATAGAGCACCACCCAGGGCGGCAGGGCCAGCGGCCAGCGCTTGAGCATCACGCCATAGAGCGCATAGCAGGTGGCGGCCACCACCATAAGCAGATCGCCAAGGGCCACCTGAAGATCCAGCAGCGCCAGCGGGTCGCCCCGTCCCAGCAGCACCAGTACTCCGAACAGCGCAATCAGTCCCCCCAAGGTGCCGCCGCGGCTGGGCGCCTCACGCAGGATCAAGGCGCTGAGCAGGACCGTCAGCAGTGGCACCATAGCCGCCAGTATGCCCATGTTGGTGGCCGTGGTGGTCTCGGCGGCCACGTAGGCAAGCCCTTGCCAGAGCCCCATGCCGAGCAGCCCCAGTACGGCCAGCTTGGGCCATTCGCGGCGTAACGTCTTGCGGTGGTGCCAGGCGGCCGGCAACACGAAGGGGGTCAGCACGGCCAATGCCAGCACCCAGCGCAAGAAGGCGATGCTGCTGGGGGCGATCGTTCCCACGGTGAGCTGGTTGATGGTCATGTTGCCCGACCAGATCAGCACGGCCCCCAGCGGGGGCAAGAAATAGAGCAACGGCATGGCGGCCTCATGAGCATGAAGAAGCCCCGCTGATGTCGGGGCTTGTCGAGTCACTATGATATCGAGCTGTCCCAGAGGTGAAAATGCTAAGGAGGCTAATAAACTCTGGCAGGCGATGCTCAGCGCAGCTGGCTGTCCTTGCTGCCACGCCGGTTGTAGCCACTGTAGGCGGTGCGCTGCTTGTCGCGCTCGCTCTGGCAGGCGATGCACAGGCGCACGCCGGGCATGGCCTCTCGACGCGCCTGGGGAATCGGTTCATCGCACTCCTCGCAGTGCGTCAGGCTCTCGCCCCGGGGCAGTTCGCTGCGCGCTCGCTGCAACGCATCCTCGACGGTACTGTCGATCTGTTCTTGTACCGCTCCGTCTCGTGACCAGCCGCCTGCCATGTTTTGCCCCCTTCGGCTCTCAATGAGCCGTCTGATCATGCTGACAGTTTGGGCTATCCGAACGGTGCGGACCACTCCCTGGAGTCCAGCTCAATGGGTTCAGAAAATCCACGAAGATCTTGAATACCATTCCAGCGTCCCGGTTGAGAAGCTGACAATGGACTGGAACAGGCTTCCCGCCCTCTCAGGAAACAGCAGCTGAACTCTGCTTTTTATATCATTTTATTTTAAACGTTTTTTTCATAAGCCTTCGCTGCTGTTTTCCTTGCTACGACTGTAGCAGTTGTGCATGCCGTACTATTCCTCCTGGCTATTCGATTGAGGCCACGGGGAAGCGCGAGCGCCGCTCAAGATCGTCCAAGTCGATGTTGTTGCGCATGTACTGGGTCCTGGCATCGAACATCGGCTGGTGATCCCAAGGCGTGACCTTGCCCTGCTTGAGTGCCCGCGAAACAAGTTTGCGGCGTTGCTGGCTGGCGATCACCTCGCCGTGAACCCGCTTATAGTCCCAGCGGCTAGCGACCTCATTGCGGAACTGCTTGCACAGGTCCAGGTGCGCGGGGTCCTCGGCCAGGTTGTTGAGTTCCAGCGGGTCGGCCTCGAGGTTGTACAGCTGGTCGGGATCGGGAGCCGTATAGACGAACTTGTAGCGTCCGCGGCGGATCATCAGCAGCGGTGCGATGGCACCTTCGCCGAGATACTCGCCGATCACCTCGTCGTGTCCGCCATTGCCGGTCAGATGTGGCAGCAGGCTGCGACCGTCGATGGGCACGGCGTATTCCGGTGCCTCGCCGTGATGGGCAAGTTCGGCAAAGGTCGGCAACAGATCCATGGTCGACACCGACTCGCGCACGCGGCCCGGGGTAAAGCGCTCGGGGGCATGGACGATCATCGGGACGCGGGCCGAATCCTCGAACCAGCTCATCTTGTACCAGAGGCCGCGCTCGCCGAGCATGTCGCCGTGGTCGCCGGAGAATACGATGATGGTGTCCTCGTCGAGGCCGGTCTCCTTCAGGGTCTTCAGCACGGCGCCGATCTGGTCGTCGACGTAGCTGAGCGCGCCGTAGTAGGCGTGGCGCGCGTTACGGATCTGCTCGTCTGTAATGGAGTCCTCGTCGAGCTGATAGACATGACGCAGGCGTTGGGAATGCGGATCCATCAGTACGCGCGAGTAGGGGACGCGCGGCATGTCGATGGCATCATGGTCGTAGCGGTCCCAGTACTCCTGCGGAATGGTGTAGGGGTCGTGCGGATGGGTCAGCGATACGGTCAGGCAGAAGGGACGCCGCTCGCCGTTGTGCGCCGGATTGTTGCGAGCATAGTCGTAGAGGAAACGCTTGGCGCGGAAGGTGACCTCGTCATCGAAATCGAGCTGGTTGGAGCGCACGCAGGGGCCGGCCTGAATCACCGATGACATGTTGTGGTAATAGCTCGGCCGCTCGTCGAAGTTCTCCCAGTCGACGAACCAGCCGTAGTCGGCCGGGTAGATGTCGGTGGTCAGGCGCTCCTCGAAGCCGTGGAGCTGATCCGGGCCGCAGAAGTGCATCTTGCCCGACAGCGCGGTGGCGTAGCCGGCATCGCGCAAGTAGTGGGCAAAGGTCGGAATGTCGGCGGCGAACTCGGCGGCATTGTCATAACCGCCGATGCGTGAAGGCAACTGGCCGGCCATTAATGTAAAGCGTGACGGCGCGCACAGCGGACTGTTGCAGTAGGCCGAGTCGAATACCACGCCCTCGGCAGCCAGTCGCGACAGGTTGGGTGTCTTGACCAGCGGATGGCCATAGATGGGCAGCGCCGATGCCTTCATCTGGTCGGCCATCAGGAACAGGATATTGGGTTGCTTGCGGGTCATGGGGGCCTCTCTTGCTTGTCGCTGCGCACTGGATTGTCATGCTCGAGCCAACCGGGGCTGTCTCTTATGACAGTCTCCCTGCTAATCTCATGGCTTGTAAACTTGCTAAATTTTTATGGGAGGCATTAGTTAAACTAATGTCGTGGATAGCAAAGTCTGGGTCGCCCAACGGCCTGCGAGTGTTCGAGGCGGCAGCCCGGCACCTGAGCTTCACCGCCGCGGCGCGTGAACTGCGTTCGACACAGTCCGCCGTCAGCCAGCAGGTGCGCGCCCTGGAAGAGCAGCTCGGCCTGGTGCTGTTCGAACGCATCTACCGGGGGGTAAAGTTGACCGAGGCGGGACATGCGCTGTTCGTCAGCGTGCAGGAGGGCTTCGGCACCATCGATCGCACCATCGAACGGCTCCAGCACAAGCATCGCCATCCGCACGTGAACATCCTGACCGACTTCTCGTTCGCCGCTTATTGGCTGATGCCGCGACTGCCGCGCTTCCGCGAACGTCATCCGCATATCGACGTACGCATCGTCACCAACCAGGGCGTACTCGACTGGCGGGCCCAGGAGGTCGACGTGGCGATCGTATTCTGCGATGAGCGTATTCTTGCCAGCGGCGTTCCGCTGCTGTTCTGTGAAGATGTCTTTCCCGTGTGCAGCCCGGGCTTTCTGCAACAGCACGGACCGATCTCGGATCTCGAGGCACTCAGCAAGGCGCCGCTGCTGACGCTGACTGCCGAGCAGGGGCTGCGTTGGCTGGATTGGCCGAGCTATTTCGAGCGGTTGGGGGGTATGACTCACCTCGAATCGTCGGAGCTGACCTTCAACAATTACACCCTGCTGATCCAGGCAGCGATTGCCGGGCAAGGCATCGGCATGGGGTGGCGCGGCCTGGTCGATGACATGCTGGAGAAGGGGATGCTGGTCGGCCTGCAAGACCTGCGCCTGCGTTCGCCGCGGGGCTATGGCCTGGTCGATGCACGCCCGGACATTCCCGGCGAGGCAAAACGGGCGCTGCAGGAGTGGGTGCTGGAGTGCGCGGCTCAGGCGCAGGAAGCTTGAAAGCAAGCCGGCGGGAAGAGATGCCGGGCGTGAACCCGCGCCCGGCATGTTTCTTAGACGCCAAGGATCTCCTTGGCCTCGTTGAGTGCCTCCTCGGACTGGGCATGGTCACCGTCGTTGTGGTACTGCTCGCCCTGATCGCGTAACTCCTTGACGCGAGCGATCTCATCTTCGCTGAGCTGAGAAACCTTGGCGTCATCCTCTAAAGCGTCATCGATCTCGGACATGAGCATGGGGCACTGGCTGGCCCAGGCAGGCGCCATGAAGGCCATCAACACGAGTGCGGCAAATAACTTTTTGATCATTTTGGGTTCCTCCCGTGGGGCGCAGCCCTGTCAAGCTCCTCCCCGGACTGGCCGTGAATGCTTTTGTCAGGTGCCTTGCCATTGTCTGACTGGCCGTGAACGGATGGTGGCGTGCAGGGCAATGGCCGGCGCTGTCAGTATAGATGGCCATTGCGTTTCATACAGAGACGACGATGTTCTCGTCGAATGGGACCAACAGGGATGTCTGTGGAATGGTTGGCCTGGCTCATATAGGCTGAAGAGAAAAGCTAAGCCATTATTTATATTGATAAAAGGAGTAACCCATGAACAACTCGAGTGACCCGGAGCCGCACCATGCGGCTAGCGACATGCAAACGGACTACACCGTTGGCCAAGACAATATCGAAGGGCGGTTGGGGCCCATCGGTTTCGATATCCACAACCGGGTCTTCGTCGTATCGGCACTCGCATCGGGAGTCTTCATCCTGCTTACTCTGCTTTTCCCGGAAAGGGCGGGGAGCATCTTCCAGTCTATCGTTGGCTTCGCCACCGGGACGCTCGATGGGTATTTCATGCTGGTGGTGGATTTCTTCATCCTGTTCTGTATCGCGCTCGTCGTCCTGCCCTATGGCTCGGTCAGGCTGGGCGGACCCGATGCTCGGCCGGATTACGGCTACCTCTCGTGGTTTGCGATGTTGTTTGCCGCCGGTATCGGCATCGGATTGCTGTTCTTCGGAGTGCTGGAGCCGGTCTACCATGCCAACGTCTCCCTGCCGTTGGGCATTGCCTCGCCGTTCGGCGCCGATGGGGAGCTCAATCCCGCGGCCGTGCCCGAAGCGACGGCCTTGGGCCTTGCAGGCACTTACCTGCATTGGGGCATTCACGGCTGGGCCGTCTACGTGGTCATGGCGTTGGCACTGGCCATCTTCACCTATAACAAGGGATTGCCGTTCTCCATTCGCTCGGCGTTCTTTCCGATCCTGGGCGAGCGCGTATGGGGCTGGTGGGGGCATGTCATCGACATACTGGCAGTGTTTTCCACCCTGTTCGGCCTGGCGACGTCGCTCGGGCTAGGGGCGCAGCAGGCCAACGCCGGGATGAACTTCGTCTTCGGGCTGGAGGTCAGCACCGCCGCCCAGGTCGTCATCATCGTGCTGGTGACGGCGGTGGCACTGGTATCGGTCTGGCGCGGGCTCGAGGGGGGCGTGAAGAAGCTCTCTGAAATCAACATGATCATGGCCGTGCTGTTCTTCTTCTTCGTGCTGTTCGCCGGCCCGACCCTGGTGGCCCTGGGCGGGTTCTGGACCGGCCTTGCTACCTATGTGAAGGAGTTCGTCCCGCTGTCGGCCCCCTTCGGTCGTGACGACGACGCCTACCGTCAGGCGTGGACGATCTTCTACTGGGCCTGGTGGATCAGTTGGGCGCCGTTTGTCGGTATGTTCATCGCCCGGGTGTCGCGTGGGCGCACAGTACGGGAGTTCGTGACCTGCGTATTGTTGATTCCCAGTCTGTTCATCTTCATCTGGATGGGCGTCTTCGGTGCCACTGCACTGGATCAACTCTACGCCGACCCCGCAGGCAGCCTGGTCAAGGAGTACGTGATCGATAGCTACAGTCCCGAGCTGTCGCTGTTCGGGATGCTCAACGAGCTGCCGTTGACGGGGCTTATGTCGACCCTCGGCATCATGCTGGCGCTGATCTTCTTCGTCACCTCATCGGATTCCGGCTCCCTGGTGATCGATACCATCACTGCCGGCGGCAAGATCGATGCGCCACGGCCACAGCGGATGTTCTGGGCTACGGTGGAGGGATTGGTCGCCATCGTGCTGCTGATTGGCGGGGGACTGACAGCACTGCAGGCGGGGGTGACGGCGACGGCGATTCCGTTCTCCATCGTGATGCTGTTGATGTGCTACTCCATCATCGTGGCGTTGAATGGCGAGCTGCGCCGCAAGCTTCCCTGATCCAGCGCTGACCAGGTGAGAAGCAATACGCCCCGCTGCCAGGCCAGCGGGGCGTTTGTCTGGCAGGCAGGAAAGTTCAGCCGATGGCGACGATGCCGGCCTTGGCGATTTGTACGTCCTGGTCGGGCTTGACGCCCGACACACCGACGGTACCTGCGACCTCGCCATCGACCAGCACGGGAACACCGCCGCTGAGCAGGCCAGAGAGCGGGGCGGAAGAGGAAAGCGTTGCGGCCGCCGTTGATCATCTCCTCGAAGACCTGGGTCTCCTTGCGGCCGAGTGCGGCGCTGCGCGCCTTCTGCGTGGCGACGTCCGGCGTCATCGGTGCCGCCCCGTCGAGGCGGCGCAGGCCGAGCAGGTGGCCGCCGTCGTCGGCCACGGCGATGGTCACCGCCCAACCGTTGGCTTCGGCTTCTTTCTGGGCGGCGTCGAGGATGGCGTTGACGTCGGTCAGGGTGAGTACGGGCTTGGTCTTCATGGTTCCTTCCTCTTATTCACAATTTCTTTTCGATGGTTGAGAAGCGCTGAGGCGCGTCACGAACGAACGCAGGTTGCGCGAGGCTGGAACGCAGGAACCGAAGCATACTTTAGTATGTGAGGATTCCGACCGGGCTGGCGCACCAGTACCGCCCCGCGCAAGATGCGTAGTGCAGTAGCGACTCAGTGTTTCTCCAGGGCTTCGTCGACAATCTCAATCCAATGCCTGACCGGCGTGCGCCCCGCGCCGTTGAGGTGGGTCTGGCAGCCGATGTTGGCGGTGACGATCGTCTCGGGATTACCGGCCTCCAGCTCGTTGAGTTTGTTGTCGCGCAACTGGGTGGCAAGCTCCGGCTGGGTGATCGAGTAGGTGCCCGCCGAACCGCAGCAGAGGTGCGCATCCTGAACCGGGGTCAGGGTAAAGCCGAGCTTGATCAGCACACCCTCCACCGCGCCGCCGAGTTTCTGGGCGTGCTGCAGGGTGCAAGGGCAGTGGAAGGCGAGGCGACGGCCTGCATCGACCTTCAGGTCTTGCAGGTCTTCATCGCGTAGCACCTCGACCAGATCCTTGGCCAATTCGCTCACGCGCTTGGCCTTCTCGGCGTAGGCCGGGTCATCGGCGAGGATCTCGTCATACTCCTTGACGAAGGCGCCGCAGCCGCTGGCGGTCTGCACGATCGCCTCGGCCCCGGCCTCGATGTGTGGCCACCAGGCGTCGATGTTGGCCCGCGCCCGAGCGCGGCCGTCGTCCTGGGCGTTGAGATGAAAGTCGACGGCTCCACAGCAGCCGGCTTCGCTGGCCGGCGTGAGGCCGATGCCCAGGCGGTCGAGCACACGCGCCGTGGCGGCATTGGTGTTGGGCGACAGCCCCGGCTGCACGCAGCCTTCGAGTACCAGCATCTGCCGTGCGTGGCGCTGGTGGTCGGGGCGCGTGCCGGCGTCCACCGGCTTGGGTGGCAATTTGTCCTTGAGCTTGCCCGGAACCAGCGGGCGGAAGGTCTGGCCCAGCTTGAGCAGCGCCTGGAAGCGTTTGGGCTCCACCAGCGCCTTGCGCAGGGCGAAGCGCTGGGCGCGGTCGGCAGCGCTGCGCGGTACGCGGCGCTCGATCTCGGCGCGGCCAATGTCGAGCAGCTTGTGGTACTCCACGCCGGAGGGACAGGTGGTCTCGCAGTTGCGGCAGGTCAGGCAGCGGTCCAGGTGCAGGCGGGTCTGCTCGGTGACGTTCTCGTCGTCGTCCGGGTTCTCCAGCATCTGCTTCATCAAGTAGATGCGCCCGCGTGGGCCGTCGCGCTCGTCACCCAGCAGCTGGTAGGTGGGACAGGTGGCGTTGCAGAAGCCGCAGTGCACGCAGCTGCGCAGGACGCGGTCGGCCTCCTGGATATGCGGCTGCTTGAGGGCTTCCTCGGTGAAGTGCGTCTGCATGTCGAAAATCCTGTGCGTCTCAGAACGCCGCGTAGAGCCGGCCGGGGTTGAAAATTCCCTTGGGGTCGAGCTGAGCCTTGAGGTTACGGTGATACTTCGTCAACACCTCGGGCAACGGTGTGAAGGGTTCCACATCGGCCGGGCGTGGGCCGTAGCAGGTGGCGTGGCCGCCGGCGTCGCGGCAGGCCTGTCGCACGGTTTCGGCGTCAAGTTCGGCGCGCAACCAGCGCTGGGCACCGGCCCAGTCGTGAATCAACAGCCGCTCGTCGATACCGGGAAGATCCAGTGGCGGCGCACGGTGGGGCAGCGAGAGTCGCCACAGCGGCGCCTGGCCGGCGCGGAAGTAAGGCATCTGCTGGTCGCGTAGGGCGGTCCAGAAAACATTGTCGAGCTCGTCGCCGCCGATGCGCGCGCGGGTGGCGGCCACCGAGCTAGGGCCGCCTTCCAGACGCAGATGCAGGGCGCCATCGAGCCAGGCGGCGGCGCTGATCGGCAGCGGTTCGCGGCCCCACTCGGCCAGGCGAAGGCGGGCCTCTTCGAGCGGCAGCTCCAGATGCAGGCTCTGCACGGCGCCCGGTAGCGGCAGCACCTTGAACGAGACTTCGGTAATCAGGCCCAAGGAGCCCTGCGCGCCGACCATCAGTCGCGACAGGTCATAACCTGCCACGTTTTTCATCACCTCGCCGCCGAAGCGCTGCTCGATGCCTTCGTGATTGATCACTCGCGTGCCCAGCACGAAATCGCGCACCGCGCCGGCCCAAGGCCGCCGCGGGCCGGAGAGGCCGCTGGCGACCATCCCGCCCACAGTGCTTGCCTCACCGTAGCGGGGCGGCTCAAAGGGCAGCATCTGGCCGTGCTCGGCAAGGGCCGTCTCGAGCGCGGCCAGCGGCGTGCCGGCGCGCACCGAAACCACCAGCTCCACCGGATCGTAGAAGCTGATGCCGCAGTGCTCATGAGTGTAGAGCTCTTCGCCTTTCACCTCGCGGCCGTAGAAAAAGCGAGTGTCGCCGCCGACGATGCGCAGCGGGGTGCCGTCGGCGTTGGCCTGTCGGATGCGCTCGGCAAGGGCTTCGCTGGCATCGTGGTCGTGGGGAGTCGTTGCTGTTGCCATGGTCACTCCGTCAGCCTTGCTGTGCACCGGGGGCGGTGTCGGCAGTCGCACTCTTGATGGTTCGGAACTCCGAGCAGCGCGCCGGGGTGGGAATGTTCTTGCCCGGGTTGAGCAGGTCGCGGGGGTCGAAGGCGGCCTTGGCGGCGCGGAAGGTGGCCAGCTCGTCGGGGCGGAACTGGGCGCACATCTGATTGATCTTCTCGCGGCCGACGCCGTGTTCGCCAGTGATGGAGCCGCCCACCCGGACACACAGTTCCAGGATCTCGCCGCCCATCGCCTCGGCCACGGCCAGCTCGCCTTCGCGGTTGGCATCGAACAGGATCAGCGGATGCATGTTGCCGTCGCCGGCATGGAACACGTTGGCTACCTTCAGCCCATAGCGCTCGGAGAGGTCGCTGATGCCCTTCAGTACGCGGGCCAGCTCGCGGCGGGGAATGGTGCCGTCCATGCAGTAGTAGTCGGGCGACATGCGCCCCACCGCGGGGAAGGCATTCTTGCGCCCGGCCCAGAACCTGGCGCGCTCGGCGTCGTCGCGGGCCTGCTTAATGCCGGTGGCACCGGCATCTTCGAGCACGCGACGCA
Source organism: Halomonas sp. MCCC 1A13316 (assembly GCF_014931605.1). NCBI lineage: Bacteria > Pseudomonadati > Pseudomonadota > Gammaproteobacteria > Oceanospirillales > Halomonadaceae > Billgrantia > Billgrantia diversa. The sequence continues at coordinate 3,515,325 of NZ_CP053382.1, read as the reverse complement.
CGGTCTCGCTATCGTCGTCGACATCGGCCTCGACACCGTCGAGTTCGCAAAGCAGGATCGCCTCTGCATCAACCGGGTAGCCGGCACCGATGAAATCCTCGGCGGCGATGATGGCGAGCTTGTCCATCATCTCCAGGCCGCCGGGGATGATGCCGGCCTCGATGATTGCGCCCACGGCATTGCCGGCTTTCTCGACGTCATCGAAGCTGGCCATCAGCACCTTGGCGACCTCGGGCTTGGGCAACAGCTTGACGGTGATTTCGGTAACCACGCCGAGCATACCCTCGGAGCCGTTGAACAGCGCCAGCAGGTCGAAGCCGGGGGCGTCGAGGGCGTCGCTGCCCAGCGTCATATGCTCGCCTTCGATGGTGAGGACTTCCACCTTGATCACGTTGTGGACGGTCAGGCCGTACTTGAGGCAGTGCACGCCACCAGCATTCTCGGCCACGTTACCGCCGATCGAGCAGGCGATCTGCGACGAGGGGTCCGGGGCGTAGTAGAGCCCGTAGGGCGAGGCTGCCTCGGAGATGGCCAGGTTGCGCACGCCGGGCTCAACCCGGGCGGTTCGCGCCTCGGCATCGATCTCGAGGATGCGCGAGAAGCGTGACATCACCAGCAGCACGCCGTGCGTGAGCGGCAGTGCGCCGGCGGAAAGCCCGGTGCCGGCACCGCGGGTCACCACCGGCACGCCGAGTCGATGGCACTCCTTGAGCAGCCGTTCGACCTGCGCCATCGAGTCGGGCAGCGCTACCAGTAGTGGCAGGGTACGGTAAACCGAGAGCCCGTCGCACTCGAAGGGGCGCATGTCCTCCTCGCGATGCAGCAGGGTCATGCCCGGAATGGCCTGAAGAAGTGTGTCGCGGATGGCCGCCTGGTCCAACTCGGGGGTCGGGCCGTCGAGCCTTTCATCGAAGAGGATGTTCATCAAGCGCCTCACTGCAAGTCTTGGCGGCGGGTTATCCTTGTGCAGGAATCCAATTTGCGCCCCGCCGGCCGTCTTGTCCAGCCTGTGGTCTACTGGTATTACCAGTTGTTTATAATTACCTTGGAAATAATTTTCATGTTACACCATGGCGCAATCATCAGGCGGTTACAAGCCGCTGCACCGCGCCCGGAGGAGCCATGCTTGAAAGTACTGAACCACTGATGCGAGCACGTACGCCCGATGCGGTGGCGGCCCGCCTGGAGCGGCTGATTCTCGATGGTGTGTTTCGCCCCGGGCAGCTGTTGCCTTCGGAACGGCGCCTGTGCGATCGACTCGGTGTCTCGCGTACCTCGCTTCGCGAAGGGCTGCGTGTGCTGCGCAGCAAGGGCATCATCGTCACCCGGCAGGGGCACGGTTCGGTAGTGGCGGAGCTGGTGGCCGGGCGCGACGACAGCCCGCTGATGCACCTGTTTCGCGATCATCCACGGACCCTGTTCGATCTGCTCGAGGTACGCTCACTGCTCGAGGGCGAATCGGCCAGGCTGGCCGCGGAGCGCGCCACGCCGGCCGACCGCGTGCTGATCCAACGTCGTTACGAAGCCATGGTCGAGTACGTCGAGCGGGGCGAGATCGAAGTGGAGCAACTGGCACACCTCGATCATGCCTTTCACCTGGCCATCTGCCAGGCCTCCCACAACCCGGTCCTGGTGCACACGCTGCAGTCGCTGACCGATCTGCTGCTGAGCTCGGTCTTCGCCTCGGTGAAGAACCTCTATCACCGCGAGGCACCGAGACAGATGATCAACCGCCAGCATGCCCGGCTCTACCGGGCGGTGATGGAGGGCAAGCCCAAGTCGGCCCGGCGCGCCGCACTCGATCACCTGTCGGGAATCGAGGCGCAACTGCGCGAGATCGAGGCGGAGGATCAGCGCCTGGAGCGTTCGGCGATGCGGCTCAAGGAGTGGGCGTGAGATCAGGCATTGACGGTATCGAGCGTTTTCTCATTCTCGATGACACCAGCCAGCGAAGCCACCTCGAGTTTGTTGCAGAGGTGGTCGCGTAGTATCTGCCCCAGGCGTTTCCCGTCACGTGACTCAAGCGCCAGGATCATGTGCTCGTGATCCTGAACGGCGCGGCGCCAGAAATCGTCGGTCATCTTTTTCGAATAGCGCACGCGTTTCACGCGCTGGCTGAGGTTGCTGTACATCTCCTGCAGTACCTCGTTAGCCGAGGCGGCCAGTATCCCCTCGTGGATCTTCTGGTTGACCTTGAAGTACTCCGGCAGGTTGCGGTCGTGGTAGTGCCGGAGCATCTCGTCATGCAGTGCACGTATGGCCTTTATGCCCTCATCGCTGATGTTCTGGCAGGCGAGCTCGCCGGATAGCCCCTCGAGAGTTCCCATCAGGTCGTAGGTATCCTTGACCATCTTCAGCGTCAGGCGCATGACACGGGCTCCACGGTTGGGCAGTAGCTCGATCAGGCCCTCGGAGGCGAGCACCTTCAGGGCTTCTCGTAGCGGTGTGCGGGACACCCCGAACCGTTCGCAGAGCTGCTTCTCCGATATTCGCTCGCCCGGTGCGAGATCCCCCTGCTCGATGAGTTCCCGGACGCGGTCGGCCACTTCCAGATAAAGGCTGCGATGCTGGATTTTACTCATGGCATGAAGTCCTAGAGGCGTTGGCGTCCCGATGGTCCCGGCCGGTGTTCCCTCTGCGTCGCCGAGCCCTACTTATTCATCTCGGCGGAAACGGGTCCGACTGGCATTCTTTCACAGAAGATATTATGAATTCAAAATTCAACTAATATCTACTACCTGACCATCATAAGGAGTCTCCCATGGCCGGCAAAGTCTTCCGCAGTCAGTTTCAGCTTGGTCGTTCCCAGGCCAGAGCCATCATCGACGGGGCTTTCGCCATGGCGCGCGATACCTCGTTGGAGCCTCTTACCGTGGTGGTGATCGACGGTGGCGGTCACGTTGTCGCCGCCGAGCGAGAAGACGGCTGTGCCCCGCTGCGCTTTCCCGTAGCTCAGGGCAAGGCCTTCGCTGCGCTGGGTAATGGCGCCTCGAGCGGCGTGATCGGGGCCCGCAATGCGGAGCGACCGGCCTTCCTCGCCAGCGTAGCTGCCGTATCGAATGGCCATTTCGTTCCGGTCCCGGGCGGCGTACTGATCCTGAATGGCGAATCCTTTGTCATTGGTGCCGTGGGCGCCAGTGGCGCATCTTCGGCTGAGGATGAAGCCGCCGCCATTGCTGGTATCGAGGCGGCGGGATTGGCCTGGGGGATCGAGCCGACATGAGGGTAAAGTCAGTATCTGTCAGATTGGTTTGACTAAAGTTTAATACCTAATAATGAATTTTGAATTCAAATTGGATTCGTAACGGTCGGACTCACCGAGCCGTTGGATGGCCGAGGATGCTCGGACCGTCGGGATGTCCCCGCGGTCCTGCAGGAGCCGCCATGGCCAGCAGACTGCCTTCGAGTGGATGTCACACCCGGGCAGCACGCCTACAACAACAAGCCAGCACCGGAGAATCCAATGAAAATGATCAAGACAGCATTCGCCTCCACCGCCCTTGCCGTCGCCATGGCGCCCGGCCTGGGGATGGCACAGACCGAGCTGCAGTTCGGCCACGTAGGCAACCCCGGGTCGCTGTTCTCCGCCTCCGCCGATGAGTTCGCCAAGCGTGCCAACGAGCGCCTGGGTGACGACTACCAGGTGGAGGTCTACGGTTCGAGCCAGCTGGGTGGCGACGACTCCATGATGCAGAAGCTCAAGCTAGGCCAGCTCACCTTCACACTGCCTTCCACCGTGATGTCCTCGGTGGTCGATGAGTTTGGCCTGTTCGAGATGCCCTACCTGATCAAGGATCGGGAGCACATGAAGCGGGTCATCGATGAAGTCATCGAACCCGAGCTCTATCCGCTGGTAGAGGAGGAGGGCTACAAGATTATCGCCGTATGGGAGAACGGTTTCCGCCAGATCACCAACAACGAGCGGCCCATCGAGACGCCCGAGGATCTGGAGGGTCTGAAGCTGCGCACGCCGAAGGGCGCCTGGCGGGTGCGCATGTTCGAGGAGTATGGCGCCAACCCCTCGCCCATGGCGCTCTCTGAAGTCTTCACGGCGTTGCAGACCGGCACCATGGATGGCCAGGAGAATCCCCTGGTGCAGATTCACTCCCAAAAGTTCCAGGAGGTCCAGGACTACCTCTCGCTGACCGGCCATGTCTACACACCGGCCTACGTGGTGGTTTCCAAGAGCCACTGGGAGGATCTGCCGGAAGACGTGCGTGACGTCCTCGAGGAGACCGCCCAGGAGGTCCAGGACTTCGTCTACGAGACGGCCGCCGAGCAGGACGAGCAACTCCTCGGCGAGATGGAAGAGGCCGGCATGGAGATCAACGAGGCCGACAAGCAGGCCTTCATCGATGCCAGCGGCCCTGTCTACGACCTCTTCGGCGAGGAAGTGGAAGGCGGCAGCGAGCTGATCGAGCGCGTGCTGGAGCTCGGCGAGGAGGAGTGATCCTCGCCCGCTGAGCCGACCTTCCCGACCGCCCCTCATGGGGCGGTCCCTCCCTGACTCGACGGAGTGTTACCTCCATGTCCCTGGCAAGATTGCGATCCGGCTTCGAGTGGTTGCTCGAAGTCATCACCATGTTTCTAGTGGTGTCGCTGGCGGTAGTCGTGCTGCTCGGCGTCACCTTCCGATTCGCTGGCAACGCCCTGAGCTGGTACGACGAGGTCGCCGCCGTGATGCTGGCCTGGGTGACCTACTATGGCGCCGCCCTTGCCGCCCTCAAGCGCGGCCACATCAGCGTGCCCGGTCTGGTCTATGCCCAGCCGCGTCCGGTGCGCATGATCCTGGTGGTGATCGGCGAGGTAATCATCCTCGGCTTCTTCGTGATGCTCGCCGTCTACGGCGTGCATGTCATCGGCATTATCGGCGGATCGACCCTGGTCAGCGTGCCGATACCGGTCTGGGTGACCCAGTCGACCATTCCCATCGGTGCCGGGCTCTACGTGATCGCCGAGCTGATCAATCTGCCTACCATCATGCGCGAGGCCTGGCACGGCAAGGCGCCGCCTTCGGAGCTCGACATCGTGGAGGAACTGCAATGACGACTGCCCTGATCCTCCTGTCAGGCCTGGCGATGATCTTCATCAACATTCCCATCGCTGTGGCCCTCGGCGCGGTGTCGCTGCTGGCGATGCTGGTTCTGCAGGGCTCGAACAGCCTGCTCAGCTTCCCCATCGTGATGTTCGAGGGGGCGACCAAGTTCCCGCTGATCGCCATCCCGCTGTTCATCCTGGCCGGCGCCATCATGAACACCGGCGGCATCTCCCGGCGGCTGATCGACTTCGCCTCGGCCCTGCTGGGGTTCATCCGCGGCGGCCTGGCGATGGTCAACGTCGGCACCTCGCTGTTCTTTGCCGAGATATCCGGCTCGGCGGTGGCCGATGTGGCGGCCCTGGGCTCCATCCTGATGCCGGCGATGAAGAAGAAGGGCTATCCGGCCCCCTTCACCGCTGCCCTCACGTCCTCCTCGGCGTCGCTCGCCATCATCATCCCGCCCTCGATCCCCATGATCCTCTATGCCGCCATGGCCGATACTTCCGTGGTGCAGCTGTTCGTGGCCGGCATCGTGCCGGGCGTCGTCGGTGGCCTGCTGATGATGGCGCTCTCCTGGTACTTCGCGGTGCGCTACAACTGGCCCGTGGAGCAGGTCTTTCAGCTCAGCCGGGTGTGGAGCACCTTCAAGGCCGCCGGCCTGGCCTTCGTGCTGCCCCTGCTGATCCTCGGGGGCATCTTCGGTGGCTTCATGACCGCCACCGAGGGCGCCGCCCTGGCGGTGGTGGCCTCGCTGGTGATCAGCGTCCACTACCGTGAGCTCAAGTGGGCGAAACTGAGGGCGGCGATGGTCGAAGGTGGCGTCCAGACCGCGGTGGTCATGCTGCTGGTGGCAAGCTCCGCGCTGCTGGGGGACTTCCTTACCCGGGCCCAGCTGCCGCAGACACTGGCCGCAGTGATCGGCGACTTCACCAATAACAAGTACATGGTGCTGGCGCTGCTCAACATCTTCCTGCTGCTGATTGGCATGATCCTACACTCGGCGGCGGCCATCATCCTCACCGTGCCTATCGTCATGCCGCTGGTGATGATGGTGGGCATCGACCCGGTCCACTTCGGCATGATCGTCACACTCAACCTGGCCATCGGCCAGCAGACGCCGCCCGTCGCCAGCGTGCTGATGACCGCCTGCTCGGTGGCCAAGGCGGACATCTGGGAAGTGTCCAAGGCCAATGTGCCCTTCGTCGTTCTCCTGTTCGTGCTGCTGATGCTGGTGACCTACGTGCCGGTGTTCCCCATGGGCCTGGTGGAGTTCTTCTACCGGTGAGCCCGATGACCCTGAGAGGAGAATGCGATGGCTGATGCCTTGATCTTTCGACGCGAGGGCAACCTCGCCTGGATCGGCTTCAACCGGCCCGAGAGCCGCAACGCCATGACCTGGGAAATGTACGACGCGCTCGAGGCCTGCTGTGACCGGCTGAGCGAGGATGACGACATCCAGGCCGTGGTGCTGCATGGTGTTGGCGGCGAGGCATTCGTGGCCGGCACCGATATATCTCAGTTTGCCCACTTCGATGCCCCCGAGGACGCCGTCGGCTATGAGCGGAGAATAGACCGGGTCGTCGGCAAGCTGGAACGCTTGGCCAAGCCCACTATCGCCCTTATCGAAGGCGCCTGCGTGGGCGGTGGGGCAGCCTTGGCGCTGGTCTGCGATTTCCGCTATTGCACGCCGTCGTTGAAGTTCGGCGTACCCATCGCCAGAACGCTGGGCAACACCCTGTCGATGACCAACGTCTCGCGAATGGTGGACATGATCGGCGTCGCCCGCACCAAGGAGGCGCTGATGATGGCCAAGCTGTTCGGTGCCGAAGAGGCTCGGCAGTCGGGGTTGGTCAACGGCGTCTTCTCTGCCGAGACGATCGTCGACGAAGTGACCGCCATCGCCGCCGGATTCGGTCGGCGCGCGCCGCTTACCGTCCAGGCCAGCAAGGCGCTGGTGGGGCGGGTAATGGAAGAGCGCCGTGCCGCCGCGAACGCCAGCGACGACTGGGTCACCACCTGCTACATGAGCGATGACTTCAAGGCAGCTGTGAACAAGTTTCTGCACAAGACACCCTTCGAATGGACCGGCCGCTGACCTCCGCGCGTCACGCCAGCCACGCGAACCACATAAAGCGAGGTGAAGCCCATGCTTCCCCTGGAAGGACTCAAGGTACTGGACGTCTCACAGATCATGGCCGGCCCCTACTGCACCATGGTGCTGGCCGACATGGGGGCGGAAGTGGTCAAGGTCGAGAAGCTCAACGGTGGCGACGACAGCCGCCAGATGGGCCCCTACGTCAACGACGAATCGACCTGCTTTTCGCAGATCAACCGTAACAAGAAGAGTATCTCGCTGAACCTGAAGGACGAGCGGGCTCGGGATATCTTCTATCGCCTGGCCAAGGACGCCGACGTCATCGTCGAGAACTATCGCACCGGGGTGACCCGGTCGCTTGCGATTGACTACGACACCATCAAGGCGATCAATCCGGGCATTGTCTACTGTTCCATTTCCGGCTACGGCCAGACTGGCCCCTACAGCCATCGCGGCGGTTTCGACCTGGTAGCCCAGGGCATGACCGGCTTGATGTCGATGACCGGGGAGAAGGGTCGGCGGCCGCTGAAGACCGGCATCGCCGTCTATGACATCGGTGCGGGGATCACGGCCGTCTACTCGATCCTGGCCGCGTACATCCATCGTATGGCCACTGGGGAAGGCCAGCATATCGACATCGCCATCACAGAATGCGGGCTGCCCTGGTTCACCTGGGAAGCGGCCGCCTATTTCGCCGAGGGCAGGGTACCCGAGCCCACCGGCTGGCGGCATCGTGTCTCTGCCCCTTATCAGGCGGTCAAGGCCAGCGACGGCTACATCATGCTGGGCTGTGCCAATCAGCGTACCTGGGAGCGCTTCTGCCGAGATGTGCTCGAGCGTGAGGATCTGATGGCCGAGCCGCGCTTCCTGACCAACCACGACCGTGGCCAGCATGTCGAGGAACTCGAAGCAGTACTGGAAGCGATCATGGTCGAGCGGGATATGAAGTACTGGCTGGACCTCTGCGACAAGGCAGGGGTGCCGGCCGGTCCGATCAATGACTTCGCCCAGGCGATGCAGGACGAACACTACCTGGCACGAGGCATGGTGCAGGAGATGCAACACCCGGTGATCGGCAAGATGAAGACCATCGGCTTTCCCAGCAAGTTTTCTCGTACCCCTTCACAGATCAGAAGCCCGGCGCCTCTGTTCGGCCAGCATACAGATGAGGTGCTGGCGGGGCTCGGCCTTTCCAGGGAGCAACTTGAGACGCTGCGAGAGGAGGGCTGCATCAAATAACTTTTATGCTGACTGAAAATGAATTCATTATCAAAAATACAAAACAATTATCGGAGATAGACGCATGTTGAATCTCGATTTCCATCCATCCGGTCGCCACTTCCTGCAAATCCCCGGCCCCTCTCCGGTACCTGACCGCATCCTGCGGGCCATGAGCCTGCCGACTATCGATCACCGTGGTCCGGAGTTCGGTGCGCTCGGGCGTGAGATCCTCGGCAAGATTCAGCAGATTTTCAAGACACAGAACCCGGTGATCATCTACCCGGCATCCGGCACCGGAGCCTGGGAAGCCGCACTCTCCAACACTCTGTCGCCGGGCGACCGGGTGTTGATGTTCGAGACAGGACACTTTGCATCGCTGTGGCACAAGATGGCGCAGCGCCTGCAGCTCGAACCCGAATTCCTCGGTTTGCCCGGCTACGAGGGCTGGCGTCACGGGGTCCAGGCCGACATGATCGAGGCGCGTCTGAAGAAAGATACGGCGCATGAGATCAAGGCGGTTTGTGTGGTCCACAACGAGACATCTACCGGCGTGACCAGCGACATCGCCGCGGTGCGTCGTGCCATCGATGCCGTTGACCACCCGGCGCTGCTGCTGGTCGACACTATCTCGGGCCTGGCCAGTGCCGACTATCGGCATGACGAATGGGGTGTGGACGTGACCATCTCGGGTTCCCAGAAGGGCCTGATGCTGCCCCCGGGCATCAGCTTCAACGCCGTTTCCGATAAAGCCATCGAGGCCAGTTGCCACAATCGCATGCCGAAGAGCTTCTGGGCCTGGGACGAAATCCTCGAGGCCAACAAGAATGGCTACTGGCCCTATACCCCCAGCACAAACCTCCTCTACGGTCTCAACGAATCGCTGGATATGCTGCTCGAGGAGGGTCTGGACAACGTACTCGCGCGCCACCAGCGCTGGGCCGCCGGTGTGCGCACGGCGGTCGAGGCCTGGGGGCTGGAGATTCAATGCCAGGATCCGACGGTCTACTCGCCTGTGCTGACCGGGGTAGTGGTGCCCGAAGGTGTCGATGCCGACGAAATCCGCAAGATCATCTACGAGCGCTTTGACCTGTCGCTGGGCATGGGGCTGGGCAAGGCCAAGGGCAAGATGTTTCGTATCGGCCACCTGGGCGACTGCAACGACCTGACCCTGATCGCCACGCTAGGCGGCTGCGAGGCGGGAATGAAACTGGCCGGGGTAGAGCTCAAGGAGAGTGGCGTCTGCGCCGCGCTCGAGTACTTCGCCAACCATCCGCTGAAACGCGCCCGTTGACCATCGGCTTTGATCAGCTCGGCTAGGAGGCAAGCATGACTTCCCTGAAGGATAACGCCCGGCCTCGGGATGCCCGGGTCAAGCCGGTCACCGACTTGGCCGCCCGGCTTTCCCGGGAGCTGCAAGGCGAAGTGCTGTTCGACAACGCCTCCCGGGGTCGCTACTCGACCGATGCGTCGATCTACCAGGTGATGCCCGTCGGAGTGGTCATTCCCCGAGACCAGCACGATCTGAAGTTGACCCTGGACATCGCACGCGACGCCCGGGTGCCGGTGCTGGCGCGAGGCGCCGGTACCAGTCAGTGCGGCCAGACGGTTGGCGAGGCGGTTGTGATCGACAATTCCCGTTGGCTCAACCAGATCGTCGAGTTCGACGCCGAGGCGCGCACCGTGGTGGTCGAGCCGGGCATCGTGCTCGATCACCTCAATGCGTGGCTCAAACCCCATGGGCTCTGGTATCCGGTGGATGTCTCCACCAGCGCTCAGTGCACCCTCGGCGGCATGGCCGGCAACAACTCCTGCGGGTCGCGCTCGATCCGCTATGGCAACATGGTGCATAACGTCCTGGGCATCGACGCCTGGCTGGCCGACGGCAGCGAGGGAAGCTTCGGGTTCGTGGATGAGCTGCCTGCCACGGGGCGGGTGCGGGAGCTGGCGGAGGGCGTCAAGGCGATTGCCGTGGGCGTGGCACCGGATATCCGCGAGCACTTTCCGAAGGTGTTGCGGCGGGTGGGCGGTTACAACCTTGATATCTTCCATTGCCAGAACCCCAAGCCCTACGATGCCGAGGGCCGCGTAAACCTGGCCCATCTGTTGGTGGGTTCCGAGGGCACCCTGGCGGTCAGCCGCCGCATCAAGCTCAAGCTCTCGCCGCTTCCCGAGCACAAGGTGCTCGGCGTGGTGAATTTCCCGACCTTCTACCAGGCTATGGATGTCACCCAGCACATCGTCACCCTCGATCCCTCCGCGGTAGAGCTGGTCGATCGCACCATGATCGAGCTGTCGCTGGAAAACCCCTCGTTTCGTCCGGTGATCGAAAAGGCATTGATCGGCAAGCCCGAGGCAATCCTGCTGGTGGAATTCGCCGGTGCCGACTGCGACGCCCAACTGGCCTCGCTGGCCAGCCTCAATGAGTTGCTGGCCGAGCTGGGGTTGCCGGGATGCGTGGTCGACATGCCGGAGCCGGCCGAGCAGAAAGCGCTATGGAACGTGCGCAAGGCGGGGCTCAACATCATGATGAGCATGAAGGGTGACGGAAAGCCGGTCTCCTTCATCGAGGACTGTGCGGTGCCGCTCGAGCATCTGGCCGAATACACCGACAAGCTGACCGAGGTTTTTCATCGTCATGGTACCGAGGGCACCTGGTACGCCCATGCCAGTGTCGGCACCCTGCATGTGCGGCCGATACTCGACATGCGCCGCGGTGGCGCCGAGAAGATGCGCGAGATTGCCGAGCAGGCCTCGGCACTGGTTCGTGAATACAAGGGGGCCTACTCCGGTGAGCACGGCGACGGCCTGTGTCGCGGCGAGTGGGTGGCCTGGCAGTTCGGCAGCACTCTCAACGACGCCTTCAAGGAGGTGAAACGGCGCTTCGACCCCGACAACCTTCTCAATCCGGGCAAGATCGTCGATACCCCCAAGATGGATGAGGAGCGATACTTCCGCTTTTCGAGCGACTATCGCAGGATCCCGCTGAGCCCGGTGTTCGACTGGTCGCCGTGGGACGTCAAGCGCGACCCGCTGACCGGCGAGCAGAGCGCGCCCGGTACCGGCGGCGATGTCACCCACGGCCTGGCCATGGCGGTCGAGATGTGCAACAACAACGGCCACTGCCGCAAGTTCGACGCCGGCACCATGTGCCCCAGTTACCGTATCACTCGTGATGAGCAACACCTGACCCGTGGACGCGCCAACACCCTGCGCCTGGCATTGTCCGGTCAACTCGACGGCGAAGGGCTGGCCAGCGATGACGTCAAGGAAGCGCTCGATCTGTGCGTGTCGTGCAAGGGATGCAAGCGCGACTGCCCCACGGGCGTCGATATGGCCAAGTTCAAGATCGAGGCGCGCACCGCCCGGGCCAAGGCCAAGGGGCTCTCGCTGCGTGACCGCCTGGTCGGCGAGATGCCGCGCTACGCCCCCTGGGCGAGCCGATTCTCGGGCTTGCTGAGCGCTGCCGAGCGGATGCCATTCTTCTCGCGACGAGTCAAACAGGCGCTGGGCCTGGCAGAGCAGCGTGACTTCCCCAAATTTCGCGGCAACTTCCTTGCCGAACACCAGGGACAAGCGGCACAGGCGTCCCGCGAGGTGCTGTTGTTCGTCGACACCTTCAACAACTACATGGAGAGCGAAAACGCCCGTGCCGCCAAGCGAGTGCTGGAGAGGGCCGGCTATCAGGTGCATCTCAACGTCAAGCCGGGCGAACGTCCCCTGTGCTGTGGTCGCACCTACCTCTCCTCCGGCCAGTTCGACAAGGCCAAGGCCGAGGCGAGGCGCTCCCTCGATCATCTGATGCCTTTCGTCGAGCGCGGCGTATCGATCGTCGGGCTCGAGCCGTCGTGCCTGCTGAGCTTGCGCGACGAGTTCCTGCAGTACGGCTTCGGGGAGGCGGCACAACGGCTTGCCGAGTCGGCCCTACTGTTCGAAGAGTTCCTGGTGAAGGCACATGACGCCGGTGAGTTGCCACTAGAACTCAAGCCGGTCGGTCACGCAAGGGCATTGCTGCATGGCCACTGCCACCAGAAGGCCTTCGATGCCTTGCGGCCGGTCGAGCGGGTGCTCGCATGGATACCGGAACTCGAGGTAGTGACGATCGAGTCCTCATGCTGCGGCATGGCGGGCAGCTTCGGCTACGAGGCAGAACACTACGACGCCTCGCAAAAGATGGCGGAACTGTCGCTCCTGCCGACGATCCGTGAGGCCGGCGACGATGCCGTACTGGTGGCCGATGGAACCAGCTGCCGTCACCAAATCCGCGACGGCAGCGGCCGCGAGGCGATGCATGTGGCCCGTTTGCTCGAGCAGGCGCTGGCTTGAGCGCCGACAAGCCCTCATCATGGCGTGAGCGAGCCGGGGCGGCAGCCGTCGCCCTTTGCCGTGCTCGGCACAGAGACACAGAGGCGAGGCCCTTCATGATCGATCTACGCAGTGACACCGTGACCCGACCCACACCGGCCATGCGCGAGGTCATCGCCCATGCCGAGGTGGGGGATGACGTATGGGGAGACGACCCTACGGTCAACGCCTTCGAGCAGGGCACCGCCGAGCAGGCTGGCAAGGCCGCCGCACTGTTGTTCCCCTCGGGCACGCAAAGCAATCTCTGCGCACTGCTGACCCACTGCCAGCGAGGCGAAGAGGTAATCGCCGGGCAGCTCTCTCACCTTTACCGAGACGAAGGCGGAGGAGCCGCGGCCCTGGGCGGCATTACGGCCCAGGCCCTGCCCCATGAGGACGATGGCAGCCTGGACCTAGGTGCGCTACACGCCGCGGTGAAGGGGGATGACATTCATCATGCCCGCACCCGCCTGCTGGCGCTGGAGAATACCTTTCGTGGCAAGGTGCTGTCACAGGCCTACCTGACGGCGGCAACGGACCAGGCCCACAGTCAGGGGCTTTCCACCCATCTGGACGGGGCGCGGCTGTTCAATGCCGGCGTGGCCTCGGGGCAGTCCCTCGCCGAGTTGTGCCGCGGCTTCGATTCCGTATCGTTGTGCTTCTCCAAGGGGCTCGGGGCGCCGGTGGGCTCGTTGCTGCTGGGAGACGCCGATTTCATCGCCCGGGCTCGGCGGTGGCGCAAGACGCTGGGCGGCGGCATGCGCCAGGCGGGGGTCCTGGCCGCGGCCTGCCAACATGCCCTGGAACATCACGTCGAGCGTCTGGCCGAGGACCATGACAACGCACGGCGCCTGGCCGAGGGGTTGCAGGCCGTGCCGGGAGTGGAAATCCGTGCCTGCGATACCAACATGGTATTCGTCGCGTTTCCCGAGGCACACTGCCGTGCCCTGCAGGCTCACCTCGAGGCCCGCAGCATCATGCTCGCGGTGGGGCCGGTGACCCGCCTGGTGACCCACCTGGACGTAAGTGAGGAGGACATCCAGCGGGTGGTGGCGGAGGTGGGCGGCTACTTTGCCGGTGCCGGAAGCGAGCTTCCGGTCTCGGCGATCTGATATCCCAGCGGAGGAGCTTGTCATGGCGATCTACCGGTATGCAGAACACTGCCCCGAGATTCACGCCGACGTATATGTGGCGGAAACCGCCGACGTGATCGGGCAGGTAACGCTCAAGCGTGGCGCCAGTGTCTGGTACCAGGCGGTGCTTCGCGGCGATACCGACCACCTCGAAGTGGACGAAGAGAGCAATATCCAGGACGGGGCCGTGCTGCATGCTGATCCCGGGTTTCCGCTCAAGGTGGGCAAGGGCGTGACCGTAGGTCACCAGGCGATGCTGCACGGCTGCACCATCGGCAACGGTAGCCTGGTCGGTATACAGGCGGTGATTCTTAATGGTGCCGTGATCGGCGAGAACTGCCTGGTGGCGGCGGGCGCCGTGGTCAAGGAGGGGGCCGAGTTTCCACCGAATTCGCTGATTGTCGGCGCCCCGGCAAAGGTCATTCGCGAGCTTTCACCCGACGTGATCGAGGGGATGGCCAGGAATGCGGCGGGCTATGTCGAGCGAGGCAGACGGCATGCAAGCGAGCTCGAGCGCATCGGTTGAGCTTGGTAGAATACGAAAAAGCCCCGCGTCCATGAGGACGCGGGGCTCGTGCTTGTGTTGGACTTGTCAGCCGCCGACTTGCATCAGCGGGTCGGTTACGCCGAGGACATAGAAGGCGATCAGGCCGATCAGGCCGGTGAAGATCAGATAGTAGAGCGTCGGCAGGATGGTCTTGCGGATGGTTTCGCCCTCGCGGCCGAGCAGGCCCACGGTGGCCGAGGCCGCGACCACGTTGTGGATGGCGATCATGTTGCCCGCGGCGGCGCCGACGGCCTGTAGCGCCACCATCATGGCGGTGGAGACGCCCAGCGCACCGGCGACATTGAACTGGAACTCGGACAGCATCAGGTTCGATACGGTGTTCGAGCCGGCGATGAAGGCTCCCAGCGCACCGACTGCCGGTGCGAAGAAGGGATAGACGCCACCCACGCTGTCGGCCACGAACTGAGCCATAGCCACCGGCATCGACACCAGGTCGGCGGCGTTGACCCCGGAGTTGATCAGTATCCGCACCATGGGGATGGTGAAGATGAGCACGAAACCGGCGCCGAGCAGCGTGCGTGAGGATTCGCCGAAGGCCGCCTGGAGTTCGCCGATTCGCATGCGATGCAGCACGGCGGTGACCAGTACCACCATCAGCAGGATGCCCCCCGGCAGGTATAGCGGGGCGATGCTACCGGAGACGCCGGCTTCGCCGAGGATGTTACTCCAGCCAAAGGCGAAGCCGGTGAGCGCCTCGCGCAGCGGGTCGATGACGCGCGACGCCACCAGGAACAGTGCCAGCAGCACGTAGGGCAGCCAGCCCATCCAGGTGGAGAGCGGGGTCTTGCCGGCGATGTCGTCGATGTTGATCTCGATCTTGCCGATCCAGCCGGCCGGCCAGGCGCTACGCTCGGGGAAGTCCCAGGTATCCTTGGGCAGCAGAAAGCCGCGGCGTGCCGCGGGCACGACGATGGCCAGGCCGACCATGGCGCCGATCATCGACGGGAACTCCGGCCCCAGCAGCACGCCCGCCAGGGCATAGGGCACCACGAAGGCTACGCCGGTGAACAGTGCGAACGGCGCAATGGAGAGCCCTTCCTTCCAGGAGCGGTTGGCGCCGAAGAAGCGCACCATGATCACCACCATGATCAGCGGCATCAGGATGCCGACGATGCCGTGCACGATGGCGACTTCGGCGGCGATCAGGCGGAAGTATTCGAGCCAGGTGTAGCCGCCGGCCTCGAGCTGCTCGGTGATGGCGTTCATGTTGACGCCCCCGGAGACGCCGACCACGATCGGCGTGCCCACGGCACCGAAGGAGACCGGCGTGGATTGGATCATCATGCCCACCACCACGGCGGAGAGAGCGGGAAAGCCGAGCGCGACCAACAGCGGTGCAGCCACGGCGGCGGGCGTGCCGAAGCCCGAGGCACCCTCGATGAAACAGCCGAACAGCCAGGCTACGATGAGCGCCTGCACCCGGCGGTCGGGGCTGATGCCGGAGAATCCGTTGCGGATAGCCGCGATACCGCCGGAGTGCTTCAGGGTATTCAACAGCAAGATCGCGCCGAAGATGATCCACAGGATCGAGACGGTCAGGATAAGGCCCTGGAGCGTAGAGGCGAGCACCCGATTGACACTCATCTCCCAGGCGAGCAGCCCGATCAGGGCGGTTACCACGAAGACGATCGGCATGGCGGTGCGAGCGGCCATGCGAAAGCCGATAAGCAGTACGCCGGCCAGTATCAGCGGCGTGAAGGCGAGTAGAGCTAGGGTCGTATCCGACATGGACGTTTCCTCGATTCTCCTTGTTGAGTACACCAACGCGACTTTCGCGGCGGCGCAACTTGGCGCGTGCGGCCGGCGGGAAGCAACGATACGAAGTGCAATCGCAAGTTGCCATCTTGGATAATTGGTATTACCAATATTGACTAAGGGGTGTCGGTCGTACGTTTTTACATTTCTTGTTGGAATTCAAAAAATTGCCTTTCATTAAAAGGGGCTTTCCGGTGCTGGGGGTACATTCGTTGTTAGACTAATGGACAGGCTGACGGCCACGGCGTCGCCAGCCACAGCCTGGTTGGCATCCTGCCGGCAAGGCTGGCACTATCCATCTACGACTAACGATTTCGCCAGGAGGCGTCATGGCAAGGGTTCTCTTTGATCTCTGCGGCATCGACGAAGGATTGCGCTTCTCTCCCTACTGCTGGCGCGTACGCTACGCGCTGGCCCACAAGGGGCTCGATGCCGAGACACGCGCTTGGCACTTCACCAACAAGGAAGCGCTCGCCTTCGCCGACTACGACAAGGTGCCGGTGCTGGTCGACGGCGACGACACGATCACCGACAGCTATGCGATCCTGCGTTATCTAGATCGCACCTATCCCGAAGCTCCGCTGCTGGGAGATGGTATGGCCGAGGCTCGAGCTCGCTTCTTCAAGCACTACGCCGAGCGCGCCCTGGCGCCGGCCATGATGCGCACCATCATAATGGACCTGCTCAACGCCATCGATCCCAAGGATCGCGACTACTTCCGCGAGACCCGCGAGAAGCGCTTCGGCAGAACGCTCGAGGAATTCCACTCCCCGGCCAAGGGGCTGGCGCAACTGGATGCAGCGCTCGAGCCGTTGCGGGGGTGCTTGAAGGAAGCCGATTACGTTGACGGTGAGTCGCCTGCCGCCGCCGACTATCTGCTGTTCGGAACGTTCATGTGGGCGAGGGTAGTCTCCACCGCCGACCTGGTATCGAATGCCGACCCGGTCTACGGCTGGATAGAGCGCATGCTGGATCTGCATGGTGGGCTCGGACGCAGAGCAATGCGCATAACGGATATCGAAGGCGCCTATCGCTGACGCTCTTGAGCCAGTTTGTTCGTCCTATTGACCCCGCATGCTGCAACGCACAAAAATTATTGCAACGCACAAGTCGAACTGCTATGTTGCATTGCAACAAGGCTCCTTCCTGCCTTGGCAACGCAACGATGGAGGTGTCTCATGAGCAAGACTCAAGAAAAGACTACCCAGCAGTTCGAAACTCTGTTCTTTGGCCCGGCGCGTGCCTATGGCTCGCTGACCCTGGAATATTACGAGAAGCTGCTGTCGGCTCAGATGGAAGCCTTCCGTAGCTACTCCGACCTGAGCCTGGCCCAGGCCCGTGCCTGGACCGATGTCAAGGACTCCGAGGGCCTCAAGCAGGTCTTCGAGACCCAGCAAAAGGCCGCCAAGGAACTGGGCGAGCGCCTGCAGGGCGACACCAAGAAAGTGGTCGACTTGAGCCAGGAGTTCCTGCAGAAGGGCCAGCAACTGGCCGAGCAGAACGTCAAGGCAGCCAGCGCCGCGACCAAGTAAGTCGCAGCCAGCGCTCAGCGCCTAAGGCCGCTACCCGCAAGGGTAGCGGCCTTTTCTCTTGCTTGATGAACAGGTGTTCACTCTTCGAGCAGCTCCATCACTTCCTCTTCCTCGACCTGACCGAAATCGGCGTAGAACTGCCCGACCGCCATGAATCGCTGGGGCGCATCCAGGCAGACGACCTCGTCGGCAATCGCCTCCAGGCGGGCGACGGCGCTGGGGGAGGCCACGCCGAGTGCAGCGATCAGTCGGTCAGTCCGCCCCTTCAGGGTTTTCAGCGCAGCTTCCATGGTGGCGCCGGTGGCGCTGCCGTCGTCGACGATCACCACCACACGGCCCTCGGGCGGAATCGGTGGGCGGACCGGGCTATAGCGTTGGCGTCGCTCCTCGAGCAGCTTGCGCTGCTGCTCCGCTTCGCGTTCCACCGCCTCCTGAGAGAATTGTGAGGCTGCCGCGTCCAGCTTCATGGTGCCATCCTCGCTGATCGCACCGATGGCGAACTCGGGGCTCCCCGGGGCGCGTATCTTGCGCACCAGCACCACATCGAGTTCCCCCTCGAGGGCATCGGCCAGGTAGCGTCCCATGGGCACCCCACCGCGGGGTATCGCCAGTACCAGCGGGTAGGTGCCCTTCAAGTGTTCCAGGCGTAGTGCCAGCTGTTCGGCCGCGTCCAGTCGATCACGAAACATGTTGCTCTCCTTCTCCTCAGCCTCAAGGATTTCTCTCCAGTGTAGCTGGGCCTTTCTCACGAGAGAGGCGGTGCCAGACGCTTAGACAGAAGGCGGGCAAGAAAAGGGGTGGAAAGAATTTCTGTATACAATAAATTAAGATACTGTCGCCTTGAGGTAGGTAGTTTGGAATACATTTATTGACCGATTGGACAAGATAACGAGTCGCAGCGTGAGCTGTCAGGCTTGGCGTGTATCCGGAAACTTCTTGGCCGCAATTCGAACAATCAGCGGTGGTTGGCTTTCCGTATGCAGAAACACAACAACGACTGGATGGATCCATGCGAAAGATTCAGAACACTTCGATTTTCGACTTCCAAGGCCGGCCTTCGCTGGCCAAGGCATTGCCCTTGTCGCTACAGCATGTCCTGGCCATGATCGCTGGCGTCATCACGCCGCCGATCATCATCGCAGGCGTTGTGGGCGCCACGCCGGAAGAGAAGCTTTTACTGATACAGATCGCCGTGCTGGCCTCGGGAGTCTGTACGCTGTTCCACCTTTATGGGGTATGGAAATTCGGCGCAAGGCTGCCGGCGATTTTCGGTGTGGGATTTGCCTACGTGCCGACGTTGATCGCCGTGGGGGCACAATATGGCATCGAGGGGATTCTCGGTGCCCAGCTGATCGGCGGAATTACCATGATGGTGGTGGGCTACTTCATCCAGTATGTTCGCCACCTCTTTCCGCCGGTGGTGGCGGGTACGGTGGTGCTGGTCATTGGTCTGTCACTCTACGACATCGCGGTGCGTTACATGGCCGGCAGTGGCAACGCCAGCGCCCCCGGTTTCGGCGACCCGCAGAACTGGATCGTGGGGTTGGTGACGTTGGCCACCGTGCTTGTCGCCTCACAGTTCGGCAAGGGGGTCATCAAGCTCTCGGCCATCATCGTCGGCATTCTCGTCGGCTACGCGCTGTCGCTGTCGCTGGGGATGGTCGATTTTGCTTCGGTAGCTCAGGCCAGTTGGGTGGCGGTGCCCCAAGTCATGCCCTTCGCCATGGAGTTCCATGCCTCGGCAATCGCCGCCATGGTGGTGATCTGTGTGATCAACTCGGTGCAGACCATCGGCGACCTATCGGCGACCACCGTGGGCGGCATGAATCGTGAGCTGAGGACGCCGGAGTTGACCGGTGGCCTGCTGGGGAACGGCCTGACGACGACAATTAGCGCCTTCTTCGGCGCCTTGCCCACCTCCACGTTCAGCCAGAACGTCGGCATCGTGGCCATGACCAAGGTAATCAGCCGCTTCGTGCTGGCGCTGGCCGGCGGCTTCATGCTGCTGGCGGGGTTCAGTCCCAAGTTCGGCGCGATCATGACCACCATCCCCTATCCGGTGCTCGGCGGGGCCACCATCACCGTGTTCGGCATGATCACCATGACCGGCATCAAGCTGCTAATCAAGGACGAGCTCTCCGCCCGCAACATGACCATCGTGGGCCTGGCGTTGGCGCTCAGCCTGGGTATCGCCGAGGTGCCGGCGGCGATCGAGCGTTTCCCGGAATGGCTGCAGAACCTGGTCGGCGGGGCGCCCATCGTGGTGGCCGCCATCACCGCCTTCGTGCTCAACCTGCTGCTGCCGAATACCACTCTGGCCGACGAAGCCCGCGAGCGCGAGGCAATGGCGCGTGCGGATGCCGGCGATACCGAGGCTGGTGCCACTCCCGCACTTGACGAGTTAGGGCGAGAGCGGCATAAGCGCGCTGGCCCTGGTGGAGCTCAAGCGGCGCCCAACAATGCCCGAAGCGGCTGAGTCCGAACTCGCATGCGTCGGTACAGCTGACCAAGATCGCGAAGCAAAGCGACCCGCAGCGGAGTGAGCGCCGCGGGTCGTGGCGTCTTGGCTCAGACTAACCCTCGGCGCGCGCTTCCAGGCGGAAGCGAGCGATGCGGTTGATCTGCTCGATGGCGGTGCGACGCTCCTCTTCAGGGGAGTTTTCCAGGCGCGTGTCAAAGGCGGCGAGAATGGCGTGCCGGTCGCTACCCTTCACGGCCATGACGAAAGGAAAGCCGAACTTCTCCTTGTAGGCCCCGTTGAGGCGCTCGAAGCGGGCCATCTCTTCCGGCGTGCACTGGTCTAGCCCGGCGCCGGCCTGTTCGCGGGTGGAGTCGTCGGTCAGTTCGCCGGCGATGGCGGCTTTGCCGGCCAGGTCGGGGTGGGCGCGAATCACCTCGAGCTGGCGTTCCGGCGTGGCGCTGCGCAGCGTCTGGCCCATGGCATCGGCGAGGCCGGCCGGCGTGTCGTGCGTGTCAGTCAGGCCGTGCTCCCAGGTCAGTTCGGCCACCCAAGGTGAATGCTCGAAGATGTCGCCGAAGTTTGCCACGAATTCATCGCGGTCGAGCTTACTGGGGCGGGGCGCCAGTATCTTGTCGTTCATCCTGTTCTCCTTATTCAGTGCTGCAAGGCGGTGCTCGTAGCGTATCACCAAGAAAGTGTATACAAAAAATCTTTGAAATGTACTATCGGAAGAGCTAAAACTGTCTTCAGTGGTTGCCGAAGCGGCAGACTCGCGCAACATTGAATTCCCGGGGCCAGCCAGCCCCGGCCAACAACGGGGAGACAGACACAATGGGACGACTGACGACACATGTTTTGGATACCGCCCAGGGCAGCCCCGGCGAAGGTATCCGCATCGAGGTTTTGCGCCTCGAGGGCGACAGGCGGGTGCCACTCAAGACGGTGACGACAAACGACGACGGTCGCTGCGACGGCCCCATCCTGGAGGGGGATGACTTCACCTCGGGCGAATACGAGCTGGTCTTTCACGCCGGTGACTACCTGCGTCGGCAGGGCATACAGGCGGATGAGCCGCGCTTCCTCGACGTGATTCCGCTGCGCTTCGGCGTGGCCGACGACTCGCAGCATTACCATGTGCCGCTGCTGTTGTCGCCCTATGGGTACTCCACCTACCGCGGCAGCTAGGGAAGTGTTGGATGAGAGGCTGCGCTCCGCGATGCGGCGTCAACAACAACTAAGCTGAGACCACCTGATGCAAGCTTACCTCCTGGATTTCGTCAACTTCATGCTGCGCTGGCTGCACGTCATCGCGGCCATCGCCTGGATCGGCGAGTCGATCTACTTCGTGATGCTGGATAACGGACTGCGCAAGCCCAAGGCGGCCGAGGATCGTGACAAGGGTGTATTCGGCGAGATGTGGGCCGTACACGGCGGCGGCTTCTACCACAATCAGAAGTATGCCACGGCGCCCGACAAGCTGCCGGAAGACCTGCACTGGTCGTTCTGGAAGGCCTACACCACCTGGCTTTCCGGTTTCGCCCTGTTCGTCCTGCTGTACATGGCCAATCCGGGCTTCTACCTGGTCAACCCCAACAGCGACTGGGCGTGGGCCGCCGGTCTGAGTGGCTGGCAGGCCAATCTGCTGGCGCTGGCGTTCCTGCTCGGCGGCTGGGTGGTCTATAACGAGCTGTGCAAGCGCATCAGCCCCAACATGGATCGCGACGGGATCCTGAGCCTGGCCGTGGCCGTATTGATGGTCGTGGTCTCCTATCTCAGCGTACACCTGTTCTCGGGGCGTGCCGCCTTTCTGCTCACCGGTGCCGTCATGGCCACCGCCATGTCGGCCAACGTGTTCTTCTGGATCATCCCCGGCCAACGGCGCATGGTGAAGGCTATGAAGGCGGGCGAAACGCCCAATCCGCTTGACGGCAAGCGCGGCAAGCAGCGTTCGGTGCACAACACCTACTTCACCCTGCCGGTCGTGCTGCTGATGATCAGCAACCACTACTCCTTCGTGTACAGCCATGAGTATGCCTGGGTGCTGATGGCGCTGTTCATCTTCGCCGGGGCGCTGATTCGCCAATTCTTCGTGCTGATGCATGCCGGCAAGATCCAGCCCGCCTACCCGATAGCCGGTGTGGCGCTGATCGCCGTTGCCTTCTGGGTCGGCATGCCGGGAACTGGGGCTTCGAATGGTGCCGACGGGGAGGCAGTTACGAGCCTGGCCGAGGTCGAGGCCATCATCGAGTCACGATGCGTTGCCTGTCACTCGGCCAACCCGACCCAGGCGGGCTTTGGTTCGGCCCCGGCGGGGATCATCTACGACACCACGGCACAGATCGAAGGGCACCGCGAGAAGATCCAGGAAGTGGTGGCCAGCAAGTACATGCCGCTGGGCAACATGACCGGCATGACCGACGAGGAGCGCGCTGCGATCGCTGCCTGGTCGGAGTAAATCGAATTCGTGGGCCCGCTTGTCCCCAGCCCGCTTGTCAGCGGTGCTGGGGGCATTTGGTTCGAGTTGGCGGAAGAAACGTATACAATGACTGGCAGTGACGGGATGCGAGGAGGGCGACCATGAACCAGCGGCAGAGCCTGGCCGACGATGGCGGTTCGAGCAAGGCCAAGCCTCGGCGCTTGGGCAAGAATGGCGATGGGGCGGAGCGTCACGAGGCGATCTATCGCACCATCAGCGATGCCATCATCGAGCACCGCCTGCGTCCCGGGGCACGCCTGCGTGAGGATGCCCTGGCCGAGGTGTTCGGCATCAGCCGTACCGGTATTCGCAAGATCCTTCAGCGCCTGGCCCTGGAGCAGCTCGTCACGCTGACGCCGCGGCGCGGCGCCAGCGTGACGCGGCCCACCGCCGACGAAGCGACGGATGTCTTCAACGCCCGCCAGATGGTGGAGTGCGGCCTGATGCCCGAGGTCGCCCGCCGTATCAAAGCCGAGGACGTGAACGAACTGCGCGACATGGCCCGGCGTGAGCGCGAGGCGCTTCGCTCGGGTGAGCAGAGCCGCGCGATCAAGCTCTCCGCCGCGTTCCACGAACGCCTCGCCCAGCTCTCGGGCAATGCTACTCTGGCGGCGTTCGTCGGCCAGCTATGCTCGCGCTCCTCGTTGATTCTTGCCGTCTACGGCAGCTCCGGCCACCTGGGCTGCGAGTCCCACGACCACGACGACCTCATCGGCTTTCTCGAAGCCAAGAACGGTGAGCGGGCCACCGCCTTCATGGGTCGTCATCTCAAGGCCATCGAAGCCTCTCTCTCCATCGTGGAAGAAGAAGAAGAGACACCGGACCTGCAGCGCATCTTCGGCATCTAGGCGTTATTCGGGACAAGACAAAGGCGCCCCCGGCCAGGCCGGAGGCGCCTTTTGCCACAGTGCTTGCGTTAGATGGCCGACGTCGCAGCCGCCGGGCGATGGCTCAGCATCAAGCCGTAGTAAAAGGTACCGCCGAGCGCGGCGCCAATCATCCAGCCGTAGCCGCCGAGGCCGGCTAGCGCCGGCACCAGCACGGTAGAGATCGAGAACAGCGCAGCACCGCCGAAGGCCAGTAGTGCCCGGTGGTTCCATCCCTTGACATAGTAGTAGGCACTGCCCGGCTTGGAGGAGAATAGCTGCTGCATGTCGAGATGCTGATGCTTCACCAGGTAGTAATCCACCACGATGATGCCGTAGAAGGGCGCGACGATGGCGCCGAGCGCGTTGACGAAGCCCGGTACGCCGATCTGGCTGATCACCGAGACCCACAGTGCACCGACGAAGAAGGCCACCACGGCAGTAATCAGCCCACCCACCTTGAAGCTGATCTTGCTGGGGAACAGATTGGCCAGATCGTAGGCCGGTGGGATGAAGTTGGCCACCAGGTTGATGCCGACGGTAGCGGCAAAGAAGGTCAGTGCGGCGATGATGGTCAGCGGCAGGGAATCGACCCGCTCGACGATGTCGGCCGGGTTGGTCAGGGCCTCGCCGAACAGGACCAAGGTGCCGGCGGTGATGATCAGCGCGATGAACGAGAAGAAGGCCACGTTGAGCGGCAGGCCCAGTAGATTGCCGAGCTTCATCTGGCGCTCGGTCCTGACGAAGCGAGTGAAATCGCCGAAGTTGATCACCACCGCGGCGAAATAGGCCACCATGGTGCCGACGATCGCCAGGAAGGCAGCCACGGCGCTACCGCTGCGCTCGGCGTCGGCGCTGAAAATGGTGCTGATGGCAGGCAGCAACTCATCGCCGGCCTGGTACCAGACCACGATCATCAGCGCCACCATCACCACGTAGACCAGAGGGCCCGCCCAGTTGAGGAAGTGCTTGATGCGCTCGATGCCTTGCCAGAAGATCGCGATCTGGAACAGCCAGACGATCACGAACGACACCCAGGCCACGCCGGAGAGGCCCAGGAAGGTCGAGCCATCGCCGGCGCCGAACAGCGCAGTGATCAACAGCGTCACCGCGGTGGAGGCGAAATAGGTCTGCACGCCATACCAGAAGATACCGATGATCGCGCGCAGCATGGCCGGCAGGTTGGCGCCGCGCACCCCCATGCTGGCGCGGACCATGACCGGGAAGGGGATGCCGTACTTGACGCTGGGCTTGCCGGTCAGGTTGACCAGGTACATGACGATCACCCCGGCCAGGATGATGGCCGCCATGACCGCCCAGCCGTTGAGTCCGTAGGTCAGGAACAGCGAGGCCGCCAGGGTGTAGCCGAACAAGCTCTGAATGTCGTTCGACCAGACGTTGAAGATCTCGAATGCGCCCCAGCTGCGGTCCTTGTGCTTCAGCGGGGCCAGGTCCTCGTTATATAGCGATGGATCGATGTTCTGAATGTTCAGCTCATTGTCTTGCATCGTCGTCACCGTTGTCATTGTAAGAAAGCTCGCCCGCCCGGCATGACCGGGAAGGCGAAGCAAGGCTGCACGAGGCTACTGGCGGAAGCGTTGGCAGGGGGCCCAGTACAGCATCAGCAGGTAATAGGTCAGGCCGGCCGGGATCAGGCTGGCGTACCAGGACACGGCGGAGAAGATCAGAGCTGCGGCGATGCCCACTGCGGTGGCGATCAGCGCCGCTACGTTGACCCCTTTGTACGGGCCGTTCTCGTCGTAGAGCTTGCCAAGGTCCAGGGTGCGACGGCGTATCAGGTAGTAGTCGACCACCAGGACGGCAAAGATCGGGCCGAGGAAGGCAGAGTAGGTCTGCACGAAGAGCTGCAGGCCGGCCGCCGAGTCCGGCTGCACCAGCTTCCAGGGAAAGGTGGCGAAGGCCAGCAGGCCGACGATCACCGTGGAGGTGGTGAACTTCAGCTTGAACACGTCCATCAGCACGTAGGTCGGCGGCACCACGTTGTTGAGTACGTTGGTAGTGACCTGGGCGAAGGCGATGAACAGCAGCGTGGTCATGAGCAGTGGCGTGTTGTCCACGGCATTGGCGAAGACCTGAATGGGGTCGGCGGTGCCGGTGGCCTCGGACACCATGTAGCCAATCAGGCCCATGAACAGGGTGCAGGGCAGGATCGACATGGCATAGATCGTGGTGAGCAGACCCTGGCCGGTACCCTCCTTGTGCTCGCGCGAATAATCGCTGACGTTGAGCATCATGGTGCTGTAGATACCCAGGAACAGCATGGTGGCGCCCCAGAAAGGCATGCCCCAGGAGCCTTCCATGGTCAGCAGATTGGCGGAGAGCACATCGCCGTAGCGCACCACCGTGCTGTAGAACATGTAGACCAGCGAGGCGAGGATGAAGGCGCTGCCGATGTTCTCCAGCCACTTGATGCCCTGGAAGCCCATCACCGACAGACCGATCTGCAGGAACTGGAAGGTGATGAAATAGAACACCAGGTTATCGAAGCCGAACAGGGTGGCCGAAACCATGTTCAGTGCTCCGGCGCCGATCCAGCTCTGGAAGCCGTACCACACCACCGCGGGAACGGCCCGGACCAGACCAGGCAGGCGCGTACCGGCAAAACCGAAGGCGCTGCGCGCCTGGACCATGAATGGGATGCCGTACTTGTAGCCGGCAGCACCATTGATCGCCAGCGCGATACCGATCACGAAGCAGCCGATGGCGATCGCCAGCGTGGCCTGGATCAGGTTCAGCGTGCCGACCACGCTGGAACCCATGGTGAAGGTGCCGATCGAGACGCAGCCACCGAACCAGGCGAGAAAGTAGGAGCCGCGCCCCATGATGCGAGTCTTCTGCGGGGCCAGGGATTCCTGGCCCGGCGCCTTGGTGGCATGAGGGGCTCCCGCCCCCAAGGCGGCTGGGTCGGCCGCCGTGCTGTGTGGGTTGGTGTGTTGCATGGGTCTATCCTCGCAAGTCGTTGCTCTATGTTGTGGTTGTGCCCGATGCTGCTCTCGGGCTTTGTGGCGAGACGTGCTCAAGGCATGTTTTTAAGAGTGTCGTTATGCGTGTCTTTGCCGGTCAGGAAGTCTCAGTGCTCAGGTGTGAGGTTCGAGTACCTCTCGAAGCGTCCGTTGAAGGCTTTGGGGCGCGGGAACGCCAGGTCGCCATGCTTGCTGGTGCCGAGCCCCAGGCCGACAAGGGCCTCGGCCAGCTTGACCGCGGCCGTGACGCCCTCGATCACCGGCAGGCCAACCTCGCGGGAAATTGTGTCGGTCAGGTCGGCCATGCCGCCGCAGCCCAGCACGATGGCGCCGATGCCATCTTCGTCGCGCGCCCGGCGGCACTCTTCGACGATTCGTGAAAGCGCCGCCGAGCCGTTCTCCTCCAGATCGAGCACAGGAATTTCGGCGGCACGTATCCGACGGCAGTGATGGCGGAAACCGTACTGCTCCAGCAGGTGCTCGGCGATGATGGCGGTGCGCGAGAGGGTGGTGACCACCGAAAATCGGGTGCTGATCAGAGTAGCGGCGTGAAAGGCTGCCTCGGCGATGCCGATGACCGGCGCTCGGGTGAGCTCGCGAGCCGCCAGCAGCCCCGGATCGCCGAAGCAGGCAATCACGTAGGCGTCGGTAGCCTCCTTCTCTCCGGCCAGCACTTCCTCCACCACGCCCACCGCGCTGATGGCTTCGTCGAAGTGGCTCTCGATCGATACCGGGCCGTCGGCCGGCTGTGTCGCCACGATGGTCGTGTCGCTAGTCGCCACGCGGCGTGCCGCTTCGCCGATCTTGTGGGTCATCGCGACCGTGGTGTTGGGATTGATGATGCGTAGGCGCATGCGAGCTCCGAAGTTTTCTTGTGAACAATAAAAAATGTCTTTGTACACAAAATAGGCGTTGCAAGCATTGAGCGCAAGCATTTCACTTCGTCTGGGGAATTCGAATAAATACGTTAATAAACAAAGAGTTGTTAATAGAAATGCAGAAGAGTGGGATTTTTCAGCGTCTATACTTAAGTCGTATTCAGCGCAAATAAAGCTTGATTGGCGACTATCTCTTAGGAGAATTGTATACACTTTTGATGCTATTCACGCTCTGGCGCCATCATGAGCTGAAAGGAAAGTGGGCAAGTGCACGAGCCTTCCAAAAACATGGTTGCAAATCGCTGTAATTTTTGTATACAAAGAGGGGTGTGTAACGCATCTCTGGCTTGCTAGCTGAAGAATGAAACGAGACTTGCCGGTCGGATATAGCGTCTACGCTGGTTTGGTGTGGCGTGATGAGAGTTGACGGCACCTGGTTGCAGTTTTAATGGATACATATTATTTTGATAATTGTATACAATTTGTGTTGAGCAAAGCCGGCGAGGCTTGTATCCGCAAAGGCAGTAGAGAACAAGAGGAAGGACTCATGAGCGTTGGCCCTGACTACCCCCGTGATCTCGTCGGCTATGGCCGCAATCCCCCTCATGCCAATTGGCCGGGACGAGCAAAAATCGCCGTACAGTTCGTGCTCAATTACGAAGAGGGAGGAGAGAACTGCGTGCTGCATGGCGATGCAGGCTCCGAGCAGTTCCTCTCCGAGATCATTGGTGCCCCAGCCTTTCCCGACCGCCATCTCAGCATGGAGTCGATCTACGAGTACGGTTCGCGAGCCGGCGTCTGGCGAATCCTGCGCGAATTCGAGCGCCGCAGCCTGCCATTGACGGTGTTCGGCGTGGCCATGGCGCTGGAGCGCCATCCCGAGGTGGCCCAGGCATTCAAGGAGCTGGGCCACGAGATCGCCTGCCACGGCTACCGCTGGATTCACTACCAGGAAGTGCCGGAACACGTCGAGCGCGAGCATCTTCATCGCGCCATGGAAATATTCCAGCGTCTCTACGGTGAGAAGCCGCAGGGATGGTACACCGGCCGCGACAGCCCAAACACCCGCCGGCTGGTACTCGACGAGGGCGGCTTCCTCTATGACAGCGACTACTACGGCGACGACCTGCCGTTCTGGACCCGAGAAGCCGATAGCCAGGGCATCGAGCATGACCACCTGATCGTGCCCTATACCCTGGACAGCAATGACATGCGCTTCGCCGCGCCTCAAGGCTTCAATACCGCCGATCACTTCTTCGCCTACCTGCGTGACGCCTTCGACGTGCTCTACGCTGAGGGAGATGAATCACCCAAGATGCTCTCGGTGGGCATGCACTGCCGGTTGCTTGGCCGCCCCGGCCGTTTTCGCGCCCTGCAGCGTTTCCTCGACCATATCGAGGCACACGATCGGGTCTGGGTGACGCGGCGTGTGGATATCGCCAAGCACTGGATGGAACACCATCCGGCGCCTGGACGCTGACGTAGAACCTAGGCAGAGCAGCCTAGCTACTGCACGCGGGGGCGCCGGGGACAGGCTAAAGAGGAGGTCCTTCGCCATGGAAGGCGAAGGTAGCGCCCAGGGATGGGTTCACAGCGCCTCCTCGAAGGCCTGTCGACGGATCAGCCCCGAGAGACGCAACCGCCATGATAGCCTGAGCGCTATCTTCGGCATTCTTTCAGGACAATCCATGAGTCAACGTACCTATTACGCCCCACACGGCGGGCATCCGCCCCAGACCCAGCTGCTCTCCGATCGGGCGGTGTTCACCGAAGCCTACGCCTTCATACCCAAGGGCGTGATGGGCGACATCGTGACCAGTAACCTGCCGTTCTGGGAGGCGACCCGACTATGGGTGCTGGCGCGCCCACTCTCCGGTTTCGCCGAGACCTTCTCGCAATACATCATGGAAGTGAGCCCGGGCGGCGGCAGCGAGCGTCCCGAGCTCGACCCCGCCGCCGAAGGCGTGCTGTTCGTGGTCGAGGGCGAGATGACGCTGATCATCGCCGGCGAACGCCACGAGATGACACCGGGCGGCTACGCCTTCCTGCCGCCAGGCTGTCACTGGCAGCTACGCAACGAGTCCAATGCGCCGGTGCGTTTCCACTGGGTGCGCAAGGCCTACGAATACGTCGAGGGCATCGAGGTGCCTCAGGCTTTCGTGGTCAACGAGAACGATCTCGAGCCCAACCCGATGCCCGGCACCGAGGGGCGCTGGGCCACCACGCGCTTCGTCGACCCGGCCGATGTGCGCCACGACATGCACGTCAACATCGTCACCTTCCAGCCCGGCGCGGTGATTCCTTTCGACGAGACCCACGTCATGGAGCACGGCCTCTACGTGCTCGAGGGCAAGGCGGTCTATCACCTCAACCAGGACTGGGTGGAGGTCGAGGCGGGGGATTTCATGTGGCTGCGCGCTTTCTGCCCGCAGGCTTGCTATGCCGGCGGCCCGGGGCCGTTCCGCTATTTACTCTATAAAGACGTGAACCGCCACGCGGCGCTGCGTTTGGGTGCTCGCTGAAAGGGCAAAGCGCCTCCGCGATGGTCCGACACTTCGGGGCCTGCCGCCGGAACAGCCCCGGCGATACGGGCTAACTGCCGACTGAATTCGAGGGGCTAACATGCTGGAACTCAAAGCCGAGCCGCTGACGCCGGAGGCCTTCGCGCCGTTCGGTGACGTCATCGATACGCGTACGGCGGATTACTTTCACATCAACGCCGGACGCACCCGGCGCTACCACGACCTGGCCAAGGTCGAGACCCTGGGCGAGCAGGCGAGGGCGCTGATCAGCATCTTCGTCAGCCAGCCGGTCTCGATCCCGCTGGAGCTCGACTTCCTCGAGCGCCACCCCCAGGGCAGCCAGGCCTTCATGCCGCTGCACGAGGAGCGCTTCGTGATCGTGGTCGCACCGCCCGGTGACGGCATCGACCCGGCGGAAGTGCGCGCCTTCGTCACCGACGGCCGCCAGGGCGTCAACTACCGCGCCGGCACCTGGCACGCCATCCAGTCGGTGCTGGAGCGTGAAGGGGAGTTCCTGGTCGTCGACCGCGGCGGTGAAGGCAACAACTGCGACGAGTACCCGCTGGCGCTACGCATTACGCTTTGAGCCTTGTGAACGAAGAACCCAGGCAGCCGATTCTGCCTGGGTTTTTTTTGCCTAAAATTTTTTTTGAAAATATTTTCCATAAACATTGACGCAACGCGTGTCGACTCCTAATCTCGTTATACAGAAATATTTTCCAAAAACAATCTGGTCGCCACTCACGGGAGGAACCGTCATGGCTCGAATGACCGCAGCAGAGGCCGCCGTACACGTGCTTCGCAAGGAAGGCATCGATATCGCCTTCGGCGTGCCCGGTGCCGCCATCAATCCGTTCTATGCCGCCCTGCGCAAGATCGGCGGTGTCGATCACGTGCTGGCCCGCCACGTCGAAGGGGCGTCGCACATGGCCGAGGGCTATACCCGTACCAAGGCCGGCAATATCGGCGTGTGCATCGGCACCTCCGGCCCTGCCGGCACCGATATGATCACCGGGCTCTACTCGGCCAGCGCGGATTCCATCCCGATCTTGTGCATCACCGGCCAGGCGCCGCGTGCCAAGCTGCACAAGGAGGATTTCCAGGCGGTCGACATCCAGGCCATCGCCGGGCCGGTGACCAAGTGGGCGGTCACCGTGCTGGAGCCGGCTCAGGTGCCGCGCGCTTTCCAGCAGGCTTTCCAGCTGATGCGCTCTTCGCGCCCCGGCCCGGTGCTGATCGACCTGCCGATCGACGTGCAGTTGAGCGAGATCGAATTCGACCCAGACACCTACGAGCCGCTGCCGGCCTACAAGCCCAGCGCCTCACGCGCTCAGGTCGAGAAGGCCATGGCCATGCTCGACGAGGCCGAGCGCCCGTTGCTGGTTGCCGGCGGCGGCATCGTCAACGCCGATGCCAGCGAGCTGCTGGTCGAGTTCGCCGAGCTCACCGGCGTGCCGGTCATCCCTACGCTTATGGGTTGGGGCAGTATCGCCGACGACCATCCGCTGATGGCCGGTATGGTGGGGCTGCAAACCTCGCATCGCTATGGCAACGCCACGATGCTCAAGTCCGACTTCGTGATGGGTATCGGCAATCGCTGGGCCAACCGCCACACGGGCAACCTCGAGACCTACACCAAGGGGCGGAAATTCGTCCACGTCGACATCGAGCCGACCCAGATCGGGCGTATCTTCGGCCCCGACTACGGCATCGTCTCCGACGCCAAGGCGGCGCTCGAGCTGTTCGTCGAGATCGCTCGCGAGCGGAAGGCGGCGGGCACACTCAAGGATCGCAGCGCCTGGGCCGAGTCCTGCCAGGAGCGCAAGCGCACCCTGCTGCGCAAGACCCACTTCGACGAGGTGCCGGTCAAGCCGCAGCGGGTCTACGAGGAGATGAACAAGGTCTTCGGCAAGAACACCCGCTACGTCAGCACCATCGGCCTGTCGCAGATCGCCGGCGCCCAGTTCCTGCATGTCTACAAGCCGCGCCACTGGATCAACTGTGGCCAGGCGGGCCCGCTGGGCTGGACCATTCCCGCCGCGCTGGGTGTATGCAAGGCCGACCCGGAGGCCGAAGTGGTGGCGCTCTCCGGCGACTACGACTTCCAGTTCATGGTCGAGGAGCTCGCTGCCGGCGCCCAGTTCAAGCTGCCTTACATCCACGTGCTGGTGAACAACTCCTACCTGGGGCTGATCCGCCAGGCCCAGCGCGGTTTCGACATGGACTACTGCGTGCAGCTCTCGTTCGAGAACGTCAACTGCCCCGAGATCAACGACTACGGCGTCGATCACGTCTCGGTGGTGGAAGGGCTCGGCTGCAAGGCGCTGCGTGTGACCCAGCCCGACCAAATCGCGCCGGCCCTGGAAGAAGCGAAAGCCCTGATGCGCGAATATCGCGTGCCGGTGGTGGTGGAAATCATCCTCGAGCGGGTGACCAACATCGCCATGGGCACCGACCTCGACGGTATCAACGAGTTCGAGGCCCTGGCCGAAAACAGCGCGGATGCCCCGACCTCGATCGCGGCTCTCACGTAGCACATTGCGCTGCGTCATCGCGGGGACGATGGCGCGGCGCCGTCATACATCGACAACACATATAAAGGGAGACCCAAATGCCCAAGTTCGCTGCCAACCTCAGCATGCTGTTCACCGAGGAGGATTTTCTCGACCGCTTCAAGGCCGCCGCCGAGGCCGGCTTCAAGGGCGTCGAGTATCTCTTTCCCTATGACTACACGGCCGTTGAACTCAAGGCGCTTCTCGACGAGCACGGCCTGACCCAGGTGCTGCACAACCTGCCGGCCGGCGACTGGGGTGCCGGAGAGCGCGGCATCGCCTGTCATCCGGATCGTGTCGAGGAGTTCCGTGCCGGCGTCGACAAGGCTATCGACTACGCCACCGTGCTCGGCTGCAAGCAGGTCAACTGCCTGGCCGGCATCCAGCCCCAGGGCGTAAGCCTGGAGCAGGCGCGCCGCACTCTGGTGGAGAACCTGCGCTACGCTGCCGGCAAGCTCAAGGCCGCCGGCATCCTGCTTTTGGCCGAGCCGGTCAACACGCGCGACATTCCCGGCTTTTTCCTCAACCGCACCGAGCAGGCTCTGGCGATCTTCGACGAGGTCGGCAGCGACAACCTCAAGCTGCAGTACGACATCTATCATATGCAGATCATGGAAGGCGACCTGGCACCGACCATCGAGAAGCACCTGGATCGCATCGCCCACGTGCAGCTGGCCGACAACCCCGGGCGCCACGAGCCGGGCAGCGGCGAGATCAACTACCCGTTCCTGTTCACCCATTTCGACCGGCTGGGCTACGACGGCTGGATCGGCTGCGAGTACAAGCCGAAGACGACGACGAAAGAAGGGCTGGGCTGGCTGGATAGCGTCCGCTGAGAGGAGCGGTAGGCACCTGGCCCGATGAGCTGTCCCAGCGGCAAGTCCCGAAGTGTCGGACCATCACGAGGGCGCTGTGAACCCATCCCTGGGCGCTACATTTGCCATCCATGGCAAATGACCTCGCTGCGACTTGCCCCCGGCGCTCATCTCTCCAGCCGCTGGAAAATGTGCCTTAGTACAGAAAGCATAAAGACAAGCTGAAAGGAGAAGCATCATGAGCAAGATAGGATTCATTGGCCTTGGCATCATGGGCCGCCCCATGGCGGGGCATCTGCTGGATGCCGGCCATGAACTCGTCACCGTCAAGCGCGGCACCCTGGACGCCACCCTGGCCGAGAAGGGCATGACCGAACTCGACAGCCCCCGCGCCGTGGCCGAGCAGGCCGAGGTGGTCATCACCATGGTGCCGGACACCCCGGACGTCGAGCAGGTGCTGTTCGGCGAGGGCGGCGTCGCCGAGGGGCTCAAGCCGGGCACCTTGGTGATCGACATGAGCTCCATCGCGCCCATTGCCACCCAGGGCTTCGCCAAGCGCATCCATGAGGCCGGCGGCGAATACGTCGATGCGCCGGTCTCCGGTGGTGAGGGCGGCGCCATTAACGCGGCACTGACCATCATGGTGGGGGCCACCGAAGAGGGCTTCTCGCGTGCCAAGCCGATCCTCGAGGTGATGGGCAAGACCATCACTCACATCGGCGGTCATGGCGCCGGCCAGACCTGCAAGGTGGCCAACCAGATCGTCGTTGCACTGACCATCGAGGCGGTGGCCGAAGGCCTGCTGTTCGCCTCGAAGGCGGGCGCCGACGTGGCCAAGGTGCGCGAATCGCTGCTCGGCGGCCTGGCCCAGTCGAAGATCCTCGACGTCCACGGTGAGCGCATGATCAAGCGTACCTTCGATCCGGGCTTCAAGATCAAGCTGCACCAGAAGGATCTCAACCTGGCGCTTGAAGGCGCGCGCAGCCTCGACCTGGCACTGCCCGGCACTGCCAACGCCCAGCAGCTGTTCCAGGCCTGCGTCGCTCATGGCGGAGAGGACTGGGATCACGCCGGGATCCTGCGTGCTTTGGAATCGCTGGCCGACCACGAGGTGGGCAGCTGATTCGCGCTCGATGAGGAGGCACCCTGCGGCCTGCCAGTCGCGCAGACGCTGAGCCGATACTTCCCTCCTGGTGGGCGTCGGGTCGTCGCCCACCTCCAAGCCGCACCCGGTGTGGCTTTTACCCGGCGTCGGGATCCCCGGCTGGACCCCGCCCGCCGTCGGGCTTTTTTCTCACCTTCCCGGCTGTTACCGTCGAAGCCTATCGCCCTGCGAGGTAGCCAAAGATGACTCCCCAACTCCCTCCCTTCGATCCCGAGCTGGACGTGGCGGATTGGCTGCGCCGCCTCGCCGACATCGCCGTCGCCGCCGTGCATCCCGACACGCTGGTGGCCGACTTGCTGCCCGACCCGCCACCAGGGCGCACCGTGGTGGTGGGGGCGGGCAAGGCGGCAGCCGCCATGGCCGCCGCGCTGGAGCGCGCCTGGCAGGCGCGCTGTCCAGATGCACCGCTCTCCGGCCTGGTCGTCACCCGCTATGGGCATGGGGCCGATTGCGAGGTGATCGAGGTGCTCGAGGCCTCCCACCCGATGCCCGACGATCTGGGCGAAAAGGCGGCCCGGCGCATGCTCGAGGCGGTGACGGCGCTCGGCGAGAACGATCGCGTGATCGCATTGATTTCCGGCGGCGGCTCGGCGCTGATGACGCTGCCAGCCGAGGGCATCACCCTTGCCGACAAGCAGGCGATCAACCGCGAGCTGCTGCGCTGCGGCGCGCCGATCGGTCAGATGAACACCGTGCGCCGCCACCTCTCGGCGATCAAGGGTGGCCGCCTGGCCGCGGCGGCGCATCCGGCTCAGGTGGTGACCTGGCTGATTTCCGACATTCCCGGCGACGTGGCCACGCAGATCGCCTCGGGGCCGACCCTGCCCGACCGCTCGACCCCGGCCGATGCGCTGGCGGTGCTCGAGCGCCACGCCATCGAGGTGCCGATGCACGTACGCCAGCATCTCGAGCGGAACACCTCGGCCCCCTCGCCCGACGACGAAGCCTTCGAGCGCGACGACAGCGTGACCCTGGCGCGAGCCCACGACGCCTTGGAAGCCGCCAGGAACGTGGTGGAGGAGGCCGGTGTGATAGTGCGCGTGCTGGGCGACGACCTGGAGGGCGAGGCTTGCGAGCTGGGCCGTGCCCATGCACGCATGGCGCTGGAGGCACGCGACGAGGCCGCCTCGCCGCTGCTGATCCTCTCCGGTGGCGAAACCAGCGTCACCGTGCGCGGAGATGGGCGTGGCGGGCGCAACGTGGAGTATCTGCTGGGACTGCTCGAAGCGCTGGAAGGGGCTGCGGGAATTCACGCCCTGGCCATCGATACCGACGGCATCGATGGCTCCGAGGACAACGCCGGCGGGCTGTTCTCTCCCGACGACTGGACCCGTGCCAAGAAGCAAGGACTCCAACCCGCCGATTACCTGTCACGCAACGACGCGTATACTTTCTTCCAGGCGTTGGATCGGCTCATCGTGACCGGGCCTACCCGCACCAACGTCAACGACTTCCGTGCCATCCTGGTCTTGCCGAGGACACCATGACGCTACCGCCCCACGCTCCCATCCACGAACCCATCCGCCGCACCAAGATCGTCGCCACCCTGGGCCCGGCCAGCGACCGCGAGGGCGTGCTGGAGGCCATGCTGCGTACCGGCGTCGACGTGGTGCGGCTCAACTTCTCCCACGGCAGCGCCGCCGACCATCGCCGCCGGCTCATCGCCGTGCGCCAGATCGCCGAGCGCCTGGGCCGCAGCGTGGCCGCGCTGGGCGACCTGCAGGGGCCCAAGATCCGCATCGCGCGCTTTCGCGACGGCGCGGTGGTGCTCGACGAGGGCCAGCCCTTCGTCCTCGACATGGATATGGACACCGAGGCCGGCGACGCCACCCGCGTCGGCTGCGAGTACACCCAGTTGGCCGACGACGTCACCGCCGGCGATAGGCTGCTGCTCGACGACGGCCGCCTGGTGCTGACGGTGGAGCGGGTCGAGGGCGCCCAGGTGCACACCACCGTGGTCACCGGCGGCAAGCTCTCCAACAACAAGGGCATCAACAAGCAGGGCGGCGGGCTCTCGGCCCCGGCGCTCACCGACAAGGACAAGGCCGACCTCGAGACCGCCATCGAGATCGGCGTCGACTACCTGGCCGTCTCCTTCCCGCGCCATGCCGAGGACATGCACGAGGCGCGGCGCCTGCTCGGCGACGCCGGCCGCGAGATCGGCCTGGTCGCCAAGCTCGAGCGCGCCGAGGCGGTGGCCGACGAGGCCACGCTGGACGGCATCATCGAGGCCAGCGAGGCGGTGATGGTGGCGCGCGGCGATCTCGGCGTGGAGATCGGCGACGAGAAGCTGATCGGCATGCAGAAGCGCATCATCAAGCGCGCCCGCACGCTCAACCGCGCGGTGATCACCGCCACCCAGATGATGGAGTCGATGATCGACTCGCCGCTGCCCACCCGCGCCGAGGTGTTCGACGTCGCCAACGCCGTGCTCGACGGCACCGACGCGGTGATGCTCTCGGCCGAGACCGCCGCCGGCGACTACCCGGTGGAGACCCTCGAGGCCATGCGCCGGGTGTGCCTCGGCGCCGAGCGCGAGCGCATCGCCCAGGAGTCGGGCCACCGCATCCACGAGGGCTTCTCGCGGGTCGACGAAACCATCGCGCTGTCGGCCATGTACGCCGCCAACCACCTCACCGGGGTGGCCGCCATCGCCTGCATGACCTCGACCGGCTACACCCCGCTGATCGCCTCGCGCATCCGCTCGGGCCTGCCCATCGTCGGGCTCGCCCACAGCCCCATCGCCCAGCGCCGCATGGCGCTCTACCGCGGCGTAGTCTCGCTGCCGTTCGATACCACCACGATGGCCGCCGGCGAGCTCAACGACCGCGCCCTGGCCCTGCTGGTGGAAAAGGGGATTGCCGAGCCCGGGGATCATGTCATCCTGACCCGGGGCGATCACATGAACGCCCACGGCGGAACCAATACCCTGAAGATACTGGACGTTGCCGAGAAGCATGCGCAGGCCTGAGTTTTGTATACAGAAAGCCGGCTTCCGTGTGGCCTGAGTGTGGGAAACGTGCGAAGGTAAGCTCATGAGCGAAAGGGGCGAGAGGCTAGCATGAGCAATACCTGGCAGGAGGAGGTGGCCGCAGAAACGCGAGCCGGCGGCCGAATCAGCGACCGCTTCATCGTCGACAAGGTGCGTACTGCGGTACTGACCCAGCGTTTGCCGCCGGGGACGCGTCTTCCGGAAGTGGCCTTGGGCGAGATCTTCGGTGTCAGCCGTTCGGTGGTGCGCAAGGCATTGACTCGCCTGGCGGCCGACCACGTCGTCAGCCAGCAGCCCAATCAGGTGGCCCGCGTACGCGCGCCGAGCATCGAGGAGACCCGCGAAACCTTTGCCGCGCGGCGCCTGGTGGAGGGCGAGGTGGCCGCACTGTTGGCTGGGAATATCGACGAGGCGCTGCTCGAAGAGATCGCCACGCTGGTCGCACGAGAGGCCGAGGCACACGCCCATGGCGACGAACCGGCACGCATCGAGAACTCGCTGGCCATTCACCACCTGCTCGCCGAGTACGCGCCCAATCGGGTGCTCGGCGCCATGCTCACCGACTTGGTCCTGCGCACTTCCAT
Organism: Halomonas sp. MCCC 1A13316; assembly: GCF_014931605.1. NCBI lineage: Bacteria > Pseudomonadati > Pseudomonadota > Gammaproteobacteria > Oceanospirillales > Halomonadaceae > Billgrantia > Billgrantia diversa. The sequence continues at coordinate 3,477,347 of NZ_CP053382.1, read as the reverse complement.
CGTCATTGCGCTCTACAAGCGGGCGGGGCTGGCCAGCTGCTATCTGCCGCAGGACCACCCGGCGCTGCTCGAGCGCCTGCGCGACGGCGATGCCGAGGCCGCTCGACAGTGTATCCATGACCACCTGCAAGCGCTCGAAGGTCTGCTCGACTTGCGCACGCGAGAGACGCGCATCGACCTGATGGCGATACTCGGGCAGCGTGAAGGTGCCACGATGAGCCTGAGCAAGGAGTGACGTGATGCTAGCCAAGCGTGCGTTACCTGTCGCCTGGTTGGCCACGCTGCTGGCCTGGCAGCTACCGGCCGCAGCCGATGAAGCCGCAAGGCTCCAGCGTAGCCCGCTGGAGATACATGCAGGCTCCGAGCGCCATCGGCTGGAAGTTGAATTGGCACGTACCTCGGCCGAACGGCAGAAGGGACTGATGGACCGCGACCGTCTCGCTGCCGATGCCGGCATGCTGTTTCTCTACGAGGAGCAGCAGCCGGCTGCGGGCGGTTTCTGGATGTACCGTACGCGTATTCCACTGGACATCGCTTTCATCGACGCAAGTGGCCGTATCGCTACCCTGCATACCATGCAGCCGTGCCTCTCGCGCAACCCCTACGACTGTCCGGTGACCATCGCCGGTGCCACCTATCATGCCGCGCTGGAGGTCAACGCCGGATACTTCGAAGAGCGCGGCATCGAGGAGGGGGCCTGCGTCACCTGGCCTGGCCGTGCCGAGGGCTGCGCATCAGCGACCGAATAAGGCGCGGAAACGAATCACGATCAACCCCACCCCGGCGATGACCATGGCCCCACCGAAGGCGATATACGCGTTGAGGGCCTCTCCCAGCAGTACGATACCCAGCACCACGGCACCTGCCGGTACCAGCAGGCTCAGCGGCGCCAGCCGACTGACCGCATGCCGGCGCAGCAGGCCGTACCACATGCCGTAGGCGACGATCGACGACATTACCGCCGTGTAGAACACCGCCCCCCAGCCGAACCAGCCGGCCGTCGCCATGGCGCTCATCTGGTCGCGCTCGAACCACCAGGAGCCAATTGCCACCTGAGGCACGGCAAACAGTGCCGTCCAGCCCGCCAGCGCCATGGGCGCCAGGTTGGGTCCTTTCTTGATCAACAGTTGTGATACCGCCCAGCCGAAGGCGCTGAGCAGCAGCAGGGCCATGGGCAGCGGCGAGGGCAGGCTGGGGCCGCCGGCCAGGACCACCACCCCGCCGAACGACAGCGCGAGCCCGACCATCCGCTTGGCGCTCAGCCTCTCGCCCAGGAAGATCACCGCCAGCAGCGTGGCGAAGGGCGTGCCCATTTGCACCAGCAGCGCCCCGGTACCGGCCTCCGCCTGTCCCAGGCCGATGAACAGCAAGGCGAAGTGCAGGGTGCCGAAGGTGGCCGACAGCAGCAGCAGGAAGGGCAACTGATGGCGCGCCACGGGGTGGAAGGGCACCAGCAGGGTGGCGACCAGAAGGAAGCGCAGGGTGGTCAGCAGCAGCGGCGGCAGTTCCTGGACGCCCAGCTTGATGACGATGATGTTGAGAGCCCAGATGGCCACGATCGAAAGGCCCAGCAGCAGGTCGCGCAGCGGCACGGTAGCTTCCCTCATGATTTCGGCCCGGCGAGAGTAGCAGTCTCTTACCTGGGCGGCGGCCAATATCGTTAACGGGCTACCATTCAACGCGTGACATCGTAGAATGTCGAGGCGTGACGACGCATTCGTCGATCCCCGCCAGAACGATAATCATGGCCGGTCATGTCGCAACCGGCCTCAGCTGCAAGGACACGTCATGAATTCAGTAAGCCGTATCTCACGTATCGCCGCGGTCCTGGCCGGTGCCGCCGTGCTGACCGCTTCGCTTACGGCACAGGCACGTGAACTTTCCATCTCGACCGTGCTCTCCGACGCCTTTCCTTGGGGCCAGGCGGCCGAGAAGTGGGCCGAGCTGGTGGAGGAGCGCACCGACGGTGAGCTTACCCTGCGTGTCTATCCCAATTCGCAGCTGGTCAACGGCGATCAGACACGAGAGTTTTCGGCCATGCGCACGGGGCTGATCGACATGGCGGTGGGCTCGACCATCAACTGGTCTCCGCAGGTGCCTGAGCTCAACCTCTTCTCGCTGCCGTTCTTCATGCCCGACGAGGCGGCAGTGGATGCCGTGACCGGTGGTGCCGCCGGCGAGATGATTTTCGAGGCCATCAAGTCGCGTGGCGTGATTCCGCTGGCCTGGGGCGAGAACGGCTTCCGCCAACTCTCCAATTCTCGCGGCCCCATCGACGAGCCCGGCGATCTCGACGGTCTCAAGATTCGTGTGGTCGGCTCGCCGCTGTTCCAGGACACCTTCACGGCGCTGGGCGCCGACCCCACTCAGATGAGCTGGGCCGATGCCAAGCCGGCACTGACCACTGGCGCCGTGGATGGCCAGGAGAATCCGCTCTCGGTATTCGACGTGGCGCGCATCGATCAGGTGGGGCAGGAATACCTGACGCTGTGGAACTACATGAACGATCCGCTGATCTTCGCCGTCAATGAGCAGGTCTGGGCTACGCTCTCCGAGGAGGAGCGCAAGATTCTGCGCGAGACCGCCGTCGAGGCGGGCGAGTGGGAGATCGCCATGACCCGCGAGCAGGAGAGCGAGCGGCTGGCCGCCATTCAGGAGCGCGGCGTTCAGGTCACTGAACTTACCGAAGAGCAGCATCGCGCCTTCGTCAATGCCACCCAGAGCGTGCACGAGAAGTGGTACCCGCGCATCGGCCAGGAACTGATCGACGCCGCAAGTCAGGAAATCGAGGCCCGCTGAGCCACTTTCCCGCCTGCCCCGGTTTTGAACGCGAAGCCGGGGCTTTCATTGTGAGGCTTCCATGAAGTTCTCTCCCGATGCCAAACCCGAGCGATGGCTGGGCTCGCTGGCGCTGGCCGTCATTTCGCTGATCAGCCTGGGCAATGTCGTCACCCGTTACGTTACAGGGGGCTCGCTGGCCTTTACCGAGGAATTCTCGGTATTCCTGCTGGTGGTGCTGACCTTCACCGGTGCTTCGGTAGCGCTGCGGCGCAACGGCCATATCCGCATCGGTCTGCTCGAGCGTGCACTGCCGAAAGGGCCGCGTCGTGTGCTGATCATTTTCCAGTGTCTGTGCGGCGCCATCGTGCTGGGGCTTATCACCTGGTTCGGTGCCAAGCTGACCTGGAACGAGTATCAGTGGGAGTCGCTGTCGCCGGGGCTCGGCCTGCCGCAGTGGTGGTACCTCGCCTGGTTGCCGCTGCTGTCGGCGGCGATGCTGGTACGCCTGGTGCAGCAGACCGTCGACCGCCTGCGCGGGAGGCTCGAGGATGAACCCTGATCTGTGGATGATCCTGGCTTTCGCCGGGTTGTTGATCGCCGGCGTGCCGGTGGCTTTCTCGCTGGCGCTGGCCGGGGCGGTGGGTATCGTGGCGGGTCTCTCGCCGGCGATGCTGGCCACGCTCGGCACCAACACCTACAACAGCATTGCCAAATATCCACTGATCGCCATTCCGCTGTTCATCACGACCGGGTTGATCTTCGAACGCGCAGGGGTGGCGCTGCGCCTGGTGCGCTTCGCCCAGGCGCTGATCGGGCCTCGGCACGGCGGCCTGGCACTGGTGGCGGTGCTGGTGTGCATGATCATGGGCGGCATGAGCGGTTCCGGCCCGGCGGATGCCGCGGCGGTGGCCATGGTGATGCTGCCGAGCATGACCAAGGCGGGCTATCCCAAACCCTTCTCGGCCACGCTGATAGCCGCCTCAGCCTCCACGGCGATCCTTATTCCGCCGTCGGTGGCGCTGATCCTCTATTCCATCGTGGTGCCCGGGGTCGATCTGCGGGCGCTGTTCGCCGCAGGGCTCTTTCCCGGCGTGTTGGCCGGCCTGGCGCTGCTGGTGCCGGCGTTGCTGGTGTCCCGACGCTACGGCTGGGAGGGTGGAGCTCAAGTGGAGGGCGCCGAGCGGCTTGAGGTGGGCGAAACCTTCAAGCAGGCGCTGCCGGCGCTGTTCGCCCCGGTGCTGATCCTTGGCGGGTTGCGCTCGGGACTGTTCACGCCCACCGAGGCGGCAGTGGTGGCGGTAGCCTATGGCGCCCTGGTAGGCCTGTTCCTGACGCGCGAGATTGGTCTGCGTGACCTATGGGGCCTGCTCGGCGAGGCGGCGGTGATCTCCGGTGTGGTGATGCTGATCATCGCCCTGGCCGGTATCTTCGCCTGGGCCGGCACCATGCTCGGCACCTTCCGTCACTTGGCGGAGTGGGTCATTGGCCTGTCCGACAACGGAGGGGTGCTGCTGGTCCTCGTCATGCTGGCGGTGCTGCTGGCTGGGATGGTGCTCGATGCCATCTCGATCTACCTGATCATGATGCCGATTCTGATCCCGGTGATGCAGCATTTCGGCTGGAATCCGGTGTGGTTCGGTATCCTGCTGGCGATGAACATCGCCATCGGACAGTTCACGCCACCAGTGGCGGTCAACCTGATGGTGACTACCGAGATCGCCAGGATCCGCCTGGAACAGACCCTGGGCTGGGCGCTGCTGTTCGTGCTGGCCATGGCTAGCGCCCTGGCCCTGGTGGCGCTCTTCCCGGAGATAGCCCTGTGGTTGCCGCGCGTACTCGGCTACAACGTCTAGCCGAGTGAGTCCAAGGTGCGCTGGAAAACCTCGGTGCTGGCGGCATCGAACAGCACGAAACGCACCCGTTCGATGCCGGTGCATTGGGGCAGCGTCTCGCTCACCGTGGTGAGTGCGATCCGAGTCGCTTCCTCGAGAGGGTAGCCGAAGGCGCCAGCCGAGAGAGCAGGGAAAGCCAGGCTGGATATTCCCTGCTGCTCGGCCAGCGACAGGGCGTTGCGATAGCAGGCGGCCAGCAGTTCCGCTTCCGGCTTGTCGCGGCCATAGACCGGCCCCAGGCAGTGGATCACATGACGATTGGGCAGGCCGAAGGCCTCGGTGATCACGGCCTGGCCGGGTTCGATCGGCGCCAGGGGACGGCAGGCACGGTCGAGCTCCGGCCCGGCTGCTCGATGCAGGGCGCCGGCCACGCCACCACCTGGGCGCAGTTCTGCGTTGGCGGCATTGACCACCGCATCCATGTCAGGCTGATTGGCGATATCGCCCTGGCGGCACTCCAGTTGGGTTGGCATGAGCAGGCTCCTTTTGGTCTTGTCACCAGTCTGGTCTTCGCACAAGAGGAAGTTCAAGGCCGACGCGCTGGGGTTGCCGTACCGCTTTTTCTTCGGACAGGTGCAGCCGGCTAGTGTTCCATTCGAATTAGGAGAGGCCCGATGTCGATTCCTCCTCGCTATGCGCCGCTGGCCTTCGCGGTGCTCATGTCGATCTACATGGTCACCTTGATGACCTTCGTGATTACCTGGGTCAATACCGGGCTCAACGGTGACTTTCTCTCACGCTGGTGGCGTGCTTTCTATATCGCCTGGCCGATCGCCTTTGCCCTGATTCTCCTCGGTGCGCCGCGCTTGCAGCGCCTGGTCGGTCGTCTGGTGCATATGGACTGAGTGGGCGGATCGTTACGGATTGCGGTTCTTTTCGAGACATTCGTTGCAAATAGAAACAGAAACTTGCAACTCGACTGCCCAGGCGGTACCAATGTGCTCCCCCGATAAGCCACGGCTCGCCGATACCAGGCCGGTATAACGGCGTCTTTGCGCCGCAGCGCAGGGTTTCGGCCATGGCACATGACAACAGGAGGAGACAATGAACCAGCGTGCAAATATCGACCTCGGCAATGCCGGCGCCGAGGCCATCGAGGCCCGCCAATTCAAGGTCTATACCCATCGTCAACTGGACAAGATCGAGGCGATACAGAGACTACCTGAAGACCTGCGTTTCGACATGCGAGTGGTCAGCCAGGTGCTGCCTTTTCGAGTCAATGAATATGTCATCGACGAGCTGATCGATTGGGACAACGTACCTCAAGATCCTCTCTTCCAGCTCACTTTCCCTCAGCGCGGCATGCTCCTTCCCGAGCACTTCGACGAGGTGGCCGACTTATTGCGCCGCGAGGCGGGTGCTGGCGAAATGAAGCCGGTGATCGAACGCATTCGCGGCGAGCTCAACCCGCACCCGGCGGGGCAGATGGATCTCAACCTGCCCATGCTGGATGGCGAGCCACTACCCGGCATGCAGCACAAGTACCGCGAGACGGTGCTGTTCTTTCCCAGTCAGGGCCAGGTCTGCCACAGCTACTGCACCTTCTGCTTCCGCTGGGCGCAGTTCGTCGGCGACAAGGAGCTCAAGTTCGCTTCCAGCGAAGCGGATTCGCTGCATCGTTACCTGGCCGAGCACACCGAGGTCACCGATCTGCTGATGACCGGCGGCGACCCGATGGTGATGAAGGCCAAGCATTTGCGCCAGTATCTGGAGGGGCTGATGGCGCCGGAGCTGGATCACGTCCAGGACATCCGAATCGGCACCAAGAGCCTGACCTTCTGGCCCTACCGCTTCGTCACCGACCCGGACGCTGAGGATATCCTCGAGTTGTTCAGAGAGTTGGTGGCTGCTGGAAAACATGTCGCCTTCATGGCGCACTTCAACCACTGGAAGGAGATGGACACCCCCATCTGCCGCGAGGCAATCCGGCGTATTCGTGCCACTGGCGCCGAGATACGCACTCAGGCACCCCTGCTTCGCCATATTAACGACGATGCCGATCAGTGGGCGAAGATGTGGACCACCCAGGTGCGCCTGGGGATGATTCCCTATTACATGTTCGTCGAGCGCGACACCGGCGCTCGCCACTACTTCGAGCTGCCGTTGGTACGTGCCTGGGAGATCTATCGTGAGGCGATGAAGCAGGTCCCAGGGCTGGCGCGCACCGCTCGCGGTCCCTCCATGTCCGCCGATCCGGGCAAGGTGGAGATCCAGGGGGTCACCGAGATACAGGGAGAGCAGGTATTCGTGCTGCGCTTCATCCAGGGGCGCGACGGCGACTGGGTGCAGCGTCCTTTCTTCGCCAAGTACGATGCAGGAGCGACCTGGCTCAATCACCTCGAGCCGGCATTGGGCGAGGACGAGTTCTTCTTCGAAAGGGAATTCGCGGCAATGAAAGAGGAGAAGCAGGAACTGATTCTCAAGGCCTCCTAGGTTCGTATCGATAAATGGGTGCCGTCCGATGGCCCTCGAATGATCGAGGAGCTGCCAGCAGGGCGGTTAGAAATACTCATGGGGCATGCATATCAGGAATTAACGCCCACTAAACGAAAAGGCAGACTAGAATTAGGCCAAGTTGAAAAAGACCCATCGTTCCGACGTTTTTTTCGCTAAAGTAGAGGGGAGCGGTAGTTTCAGCCAGCCAGTGGCTGAACGACTGGCTACTCAGGGATCTTGCTCGTCAGTAATGACAGCTAGCCAATAACGTCAAAGAGGTGTGTTAATGAAACGCCATGCTTTTTCCGCGGCAGCCTTCTCGGGAGCGCTCATCGGCGCCGCCATGTTCGCCACACCGGCAGTGGCCCAGGAACGCTTCATCACCATCGGTACCGGCGGCCAGACGGGCGTCTATTACGTGGTGGGTCAGTCGGTCTGTCGCATGGTGAATCGCGGCAGCGACGAGCACAACATTCGCTGTAATGCACCGTCCACCGGCGGCTCCGTGGCCAACGTCAACGGTATGCGCAGCGGCGAGCTCGACATGGGCGTGGTGCAGTCCGATGTCCAGTACCGTGCCTACCATGGCGAGGACAACTTCGAGTCCGACGGTGCCTGGGAGGACATGCGTGCCGTCTTCACCATGCACGGCGAGCCGCTGACCGTGGTGGCGCGTGCCGACTCCGGTATCGAGCATTTCTCCGATTTCCCAGGCAAGCGCGTCAACATCGGTAACCCGGGCTCCGGCCAGCGCAACACCATGAACGTGGTGATGGAAGCCATGGGCTGGGATACCGAAACCTTCTCGCTGGCTTCCCAGTTGGACGCCGCCGAACAGGCCGCGGCCCTGGCGGATAACAACATCGACGCAATGGTCTATGTAGTAGGTCATCCCAACGGCTCCATCCAGGAAGCCACCACTACCATCGACGCTCGACTCGTCCCGGTAACCGGTGACGAGATCGATACCCTGATCGAGGAGCATCCCTACTATACCCGCTCGGTCATCCCCGGCGGCCTGTACCGTGGCAACGACGAGGATGTCGAAACCTTCGGCGTGGCGGCAACCTTCGTAACGTCTACTGAAACGGACGAGGAAGTCGTCTACGAGACCGTAAAGGCGGTATTCGAGAATTTCGATCGCTTCAAGCGTCTGCATCCTGCGTTCGAAAACCTCAATGAAGAAGACATGATCTCCGATGGCCTGACAGCACCTCTGCACGACGGTGCCGCTCGCTACTATCGTGAGCGTGGCTGGATCGAGTGATGTGGCGTTGAGGGCAAGATACTCCCTCTGGTGAGATGCGCGGACCCAAGGGGTCCGCGCGTCCGTTTGGACCGGCCAAAGACTTTTGAGCGAACCGGCTTTGAGAGCGGTCGACCTTCAAGAGCTGAAGCGATGGTGGGGCACGACGGTAATGACTAACGAAAAAGCAAATCCACAAAAGCCCGAGGTGGATCTCGAGGACATGGTTGCCTCGAGCGACAGCGGGGCGCGCAAGCCGCTGGGTGTCCCAGGGAAGCTGCTGGTCGGCATAGCGGCTACCTGGTCGCTGTTCCAGCTCTGGATTGCCTCGCCGTTGCCTTTCTTGCTCCGCGCGGGGGTATTCAGCGCGACCGAGGCGCGTTCGATTCACCTGGCCTTCGCCACTTTCCTGGCATTCATGGCGTATCCTGCGTTCAAGCGCTCGCCGCGCGACCGCATACCGGTCCAGGACTGGGTGCTGGCACTGGTGGGGGCATTCTGTGCGGCCTATATGTTCCTGTTCTATGCCGAACTCGCCGAGCGGCCGGGGGCGCCAATCCTGCGCGACGTGATCGTGGGTGTGGTGGGTATCCTGGTGCTGCTCGAGGCAACCCGGCGGGCACTGGGGCCACCGCTGGCGATCGTGGCTTCGCTGTTCATCGTCTATACGCTGTTCGGGCCCTATATGCCGGGTATCCTGGCGCACCGCGGAGTCAGCCTGTACGGACTGATCAATCACCAGTGGCTGACTACCCAGGGCGTCTTCGGCATTGCGCTTGGTGTCTCCACCAGCTTCGTGTTCCTGTTCGTTTTGTTCGGTGCCTTGCTCGACAAGGCCGGTGCCGGCAACTATTTCATCAAGGTCGCCTTTTCACTGCTCGGTCATTACAAGGGCGGTCCGGCCAAGGCCGCTGTGGTGGCTTCCGGCATGACCGGCCTGATTTCGGGTTCCTCCATCGCCAATACCGTCACTACCGGTACCTTTACCATTCCCATGATGAAGCGCGTCGGCTTCTCGTCCGAGAAGGCCGGCGCGGTTGAGGTGTCGTCCTCGGTAAACGGCCAGATCATGCCGCCGGTGATGGGGGCGGCGGCCTTCCTGATGGTCGAATACGTCGGCATTTCCTATGTCGAGGTGATCAAGCATGCTTTCCTGCCGGCGCTGATTTCGTATATCGCACTGGTTTACATCGTGCATCTCGAGGCGCTCAAGGCCGACATGAAGGGCCTGCCTTCGAGCAATCCGGTACGTCCTTTCCTCAACAAGGCGATTGGCTTTCTGACGGGGCTGATCCTGCTGATGGCGCTTTCTTTCGCCGTCTACTATGGCCTCGGTTGGCTCAAGCCGATACTGGGCGACACCACGCCTTGGGTGGTCGCCGTGATGCTGGCCGTGGTCTATGTGGGCCTGCTCAGGCTCGGTTCGAATTACCCCGAACTCGAGATCGACGATCCCAACTCTCCAGTGATCAATCTTCCGCAAACCCGGCCCACTGTCATGGTAGGGCTGCACTATATCTTGCCGGTGGTCGTGCTGGTCTGGTGTCTGATGGTGGAGCGCCTTTCTCCGGGGCTTTCGGCCTTCTGGGCCACTGTGCTCATGATCTTCATCATGGTTACTCAGCGCCCCATCATCGCCGCGTTCCGCGGCCAGAGCAGGCTGGCAGCCGATATCCAGGAGGGCTTTCTCGACCTGTGGTCAGGCCTGGTGGCTGGGGCTCGCAACATGATCGGCATTGGTATCGCCACCGCCACGGCGGGTATCGTAGTGGGAGCAGTTTCGCAGACGGGCGTTGGGCTGGTACTGGCCGATGTGGTGGAGGTCCTGGCCATGGGCAACCTGATGCTGATCCTGCTGCTCACCGCGCTGCTCAGCCTGATCCTCGGCATGGGCCTGCCTACAACCGCCAACTACATCGTGGTATCGGCGTTGATGGCGCCTGTCATCGTGCTGCTGGGCCAGCAGAATGGCCTGATCGTGCCGTTGATCGCAGTGCACCTGTTCGTGTTCTATTTCGGCATCATGGCCGATGTGACGCCACCGGTGGGGCTGGCGTCGTTCGCGGCGGCGGCAGTCTCCGGCGGCGATCCGCTGCGTACCGGCTTCCAGGCCTTTTATTACAGCCTGCGTACCGCTGCGCTGCCGTTCCTGTTCATCTTCAATACCGACCTGCTGTTGATCGACGTAGGATGGCTGCAGGGGATCGTGATATTCATCATCTCCACCATTGCCATGTTGATCTTTGCCGCGGGTACCCAGGGCTTCTTCCTGGTACGCAATCGCTGGTACGAGTCGATCCTGCTGCTGCTCGTCGCTTTCACCCTGTTCCGCCCAGGGTACTGGATGGATCGCATTCACGATCCCTACCAGTCGGTGCCGCCGCAGCAGTTCGTCGAGGCCCTCGGCAACGTCGACGAAGACAGCCAGCTGAGGGTGCAGATCGAGGGCCTGAATGCCTACGGTGAGCCCATGAGTACCTATATCCAGGTACCGGTACCGCGCGGAGACAGTGCCGAAGAGCGCATGCAGAGCCTGGGCCTCGAGCTGTTGACCGAGGACGGCCAAACCCTCATCGATTTCGTCGAGTTCGGCAGTACGGCTGAAGATCTAGGCTTCGATTTCGACCAGGAAATCGTCGAGGTGCTGGCCCCGGTGGATCGCTGGGCCAAGGAGTGGATGTGGATACCTGGCTTCCTGGCTTTCGGTCTGGTGGTGTTGCTGCAGCGTCGACGCCGTCACCAGCGGCCGTCGGCTGCTCGAGCGGCTTGAGGAGGGGAAAGATGTACAACAAGATTCTGCTACCGGTGGACCTCAACGAGGAGTCCTCCTGGACCAAGGCGCTACCCACGGCGCTGACTCTGTGTCGCACATTTGGGGCCTCGCTGCACGTGGTGACAGTGCTACCGGACTACCATATGCCGCTGGTCGGTTCCTACTTCCCGAGTGACTTCGCGGAGAAGGCGCATGAGGCCTTGTCCAAGGCTCAGCACCGGTTCATCAAGGAGCATGTGCCCGATGACATCCAGGTCCAGTCGGTGATCGTCGATGGCTCGCCCTGGGAGGCGATCGTCAAGTCGGCCAAGAAGCTCGGGGTCGACCTGATCGTGATGGCCTCGCACAACAAGCGCAAGTTCGCCGACTACGTGCTGGGACCCAACGCCGAGCATGTGGTGCACCACTCCAAGATGTCGGTGATGATCGTGCGCTGAGCGGCGCCGGGGTATCAGGCCTGCGTACCCCAGGTGTCCTGGCAGATTGCGTTGTACCAGCCGACGGCATACTCGGCTTCCAGGGCACGGGTGGCCTCGGGGGCGTCCAGCGGGCTCAGGCCGCCGGCTCCCTCGACCTCGGCAATGTTGCCGTCCTGGACGCGATAGACGCCTGCCTCTGAGATACCGTAAGTGGAACCCACCAGGCTATAGCAGGCACTGGTCCAGTACGCTTCAGGAGCTGGGCGCGACTCCAGTGAGGCGGCAATGGCCGCTGCCACGACCTTGGCCTGGGCGCTGGCACAGAAGCCCGACTTGGGCATCGGGTCAGCGATGGCGGCGTCGCCGATCACGAACACATCCTCGACCTGCTGCGACTCGAAGGTTTCCGGCTTGACCGGTACCCAGCCGGAGTCGTCGGTCACGCCGGCACGCTCGGCAATCCAGCCGGCCTTCTGCGGCGGTATCACGTTGAGCACGTCGGCCCGATGAACGATACCGGACTCGGTCTCGACTTCCAGCCGGTCGGCGTCGACCCGTGTCGCGCGGCCGTCGCCGGACAGCCCCACCCACTCGATGCGACCGCCATAGAGCTGCTCCCAGCCCTCCATGAACAGCGCCTGCTTGGAGAAGCTGTCCTTGGCGTCAAGAATCAATACCTTGGATTTCGGCTTGTATTGGGTCAGGAAATTGGCCACCAGACTGGCACGCTCGTAGGGCGCGGGCGGGCAGCGGAAGGGGTTGGCCGGGGCGACCATGACGAAGCTGCCGCCGTCTTCCATGCCCAGCAATTGGGAGCGCAGCAACTCCGTCTGTTTACCGGCCTTCCAGGCATGGGGAGCCTTGTCGGCTGCTTCTTCATCGTAGCCTTCCAGTGCGTTCCAGCGCATGTCGATCCCTGGGGAGAGAATCAGCCGATCGTAATCCAGCTCGCGCCCGGTGGAGAGTCGCACCGTGTGGGCAGTGGCATTGACGTCTTCCACCTCAGCTTGGATAACACGTACTCCATGGCGATCCTGCAAAGTGTCATAGCCCTGCGAGATGTCTTCCATGCTGCGCAGTCCTGCCAGATGCAGATTGCTGAAAGGGCCGGTGTAGAAGGTTTCGGCCGGCTCGACCAGGATCACCTCGATCGCCGGATTGGCTCGCTTGAGGTACTTGGCCGCCGTGGCGCCACCGAAGCCGCCTCCCACGACGACGACCTGTCCGGCATGCTGGCTGCCGATGGTGAAGGGAGTGATGCCACCGATCAGCGGCAGCAGCGAGGCGGCCCCCAGGCCTTTGATCACTCGTCGACGATCAAGAGCGGAACGTTGAAGGTGTTTTGTCATGCGCGCTTCTACTCCTGTGGTTCTTGCTCAGTTTCCGTAGCATCGTCGGCCTGCGGGTCGATGGCGGAAAAATGACTGGCTAGGGCGGCGAGCTCTGCGTTGGTGAAGCCCTTGGCGATGCGATCCATGACAGTGGTATCGCTGATTTCGTCGCGCTTGAACGCGAGCAGCCGCGCTTCCAGAACGGCGGCGGGCCTTCCGGCAATGGTCGGCACACTGCCCACCAGGCGTCCGTCAGTACCGTGGCAGTTGGCGCAGGAGCCGGCCATGAGGGCCGTCTGTTCGGAGGAGAGGGTATCCTCGGCAAGGCATGGGAGGACTGCCGCCGAGAGCGTCAGCGTACTCAGCAGCACGGTGGTCGCCTTGTAAAAATTCCGTTTCATGGGCTGGTCCCGGGTGACATTTCCTTTCTTGGACCACGGCCTCGAAGCGCTCGTTCAGGACTAGCGGCTTAGGCCAGGTATACGCCCGGCAGTTGGTGACTGAATGCATCGATTAACCAAATTGGCTCTCCGCGTTGACAACTTTGCGCGGCAGTCTTGCGCGCGGTCAACTACATTAAAAAAGCATTAAGACAACAAGACGTCATCCGGACCTCCCGGCTGGAGAGACGCTCGCATCGTCCTTCTCATGGCGACCAAACGGGGTACGACAATGAATGCAGCCACAAGAAGTGCCGGACAGCCCTCCACTCCCAACGTCAAGATCACCATCAACCCGATCGGTATGGACAGGCCCAAGGCCTGGCTGGTGGCCGGCTTCGAGGATTTCCGTCAGGCAATGGCGGTGAGCCTAGCCTACGGCATGTTCTGGGTCGGCTTGAGTATTGCCATAACCGCAGGCGCCATCGTACTCGACCTGTGGCATTGGTTGTTGCCACTGGTGGCGGGGTTCATGTTCCTGGGGCCGCTGGTGGCGGTCGGCTCCTACGGTATCAGTCGCGCACTCGAGGAAGGCCGCGCACCGAATCTGGGTGATGCCTTCGGTGCCTGGCGCCTGCACGCAGGGCAGTTGGCGATGATGGGCGTAATGATGATGATCTTCTTTCTCGCCTGGATTCGTCTGGCCACGCTGCTCTTTGCGCTTTTCTTCGGTTTCGAGGCGCCTGGGGCGGTTGAGCTCTATGCGTCGCTCTTGACGACTCCGGACGGACTCGGCTTGATCGCGGTAGGCACCGCTGTTGGTGCCGTACTGGCATTCGGTGCCTTTGCCATCAGTGTGGTCGCCATTCCGACCTTGATGGACCAGGACCTGACCTTCATGGAAGGCATCGAGGCCAGTTTGCGCACCGTTTCACGCAATTTCCGGCCTATGCTGCTGTGGGCCGTCATCTTGACCGCTTGCGTGCTGGTTGGTGTGCTGACCTTCTATATCGGTCTGGCGCTGATCCTGCCGGTGCTGGGGCATGCCAGTTGGCACGCCTACGAGGACCTGGTGCGCTGTGAACAGAAGGACATGAATGTGTAATGTGCGAGGAGTGGTAGCACAGCAGGGGGCTTCCCCTGCTGTTCGGTATCTCGATCCCACTAACTGAACTTTGCTCGAGATTCGCGTAGGCTTGGGCTTTGCAACGAACACGGAAGCCTCTCGATGCCTTCATTGTGGCCATGCCGCGCCGTCCTTACCTTCAGTCTGCTTCTCATTCTCAGCGCTGCGTTGCCCGTGATAGCCGAGCAGCTACCGCCTCCGGAAGGCGACGTGCTGCTCAAGGTGACGGGTGATATCGATCATCCCAACGTAGGCGATGAGCTGCATCTCGATCGGGAGATGCTGATGTCGCTCCCTCAGGGAGAGATCGAGACGAGCACTCCCTGGACCGAGGGAGTCGGTCGCTTCGAAGGGCCGCTACTGAGCGCCTTGCTGGAGGTGGCCGGGACACAGAGCGAGCATGTACGGATCCAGGCGCTGAACGATTACGAGTCCGAGGTTCCGGTTTCCGACTTTCATGACCATGGCGTCATCCTGGCCCTTGTACGCGATGGAGAACCCATTGCCGTGCGTGACCTGGGGCCAATGTTCGTCCTCTACCCCTTCGATGAGCGTCCCGAGCTGCTCAATGAAACCATTCGTCACCGTTCGGTGTGGCATGTGGGCAGCATACATGTTCCGTGACTTCTCACGAGCCCAGGCGCGAGGTATCGCAGCATGCTGCGCTATCCGCTACGACTGAAGCTTGGGGCGGCGGCGGCTCTGGTGTTCTTCACCGCCGCTCTGGTAGTGGTGGGGCTGGCCGCCTGGCGACAGGAGCAACTCCATCACAGCGTGGCCGGCAACGCCACTTGGCATGCCTACAAGCTCGATCGCGACATCACTCAGTTGCGTAGCGACTTGGCATTGCGCGCGGAGAGCGCGCACTCACTCGAATCACTGCGACTGCGCTTCGAAATGATCTACAGTCGCGTCAACCTGCTGCAGCGTGGCGACGTCAACCAATTGCTTGCCAAGATCCCCATGGCCGAGCGGCTCCTGCCCAACCTGGTCGTGTTCATGGATGACATCGATCGTCTGCTCGAGGAGATCGTGCAACTGGGGGAAGGTGAGAGGTGGGTGTTGTCCGACCGTCTGGAACGGGTGGCAGGGCTGACCGAACAATTCATCATCGCTCTCAACAGCCACCTTGCCGAATCGGCGAGGCGTGACCGGGAAGTGCTGCAGACCCTCTACGCCCTGCTGTTGGCACTAATCCTGGCCATGAGCCTGGCCGCCCTGATGGTGATCGTGTTCTTGGTACGTGAGGCGCGTGACAATGCCGAGGCGCGTCGATCACTCGAAGCACTGAGTCGTAAGCTTCAGTCCACCGCGCAACGGGCCGAGGCCGCCAGTCAGTCGAAATCGGAGTTCCTGGCCACGGTCAGCCACGAGATTCGGACACCACTCAACGGCGTCATCGGCATGAGCGATCTGCTGCTGGATCAGCCGATCGATGCTCAGTCGCGCGAATATGCCCGCACGCTGCACGTCAGCGCAGCGCGTCTGCTGGAGTTGATCAACGACATTCTCGACTTTTCCAAGATCGAGTCGGGCAAGCTGGAACTCGAGCGGCGCTCCTTCCGCCTGACCGCGTTAATCGAGGATGCCTGCGAGCTCTTTGCGCCTCGCGCCCGAGACAAGGGGCTGGAGCTGGTGATCCAAGTGTCGCCGGCCCTGCCCGAGCAGCTCTTGGGAGATCCGACCCGGCTGCGACAGGTACTGCTCAATCTTCTCTCCAATGCCATCAAGTTCACCGAACATGGTGAGGTACGCGTCGAGGCAACGCTGAATGCTCAGGGGCAACTGAACCTGGCTGTCTGCGATACCGGCCCGGGTATCGCCGAGGACAAGTTGGCCCGGCTCTTCGAGCCATTTCGCCAAGGTGACGCTTCGACGGCAAGACGCTATGGCGGTACCGGGCTCGGGCTTGCCATCAGCCGGCGGCTGGCGGAAGCCATGGATGGCTCCATTGGGGTGGATAGCCGACCCGGTCAGGGGAGTTGCTTCTGGATAGAGCTGCCGCTGGAGCCGGCGCATGACGACCATGAGGCGGAAGTGCCCGAGCCGACACGGATGGAACCTTCGGTAGGTGGTCGGGTGCTGCTGGTCGAAGACGACCCGGTGAACCAGCAGGTGGCGGTGGCCTTGCTCGGGCGCCTTGGCTGCGAGGTCGACGTGGTGGAGAGTGGAGGAAGAGCGCTGGCGCTGGCTGGCCGGGACGCTTTCGATATGATCTTCATGGACGTGCAAATGCCTGGCATGGACGGTTTGGAAACCACCCGCCGCTTGCGGGAGGCTGGCGGCTGGTGCGCCAGGGTGCCTATCGTGGCAATGACCGCAGGTGGACCGGGGGCCGAGCGCGAGCGCTGCCTGGCAGCCGGTATGACCGATTACCTGGTGAAACCGCTGCGCCGCACTGAACTGGCGACCTCGCTGAGACATGGCTTGCAGGGAAGGGCGCAGGCCGCCACCTCAGGCCTGCCGGCGAGGGAAAGTCCACTGCGCGGGATCGTGGAGGAGAGAGTGCTTGGCGAGTTGCGGGAGACGCTGGGAGCGGAAGCGCTCGCGACCCTGTTTGGCGTGCATCGCGAACAGTTGCAGCAGCATGCCGAAAACCTGCAGGCGGCACTGGAGCAGGGCGATATGGTGGCGTTGGCAGAAGGGGCACATCGCATCAAGGGCGAGTCGGGCAGCCTGGGTGGGCGCCGGCTGGCCGAGACTGCCGAGCGTCTGGAGCGACTTGCGCGCGGTGGGCATTGTGAGGAGGCAGCCATCCAACTCAGGATCCTGTTGGCCAGCATTCCCGCTACACTCAAGGCGCTGGAAAGCTGGCTCACTGAACGCCAGCACGAACGCTAAGCTTTGTGATGTCGTCCGGTGCCGCCCTAAACTGAAACTAAACTGCCGAGGGTTGTCATGGATCTGCTTTGTGCCACGCCTGCCGAGTGGGAAAGTCGACATGACGGGCCAGCCGTTCGAACCGCATTCAGCGAGCACTGTGATCCTGCGGCTGCGGCGTGCGAGCTGGCTGAGTCTCTCACCCCGTTCGATCTGGGCTTCGTGTTGTTCTTCTGCAGTGCAGAGTATCCGCTGGACGCGCTGGGCAGAGCGCTGAGCGAAGCTTTTCCCAGCGTGACGACGGCGGGATGTACCACAGCGGGGGAGATCACGCCGAAGGGCTACTGCCGGGGTGGCGTGGTAGCCCTCGGATTTGGTCACCGCAACTTTTCCGTGGCCTGTGAGCTTATCGACGATCTGGCAGGCTTCGACCTGATCCAGGCCCAGCGTCTGTCCGGCAGGCTGCTCGAGGAGTGTCGGCGATCGGCCCCGCCAGGCACTGGCAGACAGCATTTCGTCATGACCCTGCTGGATGGGCTATCCAGTAGCGAAGAGCAGGTGCTAGCCACCCTGGATACCGCCTTGGGCAGTATTCCCAGCTTCGGCGGTTCGGCCGGAGACGACAATCACCTGGCACACACCCATGTCTTCTGCGATGGTCGCTTCCACAGCGGGGACGCCGTTGTGGTGATGTTCCATACCTGCCTACCCTTCGAAGTGTTCACCACGCATCATCTGCGCTCCCAGGCGATGAAGCTGGTGGTGACTCGGGCCGACTGCGAGCGTCGACGTGTGCTTGAACTCAATGCCGCGCCTGCGGCCGAAGAGTACGCCCGGCTGGTCGCAACATCCCCGGCCGCCCTGACGCCCGAGATCTTCGCTCGACATCCGCTGGCCGTACGTATCGGTGAGCAGCACTACGTTCGCTCCATTCAGGGGGTCAACGAGGATGGCAGCCTGAGTTTCTACTGCGCCGTCGAGAATGGCATCGTGCTGACCGCCATGCGGCCCGCCCCGCTGTTGGAAGAGCTCGAGGATGTTCTGGCCGGGTTGCGCCAGCGTCTGGGTGAGCCGGCCTTGATACTTGGCTGTGATTGCTTTTTACGACGGCTCGAACTGGAGAGCTTGGACCAGGTCGAGGAGGCGTCGCAACTGCTGGGGCGTGCCGGTGTCATTGGCTTCAATACTTATGGGGAGCAGTATCATGGCATGCACCTCAACCAAACCTTCACTGGGGTCGCCATTGGATCTCTCTCACCCCCATGAGCCTTCGGGTACTCCTGCGGAAAGAGTTTCTGCTCTGCAGGAGGAGAACGAACGTCTGCGGCGCATCTGCGCTTCGCTTATTGATCGGGTTGAAGCCGGCGGTACCGTTGGCGGCGCGCCTTATGCCGCCTTCGAGCACACCGTCTTGCTGGCGGAACAGGTACGCGAGCGCACCGAGACCCTGCAGCAGACCCTGCTCGAACTGCACCAGGCCAAGGCCGAGGCCGAGGCGGCCAATCACTCCAAGACGCGCTTCTTGGCAGCGGTCAGCCATGATTTGTTGCAGCCGCTCAACGCGGCACGCCTTTTCACCTGTGCCCTCGAAGAGCACGACTTGCCTGGACCCACGCGTCGCCTGGTCGGCAACGTCGGCCGTTCGCTCAAGGACGTCGAGGCCCTGTTGGGAACGCTAGTGGATATTTCCCGCCTCGATGCGGGACTGCTCCGGCCCGACAGGGCGTCATTCCGGGCCAGTGAGCTGCTCGACGTGCTGGCGGAGGAGTACTGCCAGATGGCGGCAGCTCGTGGTCTCGAACTGCGTTATGTAGCCAGCCATACGGCGATCGAGTCGGATCTGGCGCTGTTGGCACGCGTCGTGCGCAATTTTCTCTCCAACGCGATTCGCTATACCCAACAGGGGCGCATTCTGCTGGGCTGTCGGCACCGGCGCGAAGGACTGGAGATCGTGGTGGGAGACACCGGCCCGGGCATCGAGCCGGCCCTGCAGCAGGCGATATTCCTCGAGTTTCGACGGCTCGGCAGCAGCCCGGACGAGCGCGACCGCGGCTTGGGGCTAGGGCTGGCCATTGTCGATCGCATCAGTGCCATGCTGGGGCATTCGATACGATTGGTATCGCGCCCAGGACAGGGCGCTCTGTTCTCGATACTGGTTCCCTATGCCGTACCGGCACGGCGCATGACGAATCGAACGGCGCTCGAACCTCGACAGGACACGACGGCACCGCTGTCAGGCGCTACGGTATGGGTGATCGATAACGACCGTGCGATACGCGAAGGCATGCAGGCGTTGTTGAGTGGCTGGGGATGTCGGGTGATCACGGCAGCGTCGTTGGGCGGGCTTGAAGCTAAGGTCGACGCCCGTCGACCCGATGCGCTGTTGATCGATTACCATCTGGGCGAAGATGCCGGCGCCGAGGATGGCATCGCAGTAGCGAGCCTTTTACGCAAGCGCCATGCGGAACTGCCGGTCGTCCTGATCACCGCCAACCACGACGCAGCCATCAAGGCCAGGGCCCGCCGCGAAGGTTTCGACTGCCTGCTCAAGCCCCTCAAGCCGCTGCGCTTGCGCATGATGTTGCAGCAACGCCTCGCGTCGGGTCCTGGCCAGGCTTCGGCCAACGACAGGGCTCAGCCGTGTTGAGGCTCCCAGGCGCCGGCCGCCACGATCGCTTGCACACGGCTGGCGACGCCGAGCTTGCGCAGGATGGCCGAGACGTGAGTCTTGACGGTGGTCTCGGCGATATCGAGTTCGCGGGCGATCTGCTTGTTGGAGTGTCCGCGCACAATCAGCCTCAGGACTTCCCGTTGCTTCTCGGTCAGCGAGCCGATGTGTGTGGCGAAGGCAGGTGCAGGCTGGCGCGGGGATGCCGCAGAAGGGGGGCGGCGCATGATATCGGGAGGAAGATAGACCTGCCCCTCAAGCATATGAGCCAGGGCATTGAGCAGCGCTGTGCGTGGAGTGGATTTGGGTATGTAACCCACCGCACCCAGGCCGATGGCGTCGAGCACGACCCGCCGATCCTGCTCGGCCGACACGATGGCTACCGGCAACTGGGGCAAGGTCTCGCGCAGCTGCGCCAGGCCTGAAAGACCCTCTGCATCGGGTAGGTCGAGGTCGAGCAGCAGCAAATCGATGTCGGGATGACATTTAGCTTCATGCAGTGCTCTTGCCAGGCTATCTGCCTCCAGCAATCGGCAACCCGGCAGCCCTGCCTCGATAACGGCAGCGATGGCTTCACGGAATAGTGGATGGTCGTCAGCAACCATCATGGTATGTGTCGGGGGCATTGCGGCCCTCCCTCTTCTTTCGCTCTCTCCTCCCAAGGGATGAGACCGTCTCCTGCCACGGCAGTATGTCGTAATTTGCATTTCTGACCAACACTGGAGGAGCACCTATCCATAACGATAATTTAAGGAGCTTCGCCATGATCTATTCCAATCCGGGCACCCCCGATTCCGTCGTTACCTTCGAATCGCGCTATGGTAACTACATCGGCGGGGAGTTCGTGCCCCCGGTACAGGGTCAATACTTCGACAATGTCAGCCCGGTCAACGGGGAAGTCTTCTGCGAAATTCCTCGCTCCACCGCCGAGGACATCGACAAGGCGCTGGATGCCGCTCATGCCGCTGCTCCCGCCTGGGGCAGGACCTCCGCCGCCGAGCGTAGCAACATCCTGCTCAAGATCGCCGACCGCATCGAACAGAACCTGGAAATGCTGGCGGTGGCCGAAACCTGGGACAACGGCAAGGCGGTGCGGGAAACCATCAACGCCGACCTTCCGCTGGCCGTCGACCACTTCCGCTATTTCGCCGGTTGCATCCGCGCCCAGGAGGGGACTGCCGCCGATATCGACGCCAATACCGTCTCCTATCACTTCCACGAGCCGCTGGGCGTGGTGGGACAGATCATTCCGTGGAACTTCCCGCTGCTGATGGCGGTATGGAAGCTGGCCCCGGCGCTGGCTGCCGGCAACTGCGTGGTGCTCAAGCCCGCCGAGCAGACCCCGGCCTCGATCCTCGAACTGATGAAGCTGGTCGGCGACCTGCTGCCGCCTGGTGTGGTCAACGTGGTCAACGGCTATGGCGCCGAGGCCGGCCAGGCGCTGGCCACCAGCAAGCGCATCGCCAAGATCGCCTTTACCGGCTCGACTCCGGTGGGTTCGCACATTCTCAAGTGCGCCGCCGAGAACATCATTCCCTCAACCGTGGAACTGGGTGGCAAGTCGCCCAACATCTACTTCGCCGACATCATGAGCGCCGAGCCGGCCTTCATCGAGAAGGCCGCCGAGGGGCTGGTGCTGGCCTTCTTCAACCAAGGCGAGGTGTGCACCTGCCCGTCGCGGGCGCTGATCCAGGAGAGCATCTACGACGCCTTCATGGCCAAGGTGATGGAGAAGGTGGGGCAGATCAAGCGCGGCAACCCGCTGGACACCGACGTCCAGGTCGGCGCACAGGCCTCGCAGGAGCAGTTCGACAAGATCATGTCCTACATGGACATCGCCCGCGAGGAGGGCGCCGAGTTCCTCACCGGTGGCAACAAGGAGAGCTTCGATCCGTCCTACGACAAGGGCTACTACATCCAGCCGACGCTGCTCAAGGGCAACAACAGCATGCGCGTGTTCCAGGAGGAGATCTTCGGCCCGGTAGTGGCAGTGACCACCTTCAAGGATGAGGAAGAGGCGCTGGCCATCGCCAACGACACCGAGTTCGGCCTCGGCGCCGGCGTGTGGAGTCGCGATATCAACGTTGCCTTCCGCATGGGACGCGGCATCCAGGCCGGTCGCGTATGGACCAACTGCTACCACCAGTACCCGGCCCATGCCGCCTTCGGCGGCTACAAGAAGTCCGGCGTCGGCCGCGAAACCCACAAGGTGGCGCTCGAGCACTACCAGCAGACCAAGAACCTGCTGGTCAGCTACGACATCAACCCGCTCGGCTTCTTCTGAGCATTTGCACAGCCCGGCCATTGCCGGGCTGTGCAACCCTCCCCAATTCGTGAGCGCCAACGCTCCATGGGCGGCTGGGAGACCCTGTGCGAATCGCAGCAGAACACCGGCTATTCGGTCAACGGCGGCTTCGCCGACTACACCCTGGCGGTAGCCGACTATGCCGGCCATCTGCCGAGCAATGTGGGCTTCGTCGAAATCGCCCCGGTGCTGTGCGCCGGCGTCACCGTCTACAAGGGGCTCAAGGTGACCGACACCCGCCCCGGCCAGTGGGTGGTGATCTCCGGCCGGCAAGATCGAGGGGCGCGTGGTGCTGGACATGGCGAGCTGAGGGTTGCTCTCTCGTCGTCAGCGATGGCGACTTCAAGCGCGGCGATTGCCGCGCTTTTTTTATACGCATTTCTGCATGGCTCATTGCTCGCCTGGTTTCCTGTCCGTCAGTCCGAGCACTCTGGCCTCGTGCCGTCGACGCTCGCGGATATCCCAGGCCACGGCGCCAGCCAGTAGTACGAAGCCGCCCAGTTCCACCAGCACGGAATAGTCGACGAAGAGTGCATACAGCACGAGAAACGTGCCGGCCAGGCCGACAAGCACGGGCCAGGGGCGACGATGCATACGCAGGCCGCTTGCCAGCACCACCAGGGTGAGCAATACAAAGGTCGCGATGGCGCCGGCCCAGAGGCCTTCGTCGAGCGCCAGGTGTACGCCCAGCAGTGGCATCAGGACGGCCAGGACCAGGGTGCCGTAACAGCTCAGCAGGGCCAGCGCGAAGGCCAGCAGGCCGAGCAGGCCGCGGCGATACCACCGCCGCAACCAGCGCCGTGGATCGAGGCGTCGCCCCCAGCGCTGCAACCCACTGGGAGTGCTGCCGCCGCGGCGCATGCCGATCTCGACCGAGTGGGCACCGAAGCCGGCAGCAACCTCTCGGGTCTGGTCGCTGGGGCTCAGAGCGAAATAGTCGTGGCTGCCCAAGACGCTGACATCCTCGAAGCCGGCCTCCTCGAACAGCGCTATCAGCTCCTCCTTCACCGTGGCCCCTACCACACACTCGACCCACAGGCGCGGGTCTTCGTGACAGTCTACCGATACCGGACGATGGATCACCACGTCGGCCAGCTGCACGCGCCCATGGGGCTTGAGCACACGAAACATTTCGGCCACTGCGCGGCGCTTGTCGGGCACTAGGTTGAGGGCACCGTTGCTGGTGATGCTATCGATACTGGCGTCGGGTAGCGGCAGTTGTTCGGCGGAGCCCTGGACTACGCCGAGCCGGTCGATGGCATGGCGTTCGCTGGCCTGTTGGAGCCGACGCGTCATGGCTGCCGTCAGATCCAGCGCGATGACACGCCCCTGCGGGCCAACCAACTGACATGCGATCAGGGCGTCGTTGCCAGCCCCGGCGCCGATGTCGAGCACCCGGTCGCCGCGGCGGACGGCTTCTGCACGAAAGGGATAGCCGACACCGGCGAAGGCATCGCGCACCTCGGGCGGCAGTTGGGCTAGCTGCTCGGGCGGGTAACCCAGGCGGCGGCTGGCCTCGTCACCGACGGGAAAGTGAAAGGGGGAGGCAGGGGAATCCGCCACGGCTGTGTACATCTGCTGCACCGCCGCCAGTATCTGCGGGCGGGAGTAACCGAGAATGGCCACCATGAGGTATTCTCACGGGTTAGCGGGTGGAGTCGGACTCGTCGTAGCGGTCGAGCAGGGTCCGAATGCGCTGGTGCAGCTGTGGCGGCGCCTTGGCCGTGCCGGTGGCCGCCACCTTTGCCCGTAGTCGTCGTTCGAATTCGGCGCGTGTAAAGCAATCCCGGCAGCGGTGCAGGTGCCATTCGACGTCGCTCGCTTCCTGCGGGTCGAGTTCCCTGTCGAGGTAGTCGAAGAGACGCTCGATGACCTCCTCGCAGCTCAGTGGCTTCGGGTTCATTCCTGCGCTCCTCCCGTTCCTCTACCGGACACCATGCCCGCTTCCCTAGCCTGCTCCCAGAGCATTTTCTGCAGCTGTGAGCGCGCCCGGCTCAATCGCGAGCGCACGGTGCCTAGCGGGACGCCGAGCAGACTCGCAACCTCTTCATACGTATAGCCCTGCACTTCGATCAGCACAATCGTCACCCGGTAGGCATCGGGCAGAGCATCCAGCGCTCGCTCCAGATCCTCCTGCAGCAGGCCGTTGAAGAATTGATCCTCCAGGCTGCCCCACCACAGCAAGAAGGGTTGATGCAGTTGCTGGAACAGTGTGAAGCGGGCGCTATCCAGCTCTGCAGGTTCGGTGGCATCACAATCGGCTCCCTGCGGGCGGCAGCGCTGCCGGCGCCACTCGCTGACGAAAGTATTGGTGAGAATGTGGAACAACCAGCCTTCGAAACGCT
This sequence comes from Halomonas sp. MCCC 1A13316, assembly GCF_014931605.1. NCBI lineage: Bacteria > Pseudomonadati > Pseudomonadota > Gammaproteobacteria > Oceanospirillales > Halomonadaceae > Billgrantia > Billgrantia diversa. The sequence continues at coordinate 3,452,825 of NZ_CP053382.1, read as the reverse complement.
CGGGATCTCGCAGCCGGCCGAGCTGCGTCCAGGCCTTGGTCACCGCCTCGGCCACGATGTCTTCGGCGTCGGCGGGATTGCGGGTGAGCCGCAGCGCCGTGCCGTAGAGCCTGTCCATCAGCGGTGCCAGGCGCTGCTCGAACCACTCCCGCCGGCGGGCGGTTTCGTCGAAACGCATGCTGGCCCCCGTGGCGTCCCGGTACCGGGCGCGTGGCTGTAACCGAGGATGGTAAAGAAGTGAATTTGCCAGCGTCATGGCGACACCTCTTCGAGCATGGTCCGCTCGCCCTCGCTGGGCAAGTGGCTAGGCATGGCAGGGACGCGGCGATGCCCTTTTCGGTTCCCGGCGGGAACACTCGACGCCATCGCTGCGTCCTGGCACACACGGCATCGTTCGGTGTCGTCATGAGCAGCCAAGAGGAGAGCGACAATGACAATCACGGCAAAGCCTGCCATCGCTGGTGTCGATAAGCAGGAGCTCGAAGCGCGCGTCAAGGCGATGTATCGCGAGGTGGCCGAGTCGCCGCAGGAGGAGTTTCATTTCGAGATGGGCCGCGCGTTAGCCGAGCGTCTAGGTTACGGCCCCCGCGCCCTGGATCGCATACCGGCCGCGGCCATTGATTCCTTCGCCGGCGTCGGCCATTTCCTTGACCTGGCCGCCATCCAACCCGGCGAAACGGTACTCGACCTGGGCAGCGGCTCCGGCATGGACAGCCTGCTGGCGGCCCTGGCGACAGGCCCCAATGGCCAGGTGCTGGGGCTCGACATGACCGCGGCTCAGCGCGAGAAGGCCGAGCGGCTGGCGCGTGAGGCGAACTTCGGCCAGGTCACTTTCCATGCCGGCTTCATCGAGGCGCCGCCTTTCGCCGATGAACGCGTCGACGTGGTGATCAGCAACGGGGTGATCAACCTATCGGCCGACAAGCCGAAAGTCTTCGCCGAGGCGGCGCGGGTGCTTAAACCCGGTGGGCGCCTGGCGCTGGCTGATATCGTCACCGAGAAGCCATTGCCGGAGCGCGTCTCCTGCAACGCCACCCTGTGGGCCGCCTGCATCGGTGGCGCCCTGCAGCAGGATGTCTACCGTGCGGCCATCGAGGCGGCAGGCCTCACCATCGAGACCTGGCGCGAGCACCCCGAGTACCGCTTCCTGACCGACTCGGCCCAAGGCGCCAGCGCGACCTATGGCGTCAAGAGCATTTCTCTGCTGGCCGTCAAGCTCTGAGCGCTGCGTGGTCAGCTCCACCACAATCACAATGAAGGAGAGCCAACATGCAATGCCAAACTGCCACCCTGAACGCTACCCTACTGGCCCTGGCGGTGACCGTCGCTTCTGGTGGGCTATGGGCTGAGCCCTATCATGGCGATGGCCATCTGCTCGGCACGCCGGATGAGCTCGACTGGGGGCCGGTCGGTTCCATGGGCGAAGGCGCTGAGATCGCCGTCATCGAGGGGGATCTCTCGGCCGAGACGCCGTTCACCTTCCGCCTGCGGATGGAAGATGGCTATGAGATCAAGCCTCACGTACATCCCGCCTACGAACGGGTGACGGTGTTGGAGGGCACTTTGCACTTCGCCCATGGCGAGAGATTCGACCGCGAGGCTACCCAGGCCTTGCCGGTGGGTGGCTACGCTATCATGTCGCCGAGTGATGCCATGTTCGGCTATGCCGAAGGGGACACCACCATTCAGCTGCATGGTACCGGCCCGTGGGGTATCGAGTATCTTGATCCTGCGGACGATCCACGCCAGTGAGCTCCGAGCCGTGCGGCGGCAAGCCGCGCGGCTCAGCACTACAAGAAGGCTGAGTATTGCTTCATCATCACTCTCGTAACGGGGAGAGGTGATATGGAGCTGGAAGAGTATGATCTTCACCAACAGCGATGGCTGCGAGTCGCATCCATGCTGAAGGGGAGCGGCGCGCGCCGGGTGGTGGATCTCGGCTGTGGCTCCGGGGGGCTGCTGCAGTACCTGCTGCGCGAACCTCAGTTCGAGCAGGTGGCGGGTCTTGAGCTGTCGGGAGAGTTACTGGCGCAGGCCAAGATGCGCCTGGAGCGACTGCCTGCGGCGTGCCGCCAGCGGCTCACGCTGATCTGCGGTTCCTACGCCGAACCTCACGCTGCGCTGAGCGGCTTCGATGCCGCCGCGATGGTCGAGACCATCGAACACGTTCCTCCGAGTCACCTATCCCTGGTGGAGCGGTCCGTCTTTGCTGGGCTGCGCTCCCGCCTGCTTGTGCTGACCACCCCCAATCACGACTACAATCCTCTTTTCGGGCTCGCCCGCGGCGAGTACCGCGATCCTGACCACCGCTTCGAATGGACGCGGGATCGCTTTCGCGACTGGGCTCGTGGCGTCGCCTCTCGCAACGGCTACCGTGCCTCGCTCTCGGGTCTCGGGGAGTGGCACCCCGATCTCGGCCAACCGACGCATCTGGCTCTGTTCGAACGCCAGGATTGAACCATCGAGGAGGGCACATTATGTGGCACCAGCAGGAACTGCGCCTGGCCCCGCGCTCGCGCGGTTTTCACCTGATCACCGATGAGGTGACCTCGGCGCTGACGGAGTTGCGTGAGGTAAAGGTGGGGCTGCTGCACCTGCAGCTGCAGCACACCTCGGCTTCGCTGACCCTCAACGAGAACGCCGACCCGGACGTGCGCCACGACCTCGACGCCTTCCTGCGCGAGCGTATCCCGGGCGACCTGCCCTACTTCCTCCATACCCTGGAAGGGCCCGACGACATGCCGGCTCACGTCTGTGCCAGCCTGCTCGGCACCCAGCTCACCCTGGCGGTGCGCGACGGCAAGCTGGCACTGGGTACCTGGCAGGGCATCTGGCTAGGCGAACACCGCGAGCATGGCGGTGCGCGGCGGCTGGTCGCCACCCTGCAGGGAGAATAGACCGCAGTTCAGGCGGTCGGCACGGCCAGCCAGCGCTCGGCCAACTGCCTGGCTCGGGCCGGCTTACTAACGACGGCCAACTGGCCCACCAGTCGTCTGACACCGGCGCGCTTGAGCTTGAGCACCATGCGCGCCGGCATGCCGATGAAGATCAGCCCTACCTGGCGCGAGCGCAGCTCCTCGACCAGCGACTGCAGAGCGACGATCGCCGTAGCATCCAGGCTCGGCACGTCGCGCATGTCGAGCATCACCACACGCACCTCGGGGTCCACCACCCGCAGCGACGACACGGCCTTCTCGGCGGCGCCGAAGAACAGCGGCCCGTTGACGTCGTAGAGCGCCACCTGGCGGGGCATGTTGCGGCTTTCGTCGTCGTTGTCGGGTTCGAGGCGGCGGGCGTGGGTCAGGTCTGCCATGCGGCGGATGAACAGCGCCGCAGCAAGACCGATGCCCACCGCTACCGCCAGCACCATGTCGAACACCACCGTGAGCAGGAAGCAGATCACCAGTATCGCCACGTCGCTGCCCGGCGCGCTTTTCAGAACATGAACGAAGTGGCGCGCCTCGCTCATGTTCCAGGCAATGATGAACAGCAGGGCGGCAAGCGCGGCCATCGGCACCAGGGCAAGTACGCCGGCCAGCGCCACAACGGCCAGCAGTACCACCAGTGCATGGACTACCGCAGCCACCGGCGAGAAGGCGGCGCTGCGGATATTGGTGGCAGTACGTGCCAGCGCCGCGGTGGCGGTAATGCCGCCGAAGAAGGGCGCGGCGATATTGCCGAGGCCTTGGCCGATCAGCTCGGCGTTGGGGTCATGGCGGGTGCGGGTCAGGCCATCGGCCACCACCGCGCAGAGTAGTGATTCGATGGCCGCCAGCATGGCGATGGCCAGCGCCGGGCCGAGCAGCTCGCGAATCAGGGCGAAGTCCACCGTGAGCGGAGTCCCGTCCGCACCCGGCAGGCGCCAGGGCAACAGCAGCTCGGGAGCGAAGGGCGGAATGCCGCTGCCGGCCTGGCCCTGGTATTCCCAGCTGAAACGCGAGGCGATGGTCTCGATCTCCACACCCAGCGGGGCGACGGCGAGTGCCGCCAGCGTTCCCACTGCCAGGCCGACCAGCGGCGCCGGTACCGGCAGCTTCAAGCGCGGCCACAGGATCAGCGCGGCCAGCGTGAGCAGCCCGATGCCCAGCTCGGCCGGGGCCAGCGTGGGCACGGCGCGGACGATCTCCGCCAGGTTGTGCAGCGTGCTGTCGCCGAGTGCGACGCCCTCGAGACCGAGGAAATCAGGTAGCTGCAGCAAGGCGATCACCACGGCGATGCCCGCCGTGAAACCGAGCACCACCGGGTAGGGTACGAACTGGATCAGATTGCCCAGCCGCGCCAGCCCCAGCGCCACCAGAATCAGGCCCGCCATCAGCGTGGCGAGCAACAACCCGCCGAGTCCATGGCTGGCGACGATGGGAAACAGGATCACCACGAAGGCGGCGGTGGGGCCTGAAATGTTGAAACGCGAGCCGCCGGTCAGCGCGATGATGGCCCCTGCCACGATGGCGGTGTACAGCCCGTGCTGGGGCGGCACACCGGTGGCGATGGCCAGCGCCATGGAGAGCGGCACCGCGACGATGCCGATGGTCAGGCCGGCGAGCAGGTCACGCTTGAGTTCGGCCAGGCCGTAGCCCTGACGCCAGGCGGCCAGCAGGGCGCTGCCGGGCAAGGGTGGCCGGTAGCGAGAACGGTGACGTGGGCGGGACATGGCGATACCCGAACGAGGCGCAAGGTAACGAGAACGTTACTCCTGCATATTGCGTTGCCACAAGTCGGCCAAGGTCGATAAACAAAAAACGGCGACACCCGAAGGGTGCCGCCGTGAGTGGAGCAAGAGAATCGATCAGGCCGGGCTGGCATCCGCCGGTGGTTCGCCCACCGCACCCGGCATGGCCTGTACGTTGCCGCCCTGATCGGCCAGGGCCAGGAAGTGCAGGTGACGCTCGTACTCCGAGAGTACGTCGGCAATCACCTGACCGCGGGTGAAGCCGTTGAGGTCCTTCTCCTGGCCGCCTTCGGCCAGGTAGACATCGAGCCGCACATAGTAGTCGTCGTCCGCCGGCAGGAAGCTCGGCGTGCGCATGCGGTGCGGGCATACTTGGTAGACGAAGCTTGCCGCATTCTCCAGGTCGACCTGCAGCGTCAGGCAGGGAAGGGATTCACCCTCCCTCTGCTCCTCGGTCACGCTGGCCTCCTGGCCACGACTCTCCAGTTCCTGGGCGAACTGGGTCAGCGCCGGGCGAATGGAATGCTCGATGGTTGCCGCGGCACCCGCACGGTTGGAGATGTCCAGGGCACGGTCGAGGCGCTCGCGCCAGTCACCGCCCGGTGCAGTGCCGGCGATGCGACGGCGCGCCTCGGCCTTGCTACCCTCCAGCTTGAGTGCCTTGTACATGCCCAGCATGATGGCAAATATCACCACCGAGAAGGGCAGGGCGGTGATCACCACTGCGCTTTGCAGCGCCGCCAGGCCTCCCGCCATCAGCAGCGCTACGGTGACCAGCCCGATCACTGCGGACCAGAAGATGCGCAGCTTAATCGGCGCGTCGTGGTTCACGTCCGACAGGATCGAGGTGAAGTTCGCCAATACCAGCGCACCGGAGTCCGCCGAGGTGATGAAGAACACGATGCCCAGTACGGTGACGACGGCCGCGGTGACGCCGACCCAGGGATAGTATTCGAGCAGCGTGTACATGGTGGTCTGCGGCGTATTCAGCGCCTGTTCACCGAGCTCGGCGATGCCCTGGTTGGCCACCAGTTCGATACCGCTGTTACCGAATACCGACATCCATACCATCATGAAGGCCAGCGGAATGCCCAGCGCCCCGGCGACGAACTGGCGTATGGTGCGTCCACGCGAGATGCGGGCCAGGAACAGGCCGACGAATGGCGTCCAGGCAATCCACCAGCCCCAGAAGAAGATCGTCCACCACATCTTCCACTGGTTGGCCTCGTCGCCGGCGAAGGCGTAGGTATCGAAGCTCCTGGCGACGAAGCTGGAAAAGTAGTCGCCAGCGTTGTTCACCACCATGTCGAGCAGTTGCAGGGTGTGGCCCTGGAACAGCACGAACAGCAGCAAGGCCAGCGCCAGCAGCATGTTGAACTCCGACAGCCGGCGAATGCCCTTCTCCACGCCGCTGACCACCGAGATGGTGGCGAGCACCACCACCAGCACGATCAGGATGACCTGCACCGAGAGGCTCTCGGGCACGTCGAACATGTAGGCTAGACCGTAGTTGAGCTGCATCACGCCGATACCGAGGCTGGTGGCGATGCCGAACACGGTGGAAATCACGGCGGTGATGTCGACCGCGTTGCCGATGGGGCCGTGGATGCGCTTGCCGAGCAGCGGGTAGAGCGCGCTGCGGATGGCCAGCGGCAGGCGGTGGCGGTAGCTGAAGTAGGCCAGTGCCATGCCCATCAGCACGTAGAGCCCCCAGCCGGAGAGCCCCCAGTGCATGAAGGTCTGCACCACGGCGTTGCGCATCGCCTCCTGGCTTTCGGGCGTCAGGTCCGGCGGCGCCAGGTAGTGGGCCACCGGCTCGGCGACGCTGAAGAACAGCAGGTCGATGCCGATGCCGGCGGCGAACAGCATCGCCGCCCAAGACAGCGTCGAGAACTCCGGCCGTGAATGGTCGGGGCCGAGACGGATGCTGCCGTAGCGTGACAGGCCGATGGCAATCACGAAGACGAGATAGGCTACTACGGCGAGCATGTAGTACCAGCCGAAGGTTGTGCTGACCCAGGCCAGGCCGGCATCGAAGAAGGCGCCGGCCTCCTCGGTGAAGGTCATGGTGAGAACGAGAAACACCAGGATACCGGCTACTGAGCCGTGGAATACCACGGGGTTGAGCCGGTCGCGTCGCTCGGTAAGGGGTAGGTTACGCGCCATGCAGGCGTACTCCTTTCAGAGGTGAATGACCCTTCCCGCCTATTCCTTGCCGAGACGCGCTGAGGATTGTTCCTCACAATCGAAAGCACGCCTGAAGATTACCCAATGTTTCAGACCTGACGCAGCCATTCACGGCCAGGGGGCTCGCAGTGGAATGTGCAACGGGAGAGTCAGGGCTGACGACTCCGGCGGGAAGCCGTTCCTTGTTTTGTTGAATGAACGTTCAAATAAAATACGCACTTTACCCCGGCCCTTCAACCCTGCGTTAACAGATTTGCAAGCGATGCTTGCGCCTGCGGTTACCCCAGCTATGCCTGATATAAGCGACGGCACCCTAAGGGAAGGGAACACGCTGAGCCAGTACTGGCAGGGAGGCATCGGTATGACTTCGAGATCGGCCGGTGCCGGTCGGGGCTGCCAGAAGTACAACGACAATATTTTCTGGAGAATCCGACGGTTCAAGACAAGAACACGGCCAAGGGCGAAGGGCAGGCCGCCAGCGACAGCAAGTCCACCGATACCTCGCGCCGCCGTTTTCCTACCAGTTCGGCGGCCGCCGTGGGGGCGGGTGTTGTGGCGGCGGTGGACTTTCCCAGCATTGCCGTAGCTCAGACCACCACGCTGATCTTCCAGAGCACCTGGCCCAACCAGGACATCTTCCACGAGTTCGCCGCCGACTACGTGCGCATCGTCAACGAGATGTCGGGCGGGCGGCTGCGCCTGAACCTGCTGCCTGCGGGCTGAAGTACCGTACCGCGGGACTGGCAGCCGATGTGATGCGTGAATTCGGTGAGGCCGTGACCATCATGGGCGGTGGTGACATCGTGCCGGCCATGGACCGCGGTCTGCTCGACGGCGCCGAGTTCAACAACCCCTCCTCGGACTGTCTGCTCGGCTTCCCCGACGTCAGCAAGACCTGGATGCTGCGCAGCTATCATCAGGACTGTGAAGCCTTCGAGATCATCTTCAACAAGACCAAGCACGACAGCCTGCCGGAGGAGTTCCAGGCGATCCTGGATAGAGTTGGCGCTTTACCTGCTGTTCTTCTATCACGGCATCCTGGCGCTGGTGTGGAGCGGCTGGGACTTCTTCACCGTTTCATTCCGCCAGGACGAGCACAGCCCTTTCACTCCCGGGGGGCCGCTCATCTGGCCCTACAAGCTCGTGATACCTGCTTGCGCTTCCTTCCTAGCGATCCAGGGGACAACTGAGGCGTGAGGCAAGGTGGCGACGAAACGCATCGGGCCCGGCGCAATGCCGGGCCCGATGCCGTTACGAGGTGTTGCGGATCAACCGCGATGAGGTGCGCTGTGATGCCCGCCGTGCCCCTTGGCGTGACGGGGCTGCATGAAGGCCTCGAGGACGGCGAGCTGCTCGTCGGTCAATACCTCGCCGAGGGCCTCCCGATGCTCGTCGTGCAGCGACTGCCACGCCTCGCGGCGCTCCTCTCGGGAGTCGAACTGATGGTCGCGCAGTTCCTGCATGTCGGCGTACAGGGATTCACGCAGCTCGGTGAGCCGCTCGCGTTCCTCGTCGGAGAGCCCCCAACTGTCGACCAAGGTGGTCAGACGCTCCTGCATGTCCTGGCGGCGTTCATCGCGGCGTTCACCGTGCATTTCCTGACGCATTTCGCGCTTGGCCTCGCGTAGGGCTTCACGCTGCTCTTCGTCGAGGATCTCATCCATGCGCTCGCGGTGCTGCTCGTGCAGTTCGCGCATGGCCTGGTAATGCTCGTCGTGGGCTTCTTCCAGGGCGCTGCGGGTCTCCTCGTCGAGGCCGGCGCGCTCGAACATGGCTTGGCGGCGCTCTTCGAAGCGCTCCTGGTGCTGTTCATGCCAGCTTCCGTCGCTCTTGCCGGGAAACGCGACGGCCGTCAGCGCCATGGGTGCGATGGCAGCGGCGAGCAGGGCGGGAATCAGCAGATTGCGGGTAGTGTTACGACGCATGGGGGCACTCCTTGGCTTGGGTTGATGCTTGCAGTGTCGTACTCCCCTGTGCAACCAACTTGCAGCAATCGTGAAAGAAGCAAGGTTCACTCTTCGGGCTGGTACTTGTAGCCGACGCCGTAAACCGAGCGGATGATTTCGCGCTCGGGCCAGACGTCACTGATCTTGCGCCTGAGCTTCTTGACGTGGCTATCGACGGTACGCTCGGAGACGATGCGGTGGTCGCGGTACATGCGATCCATCAACTGGTCGCGGGTGAATATCCGCCCAGGCGACTGCATCATCACCTTGAGAAGCTGGTATTCCACAGCGGTGAGTCCCAGATCCTGGCCATCGGCCAGCGCCCGCCAGCCCTCATCGTCGAGTGCGAGCTGGCTGCCGTTGACCGAAGCGGGGTCACGCAGCGCCTGGCTGCGCCGCAATACCGCCTTGACCCGGGCAACGACCTCACGCGGGCTGAACGGCTTGCAGATGTAGTCGTCGGCACCAAGCTCCAGGCCCAGCAGGCGGTCCACTTCCTCGACCCGTGCGGTGAGCATGATGATCGCTACGTCGGGCCAGCGCTGGCGAATCTCCCGGCACAGAGTGAGCCCGTCGATGCCGGGCAGCATCAGGTCGAGCAGTACCAGCGCCGGCAACTGCTCGTCGACGTGCTGCTTCTGCAGCCAGGGCAGAACCTGATCGCCGTGGTCGATATGCTGGGTGGCGAAGCCGCTGCCCTCCAGATAGTCGGCGACCAGGCGCGCGATCTTGGGTTCGTCCTCGACGATCAGCAGGGTGTCACGTGGGGTGTCGGAATCTTGCATGGGCGCCTTTCCTCATGGGGTCCGTTCTTCGGCATCCAGAGCTGGAAACTCGAGAGTCCAGCATAACCCACCCAGGGGGGAGGGGGAGGCCCGCATGGTACCGCCGTGGCTCTTGACCAAGGCACTGACAATGGAGAGACCCAGGCCGCTGCCGCCGCTGGCACGGCTGCGCGAGCCCTCGACCCGGTAGAGCCGCTCGGTGAGACGGCCGAGTGCGGTTTCAGGCACCCCCGGCGGGCTGTCTTGCCAGACCACGCGCACTCGGTTCGACTCCTGCACCAGGCGGACCTCGAGCAGCCCAGGTGAGGAAGAGTAGGCGCAGCTGTTGTCGAGCAGGTTGGTCCATAACTGGCGCAGACGCGGGGCATAGCCACGGATCCAGGCCGGCCCGTCGATCGAGGTGGACAGGGCCATGCCGCAATCGTCGAGCCAGCCCCGGGCTTCCTCGAGACGTGAGGTGAGGCTCGCCGCCAGGTCGAGCGGCGCCAGTTGGACTTCGAGCGCCCCGTCATCGCTCTGCGAAAGCAGGCGCAGGTCGGCCACCAGCCGCTCGAGCTGGCCCACTTCCTGCGACAACGAACGCAGGTTGTCTTCGTCGAGCGGACGGATGCCGTCCTGCATGGCTTCGATCTCGCCACGCAGCACCGCCAGCGGTGTGCGTAGCTCGTGAGCAATGTCGGAAACCCAGCGGCTGCGCGCCTCACGGCTGGCTTCCAGGGTGGCCGCCAGGATGTTGAAGTCGCGCGCCAGGCGCGACAGCTCATCGCGGCCGCGCTCCGGCAGCCTGGCGCTGTAGTCGCCTTCGATCAGGCTGCGCGTGGCGAGTGCCATGCTGCGCGTGCGTCGTCCTAGCCACCAGGCCAGGCCTCCGGCCAGCAGCAGCGAGGCCAGGCCCAGGGCGGCGACGATGATGCCCAGGTTGCGCTGCTGGCGAGACAGAAAGATGCGATCCATGCGCGCCATCAACTGCTGTGGCGGACGATAGCCGAGGGTGCCGACCCGCTGACCCTGGTACTCGATGGGCAGCCAGTGCAGTTCCGCGGCCCTTTCGCCATCGTCCGGGGGCAGGCCGATTACCGGCAGGCCTTCGGCATCGTGCAGCACGAAGTCACGGGCATCGCCCAGGCGGCGCTCGATGCCGTGGGGCGGCCGTTCGCCGGGCCACAGCTGCTGGCGCACCAGGCGCTCCCAGGCCGGCGGCGAATCGCGCAACCACTGCCAGCCGTCGCGGCGCGCCCACTCCTGCCCCAGGCCTTCGGCCAACGTCTCGGCGCGGTTGGCCTGGGTTGTCTCGAGATATTCGAGGAAGCCACGATCGAGGCTTCGCGACACTGCCAAAAACACCAGCCCGGCGATCAACACATTGACCGACAGAATGATGACGAACAGCTTGATGCCCAAGTGGGAGAAAGGCGGGCGGGGGAAGCGAAACCTCATCGAGTCGGCTCCTGTGGTGGACCCGCACAGCATCGCGCAAGGCGATGCAGTCAATGGTCACGAAGCGTGCAAGCAATGTGCAAGCATCGACTCAGGGGCAGGTTTCGCCGGGAATCAACTGGGTATCCAGCAGGCGAGAATGAGCGGGCTCCAGACCCAGGATCATGCGCGCCGCCAGGCGGCCCTTCTCGCCGCTCTCCTGGCGCACCGTGGTCAGGCGCGGTGCCCGGAACTGCCCCTCGGCGATGCCGTCGAAGCCGATCAGACTGATATCCTCGGGGATGCGCAGGCCGCGTCTCTCGGCCAGGGTCAGGGCGGTCAGGGCGGTGCGGTCGGACATGCACAGCAGCAGGTCGGGGCGTTCACCGTCGGGCTGGTCGAGGATTTCCTCGATCACCGGAGCGCACACCTCGAAGGTATTCTCCTCCACGTTCCACATCGGCACCCGCTCGGCGGCAAAGCCATGCTTGGCCAGAGCGCGATGGTAGCCGGAAAGGCGTGAACGGGTGATGGTGCGCTCGGGCGGAAGCAGGGCGTAGTCGGGGTCGATGCGACCGTTGCAGGGCTCGCGCGTGAGACGCAGGTTGATGATGGCCGGGCGCTGGCGAGGCGAGATCGTCAATGCGCGATCGGCGATCTCGAAGCAGGCCGGTTCATTGTTGACGTGCACCGAAGGGTGGCCCGACACGTTGAAGTCGACCGCCACCAACGAGGCGTTGAGCGGAAGTGAGTCGAACAACTCGTCGGAGGGCATCAGACCGTAGACGATGAAACCGTCGGCCATGCTCGCCGAGTCGACTATCTGACACTTGGCCTGGCGTGCGGAGAGCAGCAGTAGGGTATGTCCCTGGGTATCTAGCACCTCGGCAACGCCCGAGAGGAACTCGCTGGAGACGGCGTCGTTGAGGCTGTAGGTGAGGCTTTCGGCCAGAATCACCGCAATGATGCGCGAGCGTCCGGTACGCAGGCTGCGGGCCTTGGCGTCGGGGCCACGATAGCCCAGTCGCTTGGCCTCGGCGAGGATGCGTTCGCGCAGTTTGGGCGAGAGCTGGTCCGGCCGATTGAAGGCGTTGGACACGGTGGCAGTGGAGACGCCGAGCTCGCGAGCCAGATCCTTGAGGGTGATGCGGCGGGCCGGTGGCGACACTTTTATTTTCCTGCTAATGAGTACGCTCTCAAGGATACCGTCCCGGACGTGGCCGGGACAGTCCCGCCGCCTGTTTTTACGACGCTGACGTGGCTTCAGGCCGCGGCACGTGTCGCCTTGGCCGGCAGCGCGCGGTCGTTGCCATCGAACAGATGGACGTGCTCGGGGTCGGGATCCAGCGCCACACGCTGTCCGATCGACCACTGGGAGGGAGCTTCGCTGCGCTGGATCAACAGGGTGTCGCCCTGCTTGGGTTCGAGATAGACGTATACCTCGTTGCCCAGGTACTCGACGTTGACGATCTCGAAGCCCTCGTTGCCCTGGGCTTCGGTCAAGCGCAGGTGCTCGGGGCGAATACCCAGCGTCAGGTCATCTCCCTGGGCATGGCCCGAGGCGTCCTGGGGCAGGACCAGTTCGGCCAGCCCCGCGGCATCGACACGACAGCCGCTGGCATCGGAGCCGAGCAGCCGGGCGGGCAGGAAGTTCATCGTCGGTGAGCCGATGAAGCCGGCAACGAACTTGGTCGCGGGGCGCTGGTAGAGCTCCTGGGGGCTGCCGACCTGTTCCACGCGACCGCCATTGAGCACCACGATCTTGTCCGCCAGCGTCATTGCCTCGACCTGGTCGTGAGTGACGTAGACCATGGTCGAGCCGAGCCGCTTGTGCAGGCGGGCGATCTCGTTGCGCATCTGCACCCGCAACGAGGCATCGAGGTTGGAGAGCGGCTCGTCGAACAGCAGGATGCGCGGCTCGCGGGCCATGGCACGGCCCATGGCGACGCGCTGCCGCTGGCCCCCGGAGAGCGCCTTGGGCTTGCGCTCAAGCAGTTCTTCGAGCTGCAGGATGCGAGCCGTCGCCATGACGCGCTCGTGCACGGTCTCCTTGGCGGTCTTGGCCAGCTTGAGGCCGAAGGCCACGTTCTCGTACACCGTCATGTGGGGGTAGAGGGCGTAGGACTGGAACACCATGCCCACGCCGCGCTCCCTCGGCGGCAGCTCATTGACCACCTGTTCGCCGATGGAGAGTTCGCCGTCGCTGATCGACTCCAGCCCGGCAATCAGGCGCAGCAGGGTGGACTTGCCGCAGCCCGAGGGACCGACGAAGACCACGAACTCGCCTGCGCCGATCGCCAGGTCCACGTCCTTGATGATATGGGTGCTGCCGAAGACCTTGTTGATTCTGTCGAGGGTGACGCTTGCCATTTGACCCATCCTCGGCCGTTCGCGGCCGGTCGTTGTTGTACGGAACTACCCTAGAGACGAAAAAAGGCCGCTTGATAGGGTGGCAAATGCAGCGTGCCGCCGCTGACCTCGTATTGGAAACCGTGTTGCTGCAGCGCTTCGCGCGCTTCGGGCAATACGGCGGTCTGGGGTTGTCCGGTGAGGTTGAAGACGCACAGCAGTTTGTCGCTGCCCCGCTGACGGGTGAAGGCGACCAGCGCTTCGCCCAGCTCGATCAGGGTCATGTCGCCATCGAACAGTGCCGGGTGCTGGTTGCGGAAGCGCAGTAGGCGGCGGGTGGCATTGAGCATCGACTCGGAGTCGTCCTGCTGGCGATCCACCGACAGCCGCAGATGCGGTTCGGCCACCGGCAGCCAGGGCTCGATGGACGAGAAGCCGGCCAGCGGCGTATCGTCCCAGGGCATCGGCGTGCGGCAGCCGTCGCGGCCCTTGAAGTCGGGCCACAGCGGCAGGCCGTAGGGGTCCTGGATGCGCTCGAAGGGAACGTCGGCCTCGGGCAGGCCGAGTTCCTCGCCCTGATAGAGGCAGACGCTGCCGCGCAGCGAGAACAGCAGGGCCAGCGCCACCCGAGGATAGGCGAAGGCGCACTCCTCGCTGCCCCAGCGAGTGGCGCTGCGCACCACGTCGTGGTTGGACAGCGCCCAGCACGGCCAGGCATCGCCGGCGAACTGCTGGAAACGCTGCAGCACGCCACGAATGTACTCAGGCGAGCGCGGTGAGTTGAGCAGGTCGAAGGTATAGGCCATGTGCAGCTTGTCGCCACCGGACGTGTATTCGGCCATGCGCTCGAGGGGGGTGTCGTCGCCGATCTCCCCCACCGTGGTGGTACCGGGGTACTCATCCATCAGTCTGCGCAGTTCGCGCAGGAACTCGACGTTCTCGGGCCGGCTGATATCGTACACATGACGCTGCCAGGTGTAGGGGTTCTCCTTGGGTGCACCCAGGGTGCGCGTAGCGTCGATGGTCAGTGCCGGATTACTGCGCAGGTGCTGGTCGTGGAAATAGAAGTTGACCGTGTCGAGGCGGAAGCCGTCGACCCCCAGCTCCAGCCAGAAGCGCATGTTGTCGAGCTGGGCGGTGCGCACCTCGGGGTTGTGAAAGTTGAGGTCCGGCTGGCTCGACAGGAAGTTGTGCAGGTAGTACTGCTGGCGCCGGCTGTCGAAGGTCCAGGCCGGCCCACCGAAGATCGACAGCCAGTTGTTGGGTGGCGTGCCGTCCGGGTTGGGGTCGGCCCACACGTACCAATCGGCCCGCGGGTTGCCGCGGTTCATGCGGCTCTCCTGAAACCAGGGGTGCTGGTCCGAGGTGTGGCTGATCACCTGGTCGATGATTACCTTGAGGCCGAGTGCGTGGGCACGACCCAGCAGCGTCTTGAAATCATCGAGAGTGCCGAACAGCGGGTCGACGTCGCGGTAATCGCTGATGTCATAGCCGAAGTCGCGCATCGGTGAGGTAAAGAAAGGCGACAGCCAGATACCGTCCACGCCCAGCGAAGCGACGTAGTCGAGGCGCTCGGTAACGCCCAGCAGGTCGCCGACGCCGTCCCCGCTGCTGTCCATGAAGCTGCGCGGGTAGATCTGGTAGATGACGCCGCCGCGCCACCAGAAAGTGTTGTCTTGCATGAGAATCCCTTGTTCAAACTGCGATCGAAGCGTTTCAGCGAGTGCGAGGCCGCAGCCGCGTTCGCATCGGGTTCAACCCTTCACTGCACCGGCCGTCAGCCCTGAGACAATGCGGCGCTGGAAGATGATCACCAGCACCACGAGCGGCACCGTGACCACCACCGAGGCGGCCATGATCGGCCCCCAGGGCAGCTCGTAGGCGCTACCACCGGAGAGCAGGGCGATGGCCACCGGCACCGTGCGCTGGCTGTCGGTCAGGGTGAAAGTCAGGGCGAAGAGGAATTCGTTCCAGGCGGCGATGAAGGCGAGCAGTCCGGTTGTCGCCATTGCCGGCCACATCAGCGGCAGGAATACCTTGGTGATGGTGACCCACGGCGTGGCGCCATCCATGATTGCGGCCTCCTCGAGTTCCATCGGCAGCTGGCGCATGAAAGTGGTCAGCACCCATACGGTGAAGGGCAGGGTGAAGATGGTATAGCTCAGGATCAGCCCACCGGGGTTGTTGTAGAGATTGAGTGCGCGGATCACCTCGAACAGCCCCGACAGCACCGCCACCTGCGGGAACATGGAGACGCCGAGGATCACCAGCAGCACCATGGTGCGGCCACGAAAGCGCACCCGGCCCAGGGCGTAGGAGGCGGTAATGCCAAGCAGCAGGGCGATGAACACCACGCTGGTGGCGACCACGACCGAGTTGAAGATCGCCTGCAGAAAGCTGCGCTGTGAGAAGATCTGCAGGTAGTTGGCAAGCGTTGCCTGCGTCGGCCACAGCTCGACCCGGAACAGCTCGCTCGACGGGGTAAAAGAGGTCTTGATGGCGTAGTAGAACGGGAACACCGCGACGACCACGACGAATGCCACCAATAGCCAGAAGCCGAGGCGAGCGGTGAGCTTGGAGAGTTGGCGGGAATTCATCACTCACCTCCCAGTTGCAGTTGCTTGCGGCCCAGATAGAGGTAGGCAACGGTCGCCAGGGCGATGATCAGGAACAGCAAGGTCGAGGCGGCGCTGCCGTAGCCTACGTCCTGGAACTCCACCAGTTGCTGACGGGCGTAGACCGACATCGACATGGTGCTGGTGGAATTTGAGGTCAATACGTAGATGACGTCGAACACGCGCAGTGCATCGAGCAGGCGGAAGATCACCGCGACCATTAGTGCCGGGGTAATCAACGGCAGGGTGACCTTGAAGAACACCCTGACGGGATGAATGCCGTCGACCTCGGCGGCTTCATAGCAGTCCTTGGGCAGCATCTGCAGCGCGGCCAGCACCAGCAGGGCGACGAACGGTGTGGTCTTCCACACGTCGACCATGATCACAGCCCACATGGAGTAGCTGGCATCGGCGGTCCAGGCGATGGGACTCGCGATGATGCCGAACGTCATCAGCAGATGGTTGATGATGCCGAACTGGTCGTTGAGCATCCACGCCCACATCTGAGCCGAGACGATGGTGGGAATCGCCCAGGGAATCAGTACCGCGGCGCGTACCAGGGTACGGCCCTTGAACTCGGCGTTGAGGATCAGAGCCACGATGACGCCGAACACCACCTCCAGCGACACCGAGACCACCGAGAAGTAGGCGGTATTCCACACAGCCTGCCACCATGTGGGGTCGGCCAGTACGCCGAACCAACGGCCATTGTCATAGACCAGGTAGTTCTCCAGGCCGATGAACAGCGGGTCGCCCATGTCCGACAGCGAGGCGTCGGTGAAGCTGAAGTAGAGTGTGCGCAGCAGCGGCCAGCCGGCCACCATGCTCAGCGTCACCAGCATTGGTGTCAGAAAGTACCAGGCGGCACGCACCCGCTGGCGACGCACCTTGGTGCTGCGGTAATGGGCTGGCAGGGGGCGCGCCGGAATCGGCGCGCTTTCGGTCACGGGGGTCGACATCTCGGGCTCCGGGGTTACCAGTTGCGGCGCTTGATGCGAGCCAGTTCGCGGTCGAGGTCGCTGACCGCCTGTTCACCGCTCCGGTTGCCCGAGAGCACGTCGTGGGTGGCGCTGAAGAAGGCGTTGCTGACCCGGCCGTAGGCGTCGCCGGTGGGGGCCGATGGGCGTGCCACGGCGTTGACGAAGGTCTCGTAGAGTTCGCCGAAGAAGGGCACGGCCTCGAGTACCTCGTCGTCCTGGTAGAGCGACTCGAGGGTCGGGTTGTAGGCGCCTTCGATGGCGCGTCGCTTCTGCTCGTCCTCGCTGGTGAGGAAGGCCACCAGCTCGGCGGCGAGCTCGGCGTTCTCGCTGTAGCGCGATACCGCCAGGTTCCAACCGCCCAGCGTGGCGGCGCTGCTGCTCTCGCCGCTGTAGGGCAGTTGCGTCACGCCCACCTTGCCGCGTACTTCGCTGCCTTCGCTCTGGGCCAGCGCCCAGGCGTAAGGCCAGTTGCGCATGAACACGGCGTTACCGCCCTGAAACACGCCGCGTGCCTCTTCTTCGGTGTAGTTGAGCACTCCATCGGGGGCGATCTCGCCAATCCAGGAGGCGGCCCGGTCGAGTGCCGCGGCCGCCTGCGGGTTGTCGATGGTGATCTCGCCTTCGCTATCGACGATGGTGCCGCCACCGTGGCTCGCCACCCACTCCAGGGCGTTGCAGGTCAGCCCCTCGTAGGCACGACCCTGGAACACGAAGCCGTGCATGCGGTCGTTGCCCGCCTCGCGTTCGGCATCCTGAATCTCGCGGGCGATCTCGGTGAGCTCTTCCCAGGTCTCGGGTACCTCGTGGCCATACTGCTCGAGCAGGTCGGCACGGTAGTAGAGCACCCCGGCATCGGTGAACCAGGGTATGGCCACCAGGCGATCGTCGATGGTGTTGTTCTCGACGATGGCCGGGAAGTGGCCTGCGCCGGCATCGTCACCCAATACTTCGCGCAGATCGAGCAGATGATTGGCGAGCAGGCCCGGCCACACCACGTCGATCTGCATGACGTCGATGTCAGTGGAGTTGGCGGAGAGGATCTGCTGATAGAGCGACAATCGTTCGGTGGAGGAGTTGGGCGTCGAGACGACGTCGACGCTGTGGCCGGTCTTCTCCTCCCACGCCTGAACGCCTTGTTGGCAGAGCTGGAGCTCGGCGCCCACCGCGCCGCAGGAGATGGTCAGGTCGGCTGCCTGGGCATGTCCGAGGCTGGCGGCTCCGGCGACGACGAGAGTCGGGATCAACGACTTCTTGAACATTGGGAAATCCTTGTCGGCTTGTTGTTATCGAGACCTGAAGAGAACGAGTAGCAACTTAAACGATTAAGTCGGTACGGCGCTCAGTTAGCCGTTTCTTCGTTTCGAGATCAACCTAGACTTTTGGCTAAGGCGTGCAAGGCCGAACATGTCGTGCGCATAGCCGAGGCATTGGCTGGGTCTTACAGCGATAGGAAGAACAGGATCAGCGGCGGCGACAACAGCGAAAGAATGAAACCGCTGACCACGGCGATGGGTACGCAGGCCACGCCGCCGTGCTGCTGGATCACCGGCAGGGTGAAGTCCATCGAGGTGGCGCCGCCGTAGCCGATAGCCAGCGGGGCATGGCGGTAGATGGTCAGGGGAATCAGGATGAAGGCCAGCAGTTCGCGGGTGAGGTCGTTGAAGAAGGCCACGCCGCCGAACAGCGGGCCGAGCTGATCGCCGATCAGGATTGCCGAGAGCGAATACCAGCCGAAACCGGATGCCAGAGCCAGGCCCTCGTTCCAGCGTAGCGTGAGCAGGGGGGCGGCGAGCAATCCGCCGATCAGCGAGCTGACCGCCAGTACCGTGGCAATGGCCAGGCCGTGTCGGTTGAGCAGTATCTGGCGCAGCGGCATGCCCGAGTTGCGCAGCTGGCAGCCGATCAGCGCCAGCAGCAGGTAGAGTACCCATTCGGCCCACTGCTCGGCATGCCGGAAGACGACGTCACCACCCAACCAGGCAAGCGCTAGGCCAAGCAGCACGCCGCCCGCTACCACAGCCACCAGCGACAGCGAGCCGAGCAGTGCGGCGAGCTTGGTCGTGGGGGCATTCGCCACCACCGGTGAAGGCCCCATGCGCAGGCTCAGCCGGCGCGACAGCCACCATAGCGCGAGCAGGTTGCAGGCGGAGATCACCGCGAACAGCTTGAGGGCCTGGACGCCCATGCGCGACAGCTCGCGGCCGAGTTCATCGAGGCCTGCCAAGCCAATGCCCATCAGCAGCAGGATGACGTAGACCGAGGCGTTGACGCCGTGGTTGATGCCGGCCATGGCGCCCGAATGGCGTACCGGCACCAGATAGCCCAGCACCAGCGGCAGCAGCACGATCAAAAGCCCCGACAGCATTGTGATTCCCTTCACCGAAGCCGCCCATGGCGGCGAAAGCCGCCAACTCTACCAGGCTTTGGCTCGGTGCGCCCGGGAGGTGTCTCTGGAAGAGTTCAAGGCGCCTCGGTTGTCAGCGAGGTGAGCGTGAGACGACTCCTGCGTTCGCCGTCGCGGCGGTAGTCCACCGCCAGCAGCAAGCCGGGGTAGCGGGGATGAAAATGGAACAGCATTGTCTTCTCGGGTGTTTCCGGGTCGTTCACCTCGACTCTGACCGCCTCGAACTCACCGGCGGGCAGGCTAAGCGTCTCCACTCCCAGCAGCCGATAGTCGAGGACCTCCTCGCGGCCGCGATGATCCTGATAGACCAGACGGCAGGCGTCATTCTCGCAGCCGCCATTCAGCGCACGTCGCGAGAGTTCGACCAGGGCCGCCTGACGGTCGGGCAGGCTGGCCAGCTCGTTGCCGCCCAGTCGGTAGTTATCGCCCACCCCCAGCAGTGAATAGGCGCTCGAATAGTTCACCGAGCGCACGCCTTCCGGCGTGACGATGAAGCGGCTGCGCTCGTTGCCGCGGGCCACGGAGATGGCGGCCTGCATGCGGCTCTGCCAGTGGCCGCTCTCCCGGGTCAACCGATGCTCGATGGTGGCGTTGGGCCAGCCCTTCACCTCTAGACGATAACTGGCGCTGAAAGGCTGCATGAGGGCTTCAGACCCCGGCACGGCTGCCACGGTCGTGCCGGGGATCCCAGCCAGCAGCATGAGGAAGAGGGGGAGGCGGGCAAGCGCTCGCAGGGATCGGTTCATGTCGGGCACCGCTTGGCTGAAAGGCGACAGTAGCTGTGAACCCGGCGGACCCGGTGGGTTCCACGCTGCACGATTATTCCTCGGTTGCGGCAGGCTGAATCAACAGATTGCCGCAGTCACGGCAACGCTATCGCGGGTCGAGGGGGGCGTAACGGACGAAAGCGTGACATCGATCAAAGATAGGGCAGAAGCCGAAGGGGCGAGCTCAAGCTTTGCCGCGCGTGGTCGTAAAAGGAGAAGCGCGATACAACACATTCGCCTCAAGGCCGACGGATATCACAACAACAACGGCACAGCCACGCCAGCCATGTCACGACACTCCGATATCACCTGAGCTCGGCAGGAAAAATGAACATGAAAAACTTTCTCCACCGTATTCCAGTGTCACGCAAGTTCATGCTGGCACTGGCATTTCCCCTCTGCATCATCGTCTGGCTGGCCGGCAGCGGCATCATGGAGCGTCAGCGGCTGGCCAGCGACATGCAACAGGTCGACCGCTTCACCGGGCTGTCGGCGGAGCTGGGCGGTCTGATGCACGAACTGCAGGTCGAGCGTGGACTCTCGGTTGGCTTCCTCGGTAGCCGTGGTGAGAACTTCGGCAATCGCCTTACAGCTCAGCGCGAGCGGGTCGATGAGCAACTCATCGTCTATCGTGACGTTCGGGTCGGGCTCGATGCCAGTCGCGACGACAGCATCGGGCAGCGTCAGCAGGAGATCAGGGCGCTGCTGGACGAGATCGCCGGCATGCGTCGCAAGGTCGATGCGCTGGAGATTAACGGCTTGGAGGCGCTCGACTACTACACCGAGATCAATTCGCGCCTGGCCGCGGTGGTGGGTAGGTTGAGTACCCTTGGCAGCGCTGGGGAGCTGTCCCGCAGCCTGGGTGCCTACTACGCTCTGCTGGAAATCAAGGAGAGCGCCGGCATCGAGCGGGCGCTGCTGGCCAGCGCCTTCGCCGCCAACCGCATGTCGCCGGACGTCTATTATCGCTTCCTGCGCCTGTTGGGTGAGGAGCAGGCGTTCGAGGAGAGCTTCACCGTCCTGGCGAGTCCGGACATCGTGACGAACTACCGTACCGCTACCACGGAGCACGAGGCGAACAGCGGCCTGTACATGATGCGCCAGATCGCCATGCACCAGGGGATCGACGGTGGCTACGGCATCCGACCTGAGCGCTGGTTCGAAGCCCAGACCGGCAAGATCGAACGTTTGCGCGGCGTCGAGCTCGCCATGGCCGGTGACGTGCAGGAGCGTGCCGCTGCGCTGGCGGCTGAGGCTCGCCTGGGACTGGCGACCTTTGCCGGGCTGGCGGCATTAGCCATACTGGCGGCCGTTGTGCTCTCCATTGCGTTGGTGCGCAGCATGGTGAGGCCGTTGCGTCTCGCGCTAGCCCAGATCGAGGCGCGGGGCGGTGACCTTACCCAGCGCCTGGTGGAGCCCGGCAGCGATGAGCTCTCCCAGCTCTACCGCGCCTTCAATGCTTCCACCGCCAGCATGGAGGCGCTGGTGGCCTCGATACAGCAGGGCGCGCGCGGCGTCGGTTCGGCCAGTGGCGAGATCGCCCAGGGCAACGAGGACCTGGCGAGCCGCACCGAGGAGCAGTCCGCCTCGCTGGTGGAAACCGCCACCAGCATGGAGCAGATGACCTCCACCGTACGCCAATCGGCCGATCATGCACGCCAGGCCAGTACCATGAGCGAGCAAGCCGTGGCACAGGCGGAGCAGGCCAGTCGGGTCGCCGAGGAGGCGCGTCAGGCCATGCAGCAGATCTTCGAGGCCAACCGTCAGGTCACGGATATTGTCGAGGCCATCGACGGCATCGCCTTCCAGACCAACCTGCTGGCGCTCAATGCCTCGGTGGAGGCGGCGCGAGCCGGTGAACACGGGCGCGGCTTCGCCGTGGTGGCCGGTGAAGTACGCAAGCTGGCCAGCCGTAGCGCCGAAGAGGCCGAGCGCATTCGTCGGCTGATCGGTGACACCACCCAGCGCGTGGAAGCAGGTAACGGGCTGGTGGGCCAGACCTTCGAGGCGCTGACGGCGATCTCCCAAGGCGTGCGGCGGGTCGCTGACCTGGTGGCGGAGATCTCCTCTGCCAGCGGAGAGCAGTCGACGGGCATCGAGCAGATCAACCAGGCCGTGGCCCAGCTGGAAGCTACCACGCAGCAGAACGCGGCGCTGGTCGAGCAGGTGGCGACAGCCAGCCGCTCGCTGGACGACCAGGCTGGCGAGATGGCCAGGTTGATTGCGCGCTTCCGCGTGAGCGACAGCCACGGGCAGCACGACCTGATCGAACTCACGGCCGTGCCCGTGTTCGGTGGTCGGGAGGTCAGGCGACTGCCGCAGCCGGCGTGACGTACGACGAGGGCATGACGATGACGCGGCGGACCCTGGCTCGCCGCATTCTTTCGTGCTATCGAGTCGGCCTCACCTGGCGCAGGGGGACAAGGCGACCTCTGAGAGCGATCATTGCACGATTCGTGAAGGACGCCATACTTCACGTCAGGACTTGGAAGTGACAAGCCTTGGAAGGCTTCGACAGGTCCCGTTTGTTCACGCAGGCCATCTGACAAGGAGAGTTGCATGACCCAACGCGACGGCGCTCTTTTCCAGTCCTATACACTCGGCGATTTGACCCTGCCCAATCGGGTGGTGATGGCGCCCTTGACGCGATCGCGGGCGAGCCAGCCCGGCGATGTGCCCAATGACATTAATGCTGAGTACTACCGACAGCGGGCTGGTGCCGGGCTGATCATTGCCGAAGCCACGCAGGTATCGCCACAGGGCAAGGGTTATGCCTTTACGCCCGGTATCCATTCCGAGGCTCAGGTCGAGGGCTGGGGGAAAGTCACGGACGCGGTGCACGATGCCGGCGGACGTATCTTCCTGCAACTGTGGCATGTCGGCCGGATCTCTCACCCTGAACTGCAGCCCAACGGCCAATTGCCGGTGGCCCCCTCGGCGTTGCGCCCTAAGGGAGCCAAGACCTATATCAGCACCGACTCGGGCATGGTGGACATCCCCACGCCAAGAGCGCTGGAAACCGAGGAGCTGCCCGATGTCATCGAACAGTATCGTCAGGGGGCCGAAAACGCCAAGCGTGCCGGCTTTGACGGTGTCGAAGTGCATGCCGCCAACGGCTATCTGCTCGACCAGTTTCTCAAGAGCGGGAGCAATCAGCGTACCGATGCCTATGGTGGCTCGCTGGAGAACCGCATGCGTCTCCCCTTGGAGGTCGTCGAGGCGGTCGCCGAGGTTTGGGGCACTGAGCGCGTCGGGGTGAGGGTGAGCCCTACTGGAAGCTTCAATGCCATGCAAGATGACAACCCTCGAGAAACCTTCGGCGCCTTCGCAAGGGCGCTCGATGAGCGCGGAATCGCCTTTCTCGAAGTGGTGGAAGATTCCTTTCAGGGCAATCACGAGTCGGGCCGCCCTGAATCGGTGATAGACGCGATCCGTACCGGCTTTTCACGTACCTATATCGGCAACGGTGCCTATAACGCTGACGAGGCAGGCCAACGCATCGATAACGGCCAAGCCGACCTGGTCAGTTTCGGACGACCCTTTATTGCCAATCCGGACCTTCCTGAGCGCTTCCGCCGCCAGGCGGCCCTCAACGAATGGGACGACACCACCTTCTATGGAGGTGACGAGCGCGGTTATACAGACTACCCGACGTTGGCCGAGCATCAGCCGACCTGATCCCCATTGCCACCGGCAATGGCCCAGTGTCGACATACTTTTCCAGTGGAGAACTCGATGTCCAATATCCAAGAGAAAGTCGTCATCATTACCGGAGCCAGCAGCGGCCTTGGCGAAGCCACCGCCCATCGTTTGGCCAAGGCAGGTGCGAAACTGGTTCTCGGCGCCCGTCGCGAACAGCGGCTTAAGGCCCTGTGCGATGCCATCGTGGAGCAGGGCGGCGAAGCCATCTACCGAATCACCGACGTGACCGACCGGGCCCAAGTTGATGGGTTGGCCGATGCGGCGAAGCGGGAATATGGCCGTATCGATGTGCTTGTCAATAATGCCGGTCTAATGCCTTTATCGCCGCTCGATCAACTCAAGGTAGATGAATGGGAGCAGATGATAGACGTCAATATCAAGGGGGTGCTGTACGGCATTGCCGCGGTCTGGCCAACGATGCGTGAGCAGCACGCGGGCCATATCATCAACCTTTCCTCCGTAGCCGGCCATGTGGTCTTTCCTTCGGCGGCCGTCTACTGCGCCACCAAGTATGCGGTCAAGGCGCTCAGTGAGGGTGTTCGTCAGGAAGGCGGCGATGAAATTCGCTCTACCAACATCTCGCCAGGAGCGGTGGCTACCGAATTGACCACCACCATAACTGACGTCGAAACCGCTCAGGGGGTGAACGAACTCTATGAGCTGGCGATCGATGCTGACGCTGTCGCTCGCGCCATTGCCTTTGCGATCGAGCAGCCGGCCGACGTGGACGTGAATGAGATAATTATTCGTCCTACCAAGCAGCCCCTCTGATGGCTCTCGCAGAGAATTTCCCCGTTCACGTTAGATCAATGACCATGCCTCCTCCAAGGAGGGGGCATGGCGTCGGATTCATTAGTCATTCACCAGGCTTTGACGATGCTATTCAATAGCCCGCCTCGGGGTCGACGGTCTCGAGTTCGTCACCTGCTTCGAAGGCGTGGATCGCCTCGACTACCTGTTCGACGGCTTCTGTCAGCGGCGTAGGGCCGGCCATGTGCGGGGTCACCCAGATGCGCGGATGCGCCCAAAGTGGACTCGATTCGGGCAGCGGCTCGTCGGGGAAGGCGTCGAGCAGAGCGCCACGCAGGCGGCCTTCCTGCTCGTCGTCACCCAGCGCCTCGAGCAGTGCCGACTCGTCGATCAGGCTGCCGCGGCCGGGGTTGATCAGACTGGCGCCCTCGGGCAGCTTGGCGAGCGCCTCGGCATCGATGATATGACGGGTCGCGCTGGTGCCCGGCAGCAGCAGTACCAGAGTGCGCACCCGGCCGAGCAGCTCGGCAAGGCCGGCGTCGCCATGGTGGCAGGTGATGTCGTCGAGCGACTTGGGTGAGCGGCTCCAACCGTGCACGGGGAAGCCGTCGGCGGCGACCATGGCGGCCACCTTGGCGCCGATGGCACCGAGGCCCAGCACGCCCACCGGCCAGTCACGCTTGTCCACGAGGGTGTGCTCGCGCCATTCGTGACGAGCCTGCTGATGCCGATAGCGGTCGAAATCACGCTGGAAATGCAGTACGCCGTAGCGCACGTAGTCGCCGATCAGTTCGCTCATGCCGGCATCGCGCAGCTTGACGATGGGCACGCCCTCGGGGCGAGCGGGGTTGTTCAGCAGGGCGTCGACGCCGGCGCCCAGATTGATGATGCCGCGGGCGCGGCTCTGCTCGCGCAACAGTGCCGCGGGCGGCTTCCACACCGCCAGGTAATCGGCGTCGCGGCGCTGCTCGGCGGGATCGTCGGCAGTGACGATCTCGGCGTCGGGCAGGCGCTCGGTCAGCGCGTCGCGCCAAGCCTCGATGTCATCGTTGTGCAGCAGTATGCGCATAGCCGTTTTCTCCCGTTGGCTGTATTCAATGTTAAGCGTATCAGTAGACGATCTGCATCATCGGCGGCGGTGCTTCGTCGAGTAGCAAGCCCAGGCGCTTGAGCCCCTCCTCGAGGCGGGCGATATCCTGTTCGGCACCGAGACTAACGCGAATGCGCCGCGGCGGCGGCGTCTGCTCCACCATGAACGGCACCGCGGTGGTGATGGCCAGTCCCTCCTGCTCAGCCTGCTGCTGCAGTTCTTCGGCGCGCCAAGCGTCGGGCAACGTGATCCACACGTGCAGGCTGGTGGGGCGGGACTCCAGGGCGTGGTGCCCCAGCAGCCTCTGGGTGAGCAACTGACGTTCGCCGAGCAGGGTGCGCTGTTCGGCGGCCATGGCCTCGACGGTGCCGTCGGCCAACCAGCGGTCGGCGATCTCGAACATCAGCCGGCATCGCGCAGCTTGACGATGGGCACGCCCTCGGGGCGAGCGGGGTTGTTCAGCAGGGCGTCGACGCCGGCGCCCAGATTGATGATGCCGCGGGCGCGGCTCTGCTCGCGCAACAGTGCCGCGGGCGGCTTCCACACCGCCAGGTAATCGGCGTCGCGGCGCTGCTCGGCGGGATCGTCGGCAGTGACGATCTCGGCGTCGGGCAGGCGCTCGGTCAGCGCGTCGCGCCAAGCCTCGATGTCATCGTTGTGCAGCAGTATGCGCATAGCCGTTTTCTCCCGTTGGCTGTATTCAATGTTAAGCGTATCAGTAGACGATCTGCATCATCGGCGGCGGTGCTTCGTCGAGTAGCAAGCCCAGGCGCTTGAGCCCCTCCTCGAGGCGGGCGATATCCTGTTCGGCACCGAGACTAACGCGAATGCGCCGCGGCGGCGGCGTCTGCTCCACCATGAACGGCACCGCGGTGGTGATGGCCAGTCCCTCCTGCTCAGCCTGCTGCTGCAGTTCTTCGGCGCGCCAAGCGTCGGGCAACGTGATCCACACGTGCAGGCTGGTGGGGCGGGACTCCAGGGCGTGGTGCCCCAGCAGCCTCTGGGTGAGCAACTGACGTTCGCCGAGCAGGGTGCGCTGTTCGGCGGCCATGGCCTCGACGGTGCCGTCGGCCAACCAGCGGTCGGCGATCTCGAACATCAGCGAGGTGGCCATCCAGGTGGTGGCGCGCATGCGCGGTAGGACATGATGCAACTGACCGCGTGGTACGGTGAGGTAGCCGGCGCGCAGGCCCGGCACGGTCACCTTGGTCAGACTGGTAACGTGAAAGCTCTGTTGCGGGATGCGCGCCGCCACCGGCGTGAAGCCCGGCGCTTCCAGCAAGGCGTGCACGTCGTCCTCGATCAACCACACCCGATGGCGTGCCAGCACCTCGGCTACCGCATCGCGACGTGCCTCGCTCATCGTCGCTCCGGTAGGGTTGAGTTGGGTCGGTGTCAGGTAGAGCGCCCGTGGCTTGAAGCGATGGCAAGCCAGCTCCAGGGCTTCGGGCACGATGCCTTCGTGATCGATGGCAATACCGCGCAGCTGGAAGCCCAGCGTGCGGGACAGCGCGATCAGGCCGTGATCGGTCAATGCCTCGGTCAACACCAGGTCGCCATGCTGGACCACGCTCGAAATCGCCAGCATCAGGCCGTGGGCGGCACCGTTGCAGAGGATCCGGTCATCCAACTCGCCGGGTACGTGCAGGCGTGACTGTAGCCAGGCGCTGGCGCGTTCACGCTGATGAACGAGTCCGGCAATCGGCCGGCAGGCAGTGATCACCTCGGGGCTGGCCTGCTCGGCCAGCTCCGCGAGGGCCTGGCGAAAGCGCAGGTGATGGCCCGGGGGACATACGGGGTGGGCGATCGACAGGTCGATGAGTGGACTTTCCTGACGCGCTTCGTGGCCACGCAGGTAGGCCGATTCGCGAGCATCGTCCAGCGCGTTGATCCAGGTACCGCTGCCGACTCGGGCCTGCACTAGCCCCATTTTCTCGGCTTGGGCGTAGGCCCGCGACACGGTCTGCACACTGACGCCGAGACTTTCGGCGAGCTGTCGGTGTGGCGGTAGTCGCGTACCGGGCGAAAGCTCGCCCTGACGCACCGCTTCCGAAAGGGCGCGAGCGATAGCCAGGTACTTGGGCCCCGTATCCGTCAGGTACGGGGTTAGATCAATTGTCATGATTCAATAAAGCCTTTGACCGCCTGCCAAGGGTGGGTGCTACTATCAGCTTAGCGGTATTGGCTTGGTATTGTCATGCTTTTGACTTGCATGAATCATGACAATTTCTGGCGAAGATCCCTTTCCAGACCCAACGGCCGACTACCCTTTGGCCCGGCCCTCTCCTGGGGAGGTGGCTGGCTCTTGGTGATGCGATGGCGAGTGGCCCAATGACTCAGGTATCCCTGCCCTTCACTCGTGAAGAATACGCAAGCCGGCTCTGGAAGGTACGTGCCGAAATGGCCAGCCGCGGGATCGACGTGCTGGTCATCAGCGATCCTTCCAATATGGCCTGGCTGACCGGCTACGATGGCTGGTCCTTCTATGTGCATCAGTGCGTGCTGGTGGGCCTGGAAGGCGAGCCGGTCTGGTATGGACGTCGCATGGATGCCAACGGGGCGCTGCGCACCTGCTGGATCGATCCCGACAACATCACGTACTACCCCGACTACTACGTCCAGAATCCGGACATGCACCCCATGGACTACCTGGCCCAGTCGATCATGCCCGACCGCGGCTGGCACGAGGGGGTGGTGGGGCTGGAAATGGACAACTACTATTTTTCGGCCAAGGCCTACCAGAGTTTGCTGCGAGAGCTGCCCCATGCGCGTTTCATGGATGCCAACTCGCTGGTCAACTGGTGCCGGTCGATCAAGTCTCCCCAGGAGATCGCCTACATGCGCGTCGCCGGCAAGATCGTCGAGGGAATGCACTCGCGCATTCTCGAGGTGATCGAGCCCGGCCTGCCCAAGAGCAAGCTGGTCTCCGAGATCTATCGGGTGGGAATCGAAGGTTGGGTCGACGAACACGGCAAGGTCCATGGTGGCGACTATCCCGCCATCGTGCCCATGCTGCCCACCGGCAAGGATGCCGCCGCACCACACCTGACTTGGGACGATACCCCCTTCCGCAAGGGCGAGGGCACCTTCTTCGAGATCGCCGGGGTGTTCAAGCGCTATCACGCGCCCATGTCGCGCACCGTGTTCCTGGGCCGCCCCCCGCAGGAGTTCGTGCGCGCCGAATCGGCACTGCTTGAAGGCATCGAGAACGGACTGGCGGTGGCCAAGCCCGGCAACCGTACCGCCGACATCGCCATGGCGCTGGGCGCGGCCATGGACAAGTACGGCTTCGACCGCGGCGGTGCGCGCTGCGGCTATCCCATCGGCATCAGCTACCCGCCGGACTGGGGCGAACGCACCATGAGCCTGCGTCCCTCCGACGAGACCATTCTCGAACCCGGCATGACCTTCCACTTCATGCCGGGCATGTGGCAGGACGAGTGGGGACTCGAAATTACCGAGAGCATCCTGATCACGGAAACCGGCTGCGAATCGTTGGCCAGCTTCCCGCGCCAGCTATTCGTGAAATGAGGAGAGAGCCAAGATGAGCAAGCGACCCAGCCCGATCAGCGCCACCGTGGACTTCGACGCAGACGGCGTCCAGCATGGCTTCCTCAAGCTGCCGATCTCCACCGACGAGTCGGCCTGGGGGGCGGTGATGATCCCGGTCACCGTGATCAAGAACGGTGAGGGGCCTACGGCGCTGTTGGCCGGCGGCAACCACGGCGATGAGTACGAAGGCATCACCGCGTTGATCAAGCTCACCAGCGAACTGCGTGCCGAGGACGTGCGCGGGCGGGTGATCATCGTGCCGATGATGAATCTGCCGGCAGCCATGGCCGGCAGACGTACCTCGCCGATGGATGGCGGCAACCTCAACCGCAGTTTTCCCGGCGACCCCGATGGTACGGTGACGCAGAAGATCGCCGACTACTTCACCCGTGTGCTGGTGCCGATGTGCGACGTGGTGCTCGACCTGCACTCCGGTGGGCGCACCCTGGATATCATTCCCTTCGGCGCTTCCCACGTGCTCGACAATCCCGAGCAGCAGCGTCAGGCGCTGGAGGGGGCCAAGGCGTTCGGCGCCCCCTACGCCATGATGATGTTCGAGCTCGATGCCGCGGCGCTGTTCGACACCGCAGTGGAGAGCCAGGGCAAGGTATTCGTTGCCACTGAGCTGGGCGGCGGCGGCACCTCGACGCCCGAGAGCCTGGCCATCACCGAACGCGGCGTGAGCAACTTCCTGATTCATTTCGGCCTGGTCGAGGGCGAGGTGAAGATGCCCGCCGAGCCCCAGGTCTATCTCGACATGCCCGATGCCAGCTGCTACGTGCAGAGCGAACATACCGGCCTGCTCGAGTTGACGCTGGCGCTGGGCCACAAGGTCGAGAAGGGGCAGGTCATTGCCCGGATCTACGACATGACCCGCAGCGGCAGCGCGCCGGTGGAATACCGCGCAGGCCGCGACGGTATCCTGGCCGCGCGGCGCTTTCCGGCACTGGTCAACATGGGCGACACCATCGCGGTGATCGCCGAGGTGGTGGATTCGCTGGGCTGAAGGCGATGTTCCGGCCGCGCCCGATTGAATAAAAGAGAGAACGATGAAGCTTGATCGCTATGACCTGAAGATACTCGAGATCCTGTCCCGCGACGGGCGCATCACCAAGTCGAAGCTGGCCGAGGCGATCAACCTCTCGGTCAGCCCATGTTGGGAGCGGGTCCGGCGGCTGGAAAAGGCCGGCATCATCGAGGGCTACAGTGCCCGTATCAATTCCCATGCGCTGGTCAAGCGTACCCCGGTGTGGGTACAGATCGAACTCAAGCAGCACAATGCCGAGAGCTTCGCCTGCTTCGAAGCCTTGGTTCACGACACGCCCGAGGTCACCGAGTGCGTGGCCGTGGGCGGCGGTGTGGACTACCTGCTGAGAGTCGAGGCCGACTCCGTGGATGCCTACCAGCGTCTGATCGACGAATGGCTGACCTCCGACGCCGGTATCGAGCGTTACTTCACCTATATCGTGACCAAGGCGGTCAAGCGCCCCGCCCCAGGCCTGGAGCAGGGCGATTTCCTTCCCTCCTGATGCTCCGCGAGGCTTGCCCAGCGCGGCGGCCAACGAGGACTCAACGTTGATACCCGAGCGGCAACATGGCATAAGCTAAAGGCGA
Organism: Halomonas sp. MCCC 1A13316; assembly: GCF_014931605.1. Lineage (NCBI taxonomy): Bacteria > Pseudomonadati > Pseudomonadota > Gammaproteobacteria > Oceanospirillales > Halomonadaceae > Billgrantia > Billgrantia diversa. The sequence goes on along the minus strand of NZ_CP053382.1, from coordinate 3,421,999 downwards.
GGGTGAGCAAGAGCTCACTTGGCCGGGCGATCCCTCCGGCACGATGCAGCGGTGCCGGACGAGATGAAGCGCCCTGAAACGAGATCGCCTGACGCAGAGAGATGCCCATGTCCTACTTCACCATCGCTGGTGTGCAGATGCAGGCCCTGCATCACGGTGACAACACCGAGGCCATGCGCCACCGGGTCGATGTGCTGATGAGCCGCTTCCCACAGGTGCAGATGGTCCTGTTCAGCGAGCTGATGCCGTTGGGTTCCTCACCACACCATGCCCACCTGCTGCCGAGCCACGTCGAGCAATTCTTCTGCCAGCTGGCCGAGCAGTACCGTATCTGGCTGATCCCGGGCTCGATGTTCGAGCAGACCGAGCTTGGCATCTACAACACCCTGTCGGTGATCGACCCCCACGGCCAGGTAGTGGCGCGCTACCGCAAGATGTTCCCCTTCCGGCCCTACGAGGCCGGGGTGGAGAGCGGCAGCGAATTCGTGCTCTTCGACGTTCCCAACGTCGGCCGCTTCGGCGTGTCGATCTGCTACGACATGTGGTTTCCCGAGACCACCCGAACCCTTGCCGCCATGGGCGCCGAGGTGATCCTCCACCCGACCATGACCGATACCATCGACCGCGACATCGAACTCTCCATTGCTCGCACCAATGCCGCGGTCAACCAGTGCTACTTCTTCGACATCAACGGCGCGGGGGCTCTCGGCAATGGCCGTTCCATCGTCGTCGGGCCCTCGGGTGACGTCATTCACCAGGCCGGCACCGGTGAGGAGATCATGCCCATCGAAGTGGATTTCAACCGCGTGCGGCGCGAGCGCGAGACCGGCCTGCGTGGCCTGGGCCAGCCGCTCAAGAGTTTCCGTGACCGCCAGGTGGATTTTACCGTCTACCGCGCCGAACGAGACGCCTTGCCCTTTCTCTCGAGCCTGGGGCCGCTGGCCAAGCCTCAGCGCACGGATATCGAGGAGTACTGATCACCACCCATACCGCCTGCCATCGATGGAGCGAACACAATGAACAAGATCAACAACATTGCCGATGTGCGTCGCCACTTTCGCAACAACAAGGAGCCCGTCTACTTCATCTCCGCCACCAACTTCAATCTGCTCGGCATCGGCGACTGGGTGGGCGGCTTTCGCCATATCAACTACATCGACTGCTTCGACGGCCAGCAGCGCAACGTCTTCGTGCCCAAGGAGAAGTTCCCGCGCGACTTCGAGAGCATCGAGGACATCAACAACTACCTGCTCGAACACAAGGAGGTGATCGATTTTATCCAGTCCAGGGCCTCCGGCGACAGCGCCGGTGTGGCGGCGTTCCTGATGTTCGACGAGTACACCGAGGAAATCTGCCATCAACTGGGGCTGCGGGTCGCCTTTCCGCCGGCGGCGCTGCGCAGCCGGATGGACAACAAGATCGAGACGGTGCGTATCGGCAACAAGGCCGGCGTGCCCAGCGTGCCCAACGTGCTGGCGAAGGTCGGCAGCTATCAGGAACTGCTCGAGGTGAGTCGTGAGCTGGGCGACGATCTGGTGGTACAGACCGCCTACGGCGACTCCGGGCATACCACCTTCTTCATCGCCAGCGAGGACGACTACTACAAGCATGCCGAGGAGATCGAGGCCGAACCCGAGGTCAAGATCATGAAGCGCATCAACTGCCGCGGTTCGGCGATCGAGGCCTGTGCCACCCGCTGCGGCACTGTGGTCGGCCCGCTGATGACCGAACTGGTCGGGTTCAAGTCGTTGACGCCTTACAAGGGCGGCTGGTGCGGCAACGAGATGTTTGCCGGCGCCTTCAGCCAGGAAGTCCGCGACAAGGCGCGCGAGTACACCTTCAAGTTCGGCGAGGCGCTGCGCGAGGAGGGCTATCGCGGCTACTTCGAGCTCGACTTCCTGATCGACATGGACAACGGCGAGGTCTTCCTGGGCGAGCTCAACCCGCGCGTCACCGGCGCCAGTTCGCTGACCAACGTGGCGGCCTTCGCCCACTCCGACATTCCGCTGTTCCTCTTCCATCTGCTGGAGTTCTCCGAGGTCGACTTCGAGCTGGACATCGAGGAGATCAACGAGCGCTGGTCGCATCCGGACAGCGTCGATAGCTGGAGCCAATTGGTGATCAAGCACACCGACGAGAGCGTCGACCTGTTGACTCAGGCACCGCGCACCGGGGTCTGGACCATGGCCGAGGACGGCAAGATCGGCTACGACCACTACAGCTATCATCCCCATTCCGCCGAGAACGATCGCGAAGCCTTCTTCCTGCGCATCAGCGGGGCGGGTGATTTCCGCTACGAGGGAGCCGACCTGGGTATCCTGATCACCCGCGGACGCCTGATGGACGACGACTTCCAGCTCACCGAGAGGGCCCGCGCCTGGATCGAGGGCATTCGCGGCGAATACGCCGGCCAGCCGCTGCAGGACCCGGCGGTGGAGGAGGTTGCCGTGACCCACGCCATCGGCGGCAGCAACTTCAAGATACTGTGAACGTCGAGGTCGAAGGGCAGCACGAGGCGCGGCAGGTGAAAATGGAGAAATCGCTGGTGTTCCGCTCCCTGCACGAGGAAGTGCCGGGGCCCAAGTGGCAGTCGCTGTTCGACTACCACTGGCCGGCCTATGAGGCGTGGTACCTGGCCGAGGGCGAACGGGAGCGGCCGGCGTACCTGAGCTGCTACAACGCCCTGCGCCGGCACATGCCGGAACTGCTCGAGACCTACGGTGCACTCTGCGCGCTGGCCGGCGGCGGTGACCTGGCGGCGCGTTTCCTCAGCCTCTACCAGCCGCCACCCTACATCACCGGCTGCTCCCAGGCGGTACTGGCCCGGCATAGCTCCAGCCTGCTGGCGCGCAACTACGACTACCCGCCGGAACTGTGCGAGGGCACCGTCCTGCATACCCGCTGGAACGGGCGCGCAGTGATCGCCATGACCGACTGCCTGTGGGGGGTGTTGGACGGCATGAACGACCGCGGGCTCGCCGTATCGCTGTCCTTCGGCGGGCGCAAGGCGGTGGGAGAGGGCTTCGGCGCCCCCATCATTCTGCGCTACCTGCTGGAGTTCTGCGACAGCGTCCCCGAGGCTGCCGAGGTGCTGGCCCGGGTCCCCACCCACATGGCTTACAACATCACCCTGACCGATGCTGCCGGCCGCTACGTCACGGCCATGATCGGCCCCGATCGTCGCGCCAGCATCCGGCGGGTGCCGGTGGCCACCAACCACCAGAAAAAGATCGAGTGGTACGCCCATGCGCTGGCCTCGGAAACCCTCATCCGCGAACGCCAGCTGTCGATCCTGGTGGATGACCCGGCCACTACCGAAAGGCGCCTGCTCGAAGCCTTTGCCGCACCGCCGCTGTTTCGCCGCGACTACGGGCGCGGGCTCGGTACCATCTATACCGCGGCCTACTGGCCCACGACGGGGCAGGTGAGCTACCGCTGGCCGGGCGAATCCCTCGATCTGGCTTTCGACCACTTCCCCGAAACGGAAATACGGGTCCGCTACGGCCCCAGGTAGCCGGTACTGCGGCTGTGAGTCGTCGCCGGCGGAAAGACGATAACAAACAACGATGGAAAGGGTGCCGCCATGCACGAGAGCAGCCATACCGAAACGCCCTATACTGCGCTGGGCTTCTATCACAAGATTTCCCAACTGCGTGCCGATACCTGGAACGCGCTCAAGCGCGACCTAGGCCAGCTGGTGCGGCTTGGCGACGAGAGCCGGGCGCGTAATCTGGTCAAGGCGATCGACGTCAAGCTGACGCGGCTCGAAATCATCGAGGACTACCACGCTTTCCCCTCCAAGGAGGACTTCCGCCATTTGTGGTCATTGTTCGACCGCGAGGAGTACATCCTGCTGGAGAAGGTGGTCAAGCGCCTGGTGCGGGCGTTGATCAGCGAATCCTATCGGCGTCGTCACGTGGATCTCTCCGAGACCGATGCCAACGCCGAGGATCTCGAGGCCCTCGACGCCCTGGCCCAGCTGCGGCGCGGACATCCCGCCTCCAACAGCTCGGCGCAGCCCTACTTCGAGCTGTTGATCGTCGACAACCTGTCGCCCCAGGAGGAGGAGGTCGTCCGCGAGGCTTTTCACAACATGCGGCGGCCGGAGGATCGCTTCGTCTACGACGTAGTGACGGTGCGCAGTTTCGAAGACGCCCTGATCGCGGTGCTGGTCAACCCCAACATCCAGGCCTGCCTGATCCGCTACGAGTTCCCCTACAAGTCGAAGTACAACCTGAGCGCCCTGCGCAACTACCTCGAGGGCCTGTCGGAGAAGGAACTGGAACACCAGACCGAGGCCGAGCGCAGCATCCTGTTGAGCTCGATGATCCACGAGCTGCGCCCCGAGATCGATCAATTCCTGGTCACCAGCGGTGATGTCGAGGCCACGGCGAGCCGCGACATTCGCTACTTCAACCGCATCTTCTATCGCGAAACCGACTACATCGAGCAGCACCACACCATCCTGCGTGCCATCGACAGCCGCTACCGCACCCCGTTCTTCGACGCCCTGCGCGAGTACAGCCGGAAGCCCACCGGGGTCTTCCATGCCATGCCGATCTCGCGCGGCAAGTCGGTGACCCGCTCGCACTGGGCGGGTCACATGATCGACTTCTACGGCATCAACATCTTCCTTGCCGAGACTTCGGCCACCTCCGGCGGGCTCGATTCGCTGCTGCAGCCCTACGGGCCGATCAAGAAGGCCCAGGAGTATGCCGCGCGGGCCTTCGGCGCGCGCCAGAGCTTCTTCGTCACCAACGGCACCTCGACCGCCAACAAGATCGTGGTGCAGGCGCTGGTCAAGCCGCGCGACATCGTACTGATCGACCGCGACTGCCATAAGTCGCACCATTACGGCATGGTGCTCGCCGGTGCCCACGTCAGCTATCTCGACTCCTATCCGCTCAACGACTACTCGATGTACGGTGCGGTGCCGCTGCACGAGATCAAGAAGACCCTACTCGAGTACAAGCGAGCCGGTGAACTCGACCGGGTCAAGATGCTGCTGCTGACCAACTGCACCTTCGACGGTGTGGTCTACAACGTGCGCCGGGTAATGGAGGAGTGCCTGGCGATCAAGCCCGACCTGGTGTTCCTGTGGGACGAGGCGTGGTTCGCCTTCGCCACCTTCAACCCCACCTATCGGCCGCGCACGGCCATGCACGCTGCGCGTACGCTGCGCGACCGCTATCGCAGCGAGGCCTACCGCGAGGAGTACGCGGCGTGGAAGGCGGAGTTCGACAAGCTCGATCCCGACGACGACGCCACCTGGCTGGAGCGGCGGCTGATGCCCGACCCGGATGCGGTGCGTATCCGTACCTATGCCACCCACTCCACCCACAAGACCCTGACCTCGCTGCGCCAGGGTTCGATGATCCACGTCTACGATCAGGACTTCCGTCAGAAGGTCGAGGCTCCCTTCCACGAAGCCTACATGACGCATACTTCCACCTCGCCCAACTACCAGATCGTCGCTTCGCTGGACGTAGGTCGCATGCAGGCCGAGATGGAGGGCTTCGAGCTGGTTCACGCCCAGGTGGAAACGGCTCTGTCGCTGCGTGAGCAGCTCTATACTCACCCGCTGCTGCAGAAGTACTTTCGCGTGCTGAAGAACAGCGACATGGTGCCCGCCGAGTATCGCGAATCCGGCGTGGAGTCCTACTTCGACCCGGTGACCGGCTGGAACCAGATGGAGGAGGCCTGGGCGCGGGACCAGTTCGTCGTCGACCCCACCCGGGTGACCATTGCCATCGGCACTACCGGGGTCGACGGCGATGCCTTCAAGAACGAGTACCTGATGAACAAGTACGGCATCCAGATCAACAAGACCTCGCGCAACACCGTGCTATTCATGACCAACATCGGCACTACCCGCGGCTCCATTGCCTACCTGCTCGACGTGCTGATCAAGCTGGCCAAGGAGTTCGAGTACCGCTGGGAGGAGAGCAGCCGGCCGGAACGCAAGATCATCGAGCGCCGGGTGCACTCGCTGACCCAGGAGCTGCCGCCGCTGCCCGATTTTAGCCGCTTCCACGACGCCTTCCGCCAGTGCAGCGAGACGCCCCAGGGCGACATCCGCCGCGCCTATTTCCTCAGCTATGACGAGGAGAACACCGAGTACCTGCGCTTCGATAACGGCGAACTCCAGGTCGAGATGCGCGCCGGTCGCGATGTGGTCTCGGCGAGCTTCGTGATTCCCTACCCGCCGGGCTTTCCGGTGCTGGTGCCGGGACAGGTGGTCAGCGAGGAGATCCTCGCCTTCCTGCAGGCGCTGGATGTCACCGAGATCCACGGCTACCGGCCCGAACTCGGCCTGCTGGTATTCACCGAGGCGGCACTGGCCGCCCCGCCGGAGACATGAGCGGCGCGCACAGAAAAAAACGCAACTTCCCCTTGGAGGACAAAAAAAAGCGCACTTGTTCTGTGGGCTAACGAAAAGTCCCGCCCAAGCTTTGCCCTTACCCTGTACCCATCGAGCAGCCGCCGGCTGCTCTCTCGTTTTTGCCAAAGTCGGCCCTGCAAGTGAGCCGATGTCAGGGGAGGTGCCGCATGAACATGAAGCTGACCAATACACTGTCCACCATGCTCGACGATCCGCGCCTGTTTCGTCAGCACGCCTACGTGAATGGCCAGTGGACCCACGGCGACGGCGGCCGTGAGGAGACGGTCTTCGACCCCGCCACCGGCGAGGTCATCGGCTACATCCCCTGGCTCGAGGCGCACCAGATCCGTGAGGCGGTGGATGCCGCCGATGCGGCTTTCGGCCACTGGCGCGCACTGCGTGCCGACGAGCGCTGCGAGCGCCTGCTGGCCTGGCACGACCTGCTGCAGGCCCACCGCGAGGATCTGGCCACCATCATGACCTTGGAGCAGGGCAAGCCGCTGCCCGACGCCCGGGGTGAAGTGGAGTACGGTGCCAGCTTCGTACGTTGGTTCGCCGAGGAGGGCAAGCGTACCTTCGGCGAGACCATTCCTAGCCACATCCCCAACGCCGCGCTGGGCACGATCAAGGAGCCGGTGGGCATCGCCGCGCTGATCACGCCGTGGAACTTCCCGCTGGCGATGATCACCCGCAAGGCCGCCGCCGCCATGGCCGCCGGTTGTCCGGTGATCGTCAAGCCGGCCGGCGAGACGCCGTTCTCGGCGCTGGCACTGGCCGAGCTGGCCGAGCGTGCCGGCGTCCCCGCCGGGGTGTTCAATGTGGTGCTGGGCGAGCCGGCCGAAGTATCGAAGATTCTGTGTGCCGAAGAGCGCGTCAAGGCGCTATCCTTCACCGGTTCCACTCGCGTCGGCCGGCTGCTGTTGGAGCAGAGCGCGAGCACCGTGAAACGTGTGTCGCTGGAGCTGGGTGGCAATGCGCCGTTCATCGTCGGCCCGGACATGGACCCCAAGGAGGCGGCCTTCGCCGCGGTGGCGGCCAAGTTCCAGACCGCCGGCCAGGACTGCCTGGCGGCCAACCGGATCCTGGTGCACGAGTCGATCCATGATGAGTTCGTGGCGCACTTCGCCGAGCGCATGGCGGCATTGACCGTGGGCAACGGCATGGAGAGCGAGATCGACCTGGGACCGCTGATCCATCGCCAGGCGGTGGACAAGGCTGCATCCATCGTCGACGACGCCATCTCGCGTGGCGCCACGCTTGTGGCCGGCGACCAGACCCAGGCGCCGGGCGAGAACTTCTTCATGCCCGTGCTGCTGACGGGTGTGACGCCGCAGATGGAGGTGTGGCGCGAGGAGAACTTCGCTCCGGTAGCGGGGGTGACAGCCTACCGCGACGACGATGAAGTCATTGCCATGGCCAACGACACCGAGTACGGCCTGGCGGCCTACGTCTATACCCACGACATTCGCCGCATCTGGAAGCTGCTGCGCGCACTGGAGTACGGCATGGTCAGCGTCAACTCGGTGAAGATGACCGGACCGCCCGTGCCCTTCGGCGGCGTCAAGCAGTCGGGGCTGGGCCGCGAAGGTGGCATCACCGGGATAGATGAATACCTGGAGACGAAATATTACTGTCTGGGAGCTCTAGGTTCAGTTTCCGGGAGCTAGCCGAGCAAGCGGCCGGGATGGACCATCGAGCGATATTTACCCAAGGGCGCTGGGTCAAGCGCAGCGGCGCGCGGCGATCGACAGGGAGGTCGATCGAGGACGTGCGCGTTTGCGACCGGCAAGAGGGACCTTGTTCCGGTCCGACGCGCAAGCCGCAAGCGTAGCCCCAGGGTTTCGTCCTTGGGCATCGCGAGAGGGCGCATGCCGGCCCCAACTGCGACATACGAATTTGAACATCTCCCCGCTGCGGCGGGAACCTGAAGAGAAGAGAGAACATAATGAGCCAGCAGCACCGCGATCTGATCGAGCGCGACCGCAAGGTCACCTTCCACGCCTCCACCCACCTGCGTGACTTCGCCCATGGCGACGCGCCGGGCCGGGTGATCACCGGCGGCAAGGGCATCCACATCGTCGACAAGGAAGGCCGAGAATTCATCGACGGCTTCGCCGGGCTGTACTGCGTCAACATCGGCTACGGCCGTACCGAGGTGGCCGAGGCGATCTATCAGCAGGCGCTGGAGCTCTCCTACTACCACACCTACGTGGGCCACTCCAACGAGCCGCAGATTGCGCTCTCCGAGAAGATCATCGAGCTCGCCGGCCCCGGCATGTCCAAGGTCTACTACGGCCTCGGCGGCTCCGACGCCAACGAGACCCAGCTCAAGATCGTGCGCTACTACAACAACGTGCTGGGGCGCCCGCAAAAGAAGAAGGTGATCTCGCGCCAGCGCGGCTACCACGGCTCGGGCCTGGCCACCGGCTCGCTGACCGGACTCAAGGCGTTCCACGACCAGTTCGACCTGCCGCTGGCCGGTATCCTGCACACCGAGGCACCGTACTACTACCGCCGTGCCGCCGAGCAGGAAGGCATGAGCGAGCGTGAGTTCTCGCAGTACTGCGCCCGGAAGCTCGAGGAGATGATCCTGGCCGAAGGCCCCGACACCGTGGCCGCCTTCATCGGCGAGCCGGTGCTCGGCACCGGCGGCATCGTGCCGCCGCCGGAAGGCTACTGGGAAGCGATCCAGGCGGTGCTGGCCAAGTACGACGTGCTGCTGATCGCCGACGAAGTGGTCTGCGGCTTCGGCCGTGTCGGTGCCGACTTCGGCAGCCATTTCTACGGCATCAAGCCCGACCTGATCACCGTCGCCAAGGGCCTGACCAGCGCCTATCAGCCGCTCTCCGGCGTGATCGTCGGCGACCGCGTGTGGAGCGTACTGGAGCAGGGCACCGCCAAGTATGGCCCCATCGGCCACGGCTGGACCTACTCCGGCCACGCCCTGGGCTGCGCCGCGGCGCTGGCCAACCTGGCGATCATCGAGCGCGAGGGGCTGACCCGGAACGCCGCCGAAACCGGTGCCTACCTGCAGCAGCAGATGCAGGCCGCCTTCGGCGACCATCCCATTGTCGGCAACGTGCGCGGCGTGGGCATGCTGGCGGCGCTGGAGTTCTCCGTCGACCCGGCCAAGCGCCAGCACTTCGATGCTGCGCACAAGGTCGGTGCGCGCATGTCCGCAGCGGCGCTGGACGAGAACCTGATCGCCCGCGCCATGCCGCAGGGCGACATCCTCGGCTTCGCGCCGCCGCTGGTGGCCACCCGCGCCGAGGTCGACGAGATCGTCGCCCGCGCCGAGCGCGCGGTCAACAAGGTCACTGACCAACTGGTCCGCGAAGGTGTCGTCAAGGCCAGCATGTCGGTCGGCTAATCCGTCCAAGCGGAGTCCTAAGGCCGCGGGGATCGAACCCGCGGCCTTTTTCTTGGCCCTTGTCGGCAACCTTTTCTAGTCTGGAATAACCTCTCTCCTTTGCCACGAGCCGCTGAGACAGCATCGCATGTCGCAACCCCAGCACGGTGTTTCCCTCGCTTCCGTGTATCAAGCGCGTCGCCGCATCGCCGGCCAGGTGGTACGTACGCCGCTGATCCGTTCTCATGCGCTTTCCGAGCGTTTCGATGCCGAGATTCTGCTCAAGCTGGAAACCCAGCAGCCGACCGGCGCCTTCAAGCTGCGCGGCGCTGTCAACATGATCGCTGCGCTGATCGAGCGCCATGGCCGTGAGGCCCTGGCTGCCGGCGTGACCACGGCATCCACCGGCAACCACGGCCGTGCGGTGGCCTACGCCGCGGCCCGGCTCGGCGTGCCGGCGACGATCTGCCTGTCGCGTCTGGTGCCGGGCAACAAGGTGGCCGCCATCGAGGCACTGGGCGCCGAGGTGCGGCGCGTGGGTGAGAGCCAGGACGAGGCCTTCGACGAGGTCGAGCGGCTGGTGGCCGAGCGCGGCATGACCCTGATCCCGCCCTTCGATGACCCGCTGATTGCGGCCGGTCAGGGCACCATCGGCCTGGAACTGATGGAGGACGCGCCGGACCTCGACCGAGTCATTGTCGGGCTATCCGGCGGCGGGCTGCTCGGCGGAATCGGCGCGGCGGTAAAGGCGATCTGCCCCGAGACATGCATGACCGGCGTGAGCCTGTCACGCGGTGCGGCGATGTGGGAGAGCCTGCAGGCGGGCCGGCCCGTGGCAGTGGAAGAGGTCGAGAGCCTGGCCGACTCGCTGGGCGGCGGCATCGGCCTCGACAATCGTTGTACCTTTTCCTTGGTACGCGACGTGATGAACGACCATTTTAAGGTCTCGGAGACGGCCATCGCTCACGCCATGGTCGACATTCTCGAGCATGAGAAACTGTTGGTGGAAGGCGCCGCCGCGGTGGGGCTGGCCGCGCTCGCCGAGCATGGCCTGGACGTGAGCGGCCAGCGGGTGGTGCTGATCCTTTCCGGCAACGGCGTGGCCCTGGGGACGCTGGATCGGGCGCGGGCCATGAGCGGCAGGTAGACGAAAAAGGAGTCGAGGATGAAGTTCTTTCAGCGCGACGAAATCGAGGCAGTAGTCGGTATCGACGAGCAGGCGCTGCGCCAGGTCGAGGCGGGTTTCGCTGCCCTGGGTCGCGACGAGGCCATACAGCCGCCAATCCTGTCGATGTCGATGGAGGAGTTTAATAGCGAGGTCGACGTCAAGACGGCGCACATCAAGGGCTGGGAGCGCTTCGCCATCAAGGTCAGTACCGGCTCCTTCGACAATCCCAAGCGCGGCCTGCCGAGCCTCAGCGGCTTGATGCTGCTGTTTTCTGCCGAGACGGGGCGGGTCGAGGCGGTGCTGTTCGAGGATGGCTACCTGACCATGGTGCGTACCGCCGTTGCTGGAGCCATCGCCGCCAAGCATCTCTCCCGCGAAGACAGTCGTCGGGTGGCGGTGATCGGTGCCGGTGAGCAGGCCCAGCGCCAAGTCGAGGCACTGCGCCTGGTGCGCAACATCGATACCCTGGACGTCTGGGCGCGCCGTCCTGAGGGTGCCGAGGCCTACGCCGACCGCATGCGCAGCCGGGGACTCACCGTCAGCATGCACGACAGCGTTCACGCCGCCTGCGCGCAGGCCGACATCATCGTCACCGCCACGCCTTCCCGGGAGCCGCTGCTGCAGGCCAGCGACCTGCCCGACGGCGTCCACGTCACCGCCATGGGCTCGGACAGCCCCGACAAGCGTGAGCTCGACGAGTCGGTACTGACTCGTGCCGATGCCTTCGTCTGCGATACCCGCGCCCAGAGCGAGCACAACGGTGAACTCAAGGTTTTCGCCAATGAGGGGCGTGAGCCCCCGTTCAAGGTCCATGAGCTGGGGCGGGTGATCGTGCGCGGCGAACGACTGCGGGTTTCGGACACTGCCATCACGGTGTGCGACCTGACCGGCACCGGGGTGCAGGACACCGCCATTGCCAGCTTCGCGCTGTCGCGGTTGGCAAGCGAGTGAAGCCGATAATGCTGCCGCGTTGCTTGAGCCCGGGAGCGGCAGTGCCCATGCTGAGGACTGGCCAAGTGAAACGAGGAGCACAGCAGATGGCAACGGTACTTGCCTTCGATGTCTACGGTACCCTGATCGATACCCACGGCGTGGTCACCGAACTGGAGGAGCGGCTCGGCAGGAGCGGCAAGGACTCGCTCGCCGTGGAGTTTTCGCGGCGCTGGCGCGACAAGCAGTTGGAGTACAGTTTTCGCCGCGGTCTGATGGGGGCCTACGTCCCCTTCGGACAGTGCACGCGTGAAGCGCTGGACTTCACCGATCGTGCGCTGCAGTCCCAGCTGTCGGACGTCGACAAGGATCACCTGATGGCGGTTTATGCCCGCCTGCCGGCCTTTCCCGATGCCGCCGACGCTCTGGAGCGGCTGGCCGCGTCCGGCATGCGCTGCGTCGCCTTCTCCAACGGTACCTCCGATGCGGTCAACGGCCTGCTCGAGCAGGCCGGTATCCTCGAACGCTTCGAGGCGGTGATAAGCGTCGACGAGGTCAAGCGCTTCAAGCCCGACCCCGCCGTATACGCTCACCTGCGTTACCGGCTGGAAGTCGCCCCCGGCGATACCTGGCTGATCTCGAGCAATCCCTTCGACGTGATCGGCGCCCGCCATGCCGGGCTGCACGCTGCCTGGGTGCGCCGCAGCCTCGACGCGCCCTTCGACCCCTGGGGCGTCGAACCGGACCTGACCGTCACAGACCTGGGCGTTCTCGCAGAGCGGCTGGGCTAGGGGGGTTGACTCAAGCCGGCTCGGCAGGGCGGAGCACCACCACCCCTAGTGGCGGTAGCGTCATCGCCAGGCTGGCGGTCTGGCCATGAAGTGGCGAATCTTCGGATTCCAACTGGCCCAGATTGCCCAGGTTCGAGCCACCGTAGCACTCGGCATCGCTGTTGAGGATTTCCTCCCAGCGTCCTGGCCGTGGCACGCCCAGACGATAGCCCTCGCGGGGAACCGGCGTCAGGTTGGCGACGATCAGCAGCGGCTCTCCCTTAGCGCTCCACCGCAGCCAGGCGAAGACGCTATTGGTGTCGTCGTTGCTCACCACCCAAGTGAATCCGTGAGGATCGAAGTCGCATTCGTGCAGGGACGAGTGCTCCACGTAAAGCTGGTTGAGGTCGGTGAGCAGTTGGCGTACGCCGCTATGGCGCGGCTCGTTGAGCAGGAACCAATCGAGTTCGCGGTCATGGCTCCATTCTCGCCACTGGCCGTATTCACAGCCCATGAACAGCAGCTTCTTGCCGGGCTGTGTCCACATGGTGGCGAGATAGGCGCGCAGGTTGGCGAACTGCTGCCATTCGTCGCCGGGCATCTTGCCGATCAGCGACCCTTTGCCATGCACCACCTCGTCGTGGGAAATCGGCAGCACATAGCGCTCCGAGAAGGCATAGACCATGGGAAAGGTCATGTTGTGGTGATGGTACCTGCGATGGATGGGGTCCTCGCCGATGTAGTTCAGGGTGTCGTGCATCCAGCCCATGTTCCACTTGTAGGCGAAACCCAGGCCGCCCTCGGCGGTGGGCTGGGTGACCCCGGGCCAGGCCGTGGACTCTTCGGCAATTACCACCGCACCGGGGGCCTCTTCGCTGACGACGTCATTGAGGTGGCACAGGAAGTCGATTGCCTCCAGGTTTTCATGCCCGCCGTGCTTGTTGGGGATCCACTCCCCCTCGTTGCGCGAATAGTTGCGGTAGAGCATCGAGGCGACGGCATCGACGCGCAGCGCGTCGACATGGAAATGGCGCAGCCAGTGCACCGCCGAGGCCAGCAGGAAGCCGTGCACCTCGCGCCGCCCCCAGTTGTAGATGAAGGTATCCCAATCCTGATGGAAGCCCTCGAAAGGGTGCTCGTATTCGTATAGCGCGGTGCCGTCGAAGCGCGCCAGGCCATGGGGGTCGGTGGGGAAGTGAGCCGGTACCCAGTCGAGTATCACGCCGAGTCCCGCCCGATGGCACTCATCGACGAAATAGGCGAAGTCGTTGGGTGTGCCGAAGCGACCGCTTGGGGCGAACTGGCTCAAGGGCTGGTAGCCCCAGGAACCGCCGAACGGATGCTCCATGATGGGCAGCAGTTCGACATGGGTGAAGCCCATTTCCAGGACGTAGGGAATCATATGCTCGGCCAGCTCGCGCCAGCTGTAGAGCTCGCCGTTGTCGCCGCCGTGCTTGCGCCATGAAGCAGCGTGTACTTCATAGATGCTGATCGGTCGGTTCGGTGCGTGCCTTTCGCCTCGATGGGCGAGCCATTCGTCGTCATGCCAGGGGAAAGGCCGGGTGTCGGCCACTACCGAGGCGGTGTTCGGCGGGGTCTCGGTGGCGAGCGCCACGGGATCGGCGCGCAGGCCGAGGGCGCCTTGCGCATCGAGAATCTCGAACTTGTACGATTCGCCGGGTCCGAGGCGCGGCACGAACAGCTCCCACACGCCTGCGGGATGGCGCAGGCGCATCACGTGGCGGCGCCCATCCCAACTGTTGAAGTTGCCCACTACCGAGACCCGCCGGGCATTGGGCGCCCAGACGGCGAAGCGCACGCCCTCCACGCCATCCACTTCCATGGGCTGGGCTCCCAGACACTGGCCCAAGTGGCGGTGAGTTCCCTCGCCGATCAGGTAGAGATCCATTTCACCGAGCAGCAGGCCAAAGCTGTAGGGGTCCTCGGTCAACTGTTCCCCGCTGGGCCAGCGAATGCGCAGGGAGTAGGGCGCCGCATGCGGCAGGCGGCCGGCAAAGAGGCCGGGAATCTGCACACCCGTCAGGCAGCAGCGAAAGCTGCCGTCCTGGCGATCGAGCACGTCGACGCCAAGAGCGCCGGGAAGGAAAGCTCTCAGGAAAGGGCCATCATCGCTCTCGTGAACGCCGAGTACCGAAAACGGATTGCCATGGCTGCCGCACGCCAGTGCCTCCGCTTCTTCCTCGGGGAGCCACAGGCTCGGGTCCGGCATTGGCCTGGCGGTAAAGTCATTCATCTGGCTCTCCTTTGTCCCATTGCTCGACCAGCGCTGCCAGACCACGCAGCGGCACGCCAAGCCAGGCAGGACGATTGGAAATTTCGTAGGCGATTTCGTAGGCGGTCTTCTCGAGGACGAACAGGTCGACCGCCGCGGCGGCGCCGGCCGGATGCTTCCACTCGTGCGGCAGGTCCTGCGTGGCGTACCAGTAGGCGTTGAGGAAGGCCTGACGAGCGTTAAGCAGGCAGCGCTCCGCCACTTCATGGCCACTGCCGTCCTGCCACTCTTCGCTTTCGCTGCCGGGGTGTATCTCCTCCACTCGGGCGAAGGCGTAATCGAAGGAGCGCAGCATTCCCGCCACGTCCCGCAGCGGGCTGTCTTTGGCGCGGCGCTCCTCCAGCGGACGGTCGGGCTCACCTTCAAAATCGATGATGTAAGCGTCGTCATGCGCTACCAGCACCTGGCCCAGATGCAGGTCGCCGTGAATACGTGTCAGAAGGCTGCCCTCGGCCAGCTCGGCGATGGAGTCTATGGCGGCCGAGAGCGAGTCACGGCTGGCCAGGATCCGTTCGATCAGCTGCCGCTCGGCCTCGCCGTATTGCTTCGCATGGCGCTCGAGAAGCGCCAAGGCTTCCTCGACGCGCTCGCGCACCCGGCGTGTCCACTTCTCGACATGGATGTCTGAAGCGATTTGAGGGCGAAAGGTCGGTTCGTCGCTGGGCGAGGCCAGCACGGCATGCATCTCGCCCAAACGCTTGCCCAGCGTGGAAGAGAAAGTCTCCAGCTCCTCGCAGGCGCCATAGCCCGTCTCTTCGTAAACGCCGCCATGTCTCTTATCCTGCTCGGTCATTGCCTCGCGGACTGCACGTCCCAGCGTGGCACGGAACCATGCCCAGGCATCGCCCTGGTTGTCGATGAAGCTCTGCAGAATCATCAACGTCTGGGGCGTTCCCTGTTCGTCGAAACGGGTCACCTCGCCCAGCAGTGCCGCGCAATGGCTGAAGCCGCGCTCGGTGAGATAGCGGCCGACCTCCGCCTCGGGGTGGGATCCAGGCTCCACCTTGCGGAATAGCTTGAGCACCAGTTGACGGCTGATGATGACTGAGCTGTTGGACTGCTCCGCGCTCTGCTGCTCCACGTCGAGAGTATCGGGCAGTTCCAGTTCGGTGAGCACGGCCGTGGGCACGAAGCGGATCTCACCCTCACCGCTGCCGCAAGGCAATTTGACGCTTTGGCGTATGGCATTGAGAACCGCCAGGGCAAAGGCATCCAGCGCCAGCGCATCGGTCAGCAGCCCTACCTCGTGGAAGCGGCGAACGCGGGCCATGGCGAGTTGCTGGGGCAGGGCGCTGGTGTGTTCCTCCTCGCCCAGAAACGCCAGCGGCAACTGGTAGCATTCGATGCCCTCGGCGTGTTGCACCTCCAGTTCCGTGAGTAGCATGGCGTGCTGGCTGTGCTCGAGCCGGGCCATGTAGAGCATGCGCACCTGATCGATATGGGCCTGCTTGGTGGCGAACCAGCGCCGCTTGGGCAGGTAGCTGGGCAGGGTTTCACGTTCGAGCAGATGCCGCGCCGGGGCCTGGAAAATCTCCTCGAGTTGTCGCTTGATGATCAGCGTGACGTATTCCGGCATGGGCTCGGGTGCCGGCACATGCCATTCCGGCATGGCGGACTCCGGCGCCAGCAGGAACCAGAAGAAGCCGTAGGGCGGCAGGGTGAGAAGATATGGGGTCCGTCCAATCGGCGGAAAGGCACTGCCGCCGACCATCTCCACCGGCACCTGGCCGGCGAAGGCTGAGAGGTCGAGCTCCACTGCCTGGGCGGTGCGTGCCATGTTGGCCACGCACAGCAGCGTCTCAGTGTCACCACTGTCGAGCGTCATCTCACGCAGGTAGGCGAGGATATGCCGATTGGCCGGGTAGAGTGGCCGCATCGTGCCGCGGCTGAAGGCCCGGTGTTGGTCGCGCACGGCGAGCAGGCGCCGCATGGTGTTCAGCAGCGAGTGCGGGTCGCGCAGCTGAGCTTCGACGTTCACGGCCTGGTAACCGTAGAGGGGGTCCATGATAGCCGGCAGCACAAGGCTTGCCGGGTCGGCACGGGAGAAGCCGCCGTTGCGGTCCACTGACCACTGCATGGGCGTGCGCACCCCGTCGCGGTCGCCGAGGTAGATGTTGTCGCCCATGCCGATCTCGTCGCCGTAGTAGAGCACCGGTGTGCCCGGCATCGATAGCAGCAGGCTGTTGAGCAGTTCGACTCGCCTGCGGTCGCGCTCGAGCAGCGGCGCCAGGCGACGGCGTATCCCCAGGTTGATGCGCGCGCGGCGATCGGCAGCGTAGTGATTCCAGAGGTAGTCGCGCTCCTTGTCGGTGACCATTTCCAGCGTCAGCTCGTCGTGGTTGCGCAGGAAGATGGCCCATTGGCATCTGGGGGGTATTTCCGGTGTCTGGCGCAGGATGTCGGTGATCGGGAAGCGATCCTCCTGAGCCAGGGCCATATACATGCGCGGCATCAGCGGGAAGTGGAAGGCCATGTGGCATTCGTCACCGTCGCCGAAATAGGGGCGGGTATCCTCCGGCCACTGGTTGGCCTCGGCGAGCAGCATGCGGTCCGGATAACGCTCGTCGATTACCGCGCGAATCTTCTTGAGTACTTCGTGGGTCTCGGGCAGGTTCTCGTTGTTGGTGCCTTCACGCTCGACCAGGTACGGAATGGCGTCCAGGCGCAGGCCGTCGACGCCCAGGTCGAGCCAGTACTCCATCACCTTGAGGACCTCATCCAGCACCTGGGGGTTGTCGAAATTGAGATCGGGTTGATGTGAATAGAAGCGATGCCAGTAGTAGGCGCCGGCCACCGGGTCCCAAGTCCAGTTGGACGCTTCGGTATCAAGAAAGATGATGCGCGTGCCGGGATACTTCAGGTCCGTGTCCGACCATACATAGAAATCCCGCTCCGGTGAGCCGGGCGGCGCCCGCCGGGCGCGCTGGAACCATTCATGCTGGTCTGAGGTGTGGTTGATGACTAGCTCCGTCAGCACCCGCAGCCCACGACGGTGCGCTTCATCGATGAAGTGCCGTGCATCTTCCAGGCTGCCATAGTCCGGGCTGACGCCGGTGTATTCGGCAATGTCGTAGCCATCGTCGCGCCTCGGCGAGGGGTAGAACGGCAGAACCCAGACTGTATTCACGCCGAGGCTGACGATATAGTCGAGCTTCTGGATCAGTCCCTTGAAATCGCCGATACCGTCGTCGTTGGCATCGAAGAACGACTTGACGTGCACCTGATAGATCACGGCGTCCTTGTACCAGAGGGGATCGTCGAGGAAATCGAGGGTCTCGACGGCGTGCGATTCGCTGCTGGCATCCATCATGGCCTTGCTCTCCCTGCTTGTGTCGGTACGAAACCCAGTGGCTAATGAATCGGGCGGATGCGCCAGATGGCGAAGGGCTGATGCCAGGGTTCGAGTCGTAGCGATTGCCACTTGCCGTGCCAGGTCCAGCGAAGCCCACTCATAAGGTCTTCTCCCTGCAGGCCGGCGTCATCGGGCAGACCGAATTCCCACAGCGGTAATTCGAAAATTCCCTCCTGAGCCTCGAACGGGTCGAGGCTGATGGCAGCGAGAATGAAGTTATCTCGCGTTTCAGTGCGCTTGCCGAAGAGCAGGATCCTATCGTTGTATATCGTGTAGAAGGCCAGCCCCAGATGGGTCTGCAGCGCCGGGTTTTCCCGTCGGATGCGGTTGAGCTGAGCGATCTCGTAGGTGATGTTGCCGGTCGCAGTGTAATCACGCGGCCGGATCTCGTACTTCTCCGAATCGAGGTACTCCTCCTTGCCCGGCACCGGCTCTCCCTCACACAGCTCGAAACCGGAATACACGCCCCAGGAGCCTGCCCCCAAGGCAGCGAGAGCTGCTCGCAGCAGGAAGCCGGGCCGCCCCGAGGACTGCAGAAAGTAGGGGTTGATGTCCGGTGTGTTGACGAAGAAATTGGGCCGGTAGCCCTCGCGCAGCGGCGATTCGTGCAACTGGGTGAAGTACTCGGTCAGCTCCTGCTTGGTATGGCGCCAGGTGAAGTAGGTATAGCTCTGGTTGAAGCCCAGCTTGCCGAGTCGCAGCATCATCGCGGGCCGCGTGAAGGCCTCGGCCAGAAAGATCACCGACGGATCGCGGCGGCGAACATCGCCGATCAGCCACTCCCAGAAGGGCAGTGGCTTGGTATGGGGGTTGTCGACGCGAAATATCTTTACGCCTTCACCGATCCAGCCCTGGACGACGTCGCGAAGTTCGATCCACAGCGAAGGGATCGCTTCCTCGGCATAGAAATCGACGTTGACGATGTCCTGATATTTCTTGGGCGGGTTCTCCGCGTAACGGATAGACCCATCGGGACGCCATGAGAACCAACCGGGGTGTTCCTCGAGCCAGGGATGGTCGGGCGAGCACTGGATGGCGAAGTCCAACGCGATTTCCAGGCCATGATCGTCTGCAGCGCGTACCAGATCACGGAAATCGTCTCGCGTGCCAAGTTCCGGATGTATCGATTCATGACCTCCCTCCTTGCTTCCGATGGCGTAGGGGCTGCCGGGATCGTCCGGCCCTGCTTCAAGTGAATTGTTGGGTCCCTTCCGGTGCGTGCGCCCGACGGGGTGAATGGGCGGAAAATAGAGGACGTCGAAGCCCATGTCGCGAATCATGGGAAGGCGCGCTTGCACGTCGCGAAAGGTACCGTGACGGTGCGGGCTGTCCGTTTCCGAGCGGGGGAACAGCTCGTACCAGCTCGAGAAACGTGCCCGAAGACGCTCCACGTCGACGGCGTAGACCACGTCGCTGCGGACCAGATGCGGACGTGCATCCGCCGCCTCCATCAGCTTCGCCGTATCGCCGTCGAGTAGCAGGGCAACCCGTTCGGCATCGGACTCGAGCCGTTGGAAGCGCTCATGGGTGGCCTCGAGCGCCGCTCTGAGATCGCCTTCGCTGCGCTCCGTCGCTTTGACGACCAACCGGCGGCCCTCCTCGAGTTCGAGTCCGACCGCCACGCCTGCCCGGTATTTCGTGGCAAGTTCGTGGCGGTAGGTGGCGTAGATGTCCCACCAGGCTTCGATGAGAAAACGGTGTGTGCCAATATGACGGGGTGTGAAGCGTCCTTCGAAGTTATCCAGGCCCAGCGGCAGAACCTGATGCATGGACTCGCGGTGCTGGTGGCCTTCGGTGTCGAACCAGCAGATCGCGGCGGCCAGAGTGTCATGGCCGTCGGCGAAGATCTTCGCCCTGACGGTGATCGGCTCGTCGACGATGGATTTTGTGGCGAAGCGACCGTGATCCAGTGACGGCTGCACCGATTCGATGGCGATGCGAGGCGCATGGATGGCCGCCATGACATGACCCTGTTCCGGCTCCTGCGTCGGGTCGGCGACCGGCGCCGAGTACGGAGTTGAACTCATCGCATGCTCCTTTCTGTTTTGTTCCTTGGCCAGTCACCTGGCCTTCAGGCCGCCCCTCATGCCTGAATATCCAGGGGGCCGGTTTCCTGCAGCAGCTCGAACAGGACCAGCGAACGCTCCTCCATCTCCAGTTCGTCGCCAAAGGCGCAGTAAAGGGGGGCTTCGTCGAGGGGGCGGCTGGTATCGAGCCGACACACCCAGCCGACGCCGCGCGGCACCTCGGGCAAACGGAACGTGATCTTGTCGGGGCTGGCGTTGAACAGGATCAGCAGCGAGCGGTCGTCGCCGCTGCGTCGAATGCCCGAAAGGCGGGCACGGCCGTCCAGCAGCACGCCGAGGCTGCGCGCTTCGGGATCCTCCCAGCGCGCCACGTCCATCTCGCTGCCGTCGGGGGTGAGCCAGGTCACTTCCTTGAGTCCCATCTCCTCGTTGTATTCGCCGGACAGGAAACGGCCGCGACGCAGGATGGGGAAGCGCATGCGCAGCTCGACGAGCCGGCGCAGGTACTCGATCATGTCATGGGCGTCGCCCTCCAGGTTCCAGTCGAGCCAACTGGTCTCGTTGTCCTGGCAGTAGGCGTTGTTGTTACCGCCTTGGGTACGCAGCAGCTCGTCGCCGGCGAGCAGCATCGGCGTGCCCTGGGAGACCAGCAGGGTGGCCAGCAGGTTGCGGATCTGGCGCAGACGCAGCGAGTGGATGGCCGGGTCGTCGGTGGGGCCCTCCTCGCCGTGGTTCCACGACAGGTTATGGTCGTGGCCGTCCTGGTTGTCTTCGCCGTTGGCCTCGTTGTGCTTGTCGTCGTAGGCCACCAGGTCGTGCAGCGTGAAGCCGTCATGGGCGGTGACGAAGTTGACCGAGGCGAAGGGACGCCGGCCGCGTCGATCGAACAGATCCGCCGAGCCCATCAGACGCGAGGCAAGTTCGGCCAGTTGGCCTTCGTCGCCACGCCAGAAGGCCCGAACGGTATCGCGAAAGCGGTCGTTCCACTCCGCCCAGCCCGGCGGAAAACCGCCCACCTGGTAGCCGCCTGGACCGCAGTCCCACGGCTCGGCGATCAGCTTGACCTGGCTGAGCACCGGGTCCTGGCGGCAGGAGTCGAGGAAGCCCCCGCCCTCGTCGAAGCCGTGGGGCTCGCGGCCGAGGATCGTCGCCAAGTCGAAGCGAAAGCCGTCGACGCGCATCTCGGTGGCCCAGTAGCGCAGCGAGTCGGTGACCATCTGCAACACCCTGGGGTGGCTCAAGTTCAGTGTGTTGCCGGTGCCGGTATCGTCGATGTAGTAGCGCGGTTCGTCCGGCAACAGCCGGTAGTAGGAGGCATTGTCGATACCCCTTAACGACAGGGTCGGGCCGAGTTCGTTGCCTTCGGCGGTATGGTTGTAGACCACGTCGAGGATCACCTCGAGGCCAGCGGCGTGATAGCAGGCCACCAACTGCTTGAATTCGCTGATGCTGTCGCCCGAGAGATAGCCCGAATGAGGGGCGAAGAAGCCCAGGGTGTTGTAGCCCCAGTAGTTGCGCAGCCCTCGCTCGAGCAGGTGTTGATCGTCGACGAAGGCGTGGATCGGTAGCAGCTCGATTGACGACACGCCCAGCGAGCGGATGTAGTCGACCACCTCGTTGACCATCAGCCCCGAGAAGGTCCCGCGCAGCGCTTCCGGCACCGCCGGATGGCGCATGGTGTAGCCGCGCACATGGGTCTCGTAGATCAGCGTTCGGTTCCAGGGCAACTGGACGCCGTGCGCACGGCCCCAGGTGAAGGCGGGGTCTATGATTCGGCAGCGTGGCATGAACGGGGCGCTATCGCGCTCATCGAAGCTGAGGTCGCCGTCGGGATGGCCTATGGTGTAACCGAACAGGGCCTCGTCCCAGGTCAGCTCGCCGACGATCTGCTTGGCATAAGGGTCGAGCAGCAACTTGTTGGGGTTGAAGCGATGCCCTTTCTCTGGATCGTAGGGGCCATGCACCCGGTAACCGTAGAGCTGGCCGGGACGCGCATCGGGCAGGTAGCCGTGCCACACCTCGTCGGTGAACTCGGGGAGCTCGATGCGCTCCACTTCCTGAGTGCCGGTATCGTCGAACAGGCACAGCTCGACTTTGGTGGCGTGGGCCGAAAACAGCGCGAAATTGACACCCAGCCCATCCCAGGTCGCGCCCAATGGGAACGGCCAGCCCTCACGAACCCGCGAGCGGCGGATGACGCTGGGCGGCTCGGCTGTCGTGGCGGGTTCGGTCTGTTGCGGCTCCTGCCTCATATCGTTCATCAGCTCGTCCTTGAATGGTGTGGGTCTCCTGTTCCATGCCGATCACGTCTCGCGTTATTTGCGCGTCTTCGTGCGGCTGCTGCTTGCTGTGCTGTTGTCACTCTTGGTGGTGGAGGGGGGCGTCTTCGACGTTGCGCCACGGCTGCGCTTGGTGCCGCTTGCTGCGGTCTTGCCCGGCACCTGTGACGTATCGGCGGCATCGGGTTGTGTCAGGCCATCGTCGGCGCGCCGAGGCTTGCGGGCGCGCTTGGCCGTGGCCGATTCCGGCGGCAGCGGCTCCAGCGGCCCCGGACCGGGCTCGGGTGAAATGGCCGGGGCATCCGGCCCGCCACGGTTGGCGGTATCCTGCTGCTGAGCCCCGGTGCCGGTGGCCTGTTCGGCCGGCAGCGGGCGGGTCGAAGCCGCCGTGGGCTCGGGCTCGTCCGGGGCCGGCCCCGGGCTGGCGCGATCCTGTACCGGCTCGTCCTGGGCCACGTCGCGGTCGTCGCGATAGGGCAGTTCGTCGAAGTCGGGTTCACCGTCGGGGGAATCCAGCGGCAGTCGATTCTCCTGGATGCCGGTCTCGTCGTCCTCCAGCGGCAGGTCGTCCTCGAGAATGGGCGGTTCATCCACCGGTTCGCCGACCTCGTCGAGCTCGGTGTCGATGCCTTCTTCCTCTTCGGCGATGACGATCCGCAGTGCCATGTCCCAGTGACGCTGCTGCTGTCCCTCGGGGCGTCCTTCCGATTCCCAGATCTTGTAGGCCAGGTTCCGTACACGCTCTTCGTTAGCCATCCTAGCTCTCCCTATGCCTGCGCATGTTTCGTATATGGATACCGACGGGAAATGCCGACAGCAGTTCCTCGGCGGCAAGGCTTTCATCCGTTACTCTCAGGGTGGTACCGGTCAGCGCACTTTGCCAAGCGGCGCACGACTCTTCGCTAACTCGCAACCGGGTATTGCCCCAACGCGATGAAGGGACATGGAGCCGTTCGGTGCCTTCGAGTAGTGCCGTGCACAGGCGTGGCACCGTCACCAGCAGCTGCTGGTCGCCATGTTGGCGGAGAAAGGAGACGAGCATGTCGCCGTGTTCGCCCTCCACCGTCACGGGGTGGTAGTCGCCATGGGTGAATAGGTCGCGATGGGCATGGCGCAGTGCCAGCAGGCGGGCAATCATGGCCTGCTTGACGCTGCCGTCCCGCCAATGTCCCAGCGCCTCAGCGGGCTCGTGGTCTTGCTCCAGAGCGGCTTGGCGCGCGACATGGTCGACCGGGCGGCGGTTGTCGGGGTCGACCAGGCTGTAATCCCAGAATTCACAGCCCTGGTAGAGGTCGGGCACGCCGGGCACGGTCAGACGAAGCGCCGTCTGCGCCAAGCCGTTGAGCGCTCCCGGTAGGTCCAGCTCGCGGGCTGCCTGTTCCAGTTCACGGCACAGTTCGGGCGTGGCCAGCACGCCATGAAGGTATGCGCGACAGGCAGTCTCGTAGGCATCGTCGGGCCACAGCCAATGCGTGCGCAGCTTGGCTTCACGTAGCGCCTTCTGCTGCCACTGGGCCAGTCGTTCGGTAAAGCGCTGCATGGCATCGGTGTCGTCGCGCTGAAGCGTGGGCGGCCAGGCGCCGAGCAGAACCTGAAAGAGGATCAGCTCATCGCCCGGCGCGGGGGCGGGCCCTTCGGCGAGCGCCTGGCGCAGCGGGGCGGCCAGGCCGCGCCAGCGCTCGACCCGTGTGGCAAAGCCGCTGGCACGCTCGCTCAGTGCGGCCAGACGGGCACGTACGTCTTCACCGCGCTTGTGGTCGTGGGTGGCCGTCGCGACCAGCCCATGGGGAAAATGTCGCGCCCGCCAGGCGTTGGCAGCGTGAAACTGACGAGGCGAGTGGCTGAAGTGCTCGCCGTCGAAGCCCACGTCGTTGCGCGAGATCAGCACCGCGCTTCGATAGCCGGCGGTATCTTCCACGGCCTTTGCCGCCACCGGCGAGGTGAGCTGCTGGAAGCGTACGATGGCGCGCTGGCGCAACCAGCGCTCTTCGGCATCCGCGGCACCGGCGGGCGCCTCGCCGCCCAGCCAGTGTTCCAGCCATTCCAGCACGCTGGCATCGGGCGGGCTCAGCTCGCCGCGGGCACCGGCCATGGCCTGATCGAAGAAGGGCGCATCGAGCTCGGGGCGGCCGCCGTCGTCGGCGTAGGTGCGGTAGACCGGAAAATGCACGATCAGCGCCGTCAACGCCCGGCGCACCGCGGCCAGGGTAATGTCACGGCTCGCGAGCGAATGGCGGGCCACCGCATGCAGGGCGCGGGCGCAGGCCTCGAATTCGCTGCTCAGCAGCGACGAGAGCACCTCGCGCCGCGCCCGGTGCACCTCGGCGGGAAAGTCCGGTTCACGGCCGCTGACGTCGCGCCATAGATCGCCTAACGGCTCGGCGCCGGCCGGGTCGTGCTGCACGGCGGATATTGCGTTCATCAGCTCGTAGCCGGTGGTGCCGTCGACCCCCCAGTCGCGATGCAAGGTTTCGTCGCCGGCCAGGATCTTCTCGACGAAGATTGCCACGTGGCGCACCGCGTCCTGCGGCCGGCGTTTCTGGATTTCGCCCAGCCGGGCTCGCAGTCGGCGGCAGTAGCCGCGCGGGTCGGCCAGGCCGTCGACGTGATCGACGCGCAGGCCGTCGATCCAGCCTTGCTCCACCAGGCGCAGCGGCAAGGCGTGAACCGCCTCGAACACCTCCGGCTGCTCGATGCGCAGCCCGCCAAGTTCGGTAATGTCGAAGAAGCGCCGCCAGTTGATCTCGTCGGCACCGCTACGCCACCACGCCAGGCGGTAGTGCTGGCGCTCGAGCAGGTCATGCAGGCGGATGGCGCCGCCCCGGGTGGTGCCGTCGAACAGCGCCAAGGCCTGCATGAGCGCCTGCCGAGCCGACGGCTCCGTGAGCGCCTGGCGCAATTCTCGGCGGCACTCGGCGACAGCGGTGTAGGCGTCGTCGCGTTGCTGCAGGGCGTCGAAGCGTGGCGCCAGGTACCACAATGTCGCGTGCTCGGCAAGACGCAGCACATCGCCGTAGCGACATGGGTCGAGCGGAAAGCGGTGCTCGTGATAGGCGACGTGGAAGCTCGTCGTATCAGGGTCGTGGCGCAGCACTAGGTCGGCCGAATGCAGCGCCTCGGCATAGGGTTCTCCGAGGAAGGGCAGCAGCAGCTTGCCGGCCAGCCGTGGGTCGGCCGAGTGCCAATCGATATCGAAGTATTCGGCGTAGGGGCTCGCCTGGCCCCAGGCAAGCACGTCCTGCCACCACGGATTCTGCGAGCCGCCCACCGCCACATGGTTGGGCACGATATCCAGGATCAGGCCCATGTCGTGTTCCCGCAGCCGTGCGACCAGACGTTCCAGCGCTGCCTCGCCGCCGAGTTCGGGGTCGATGCGGGTAGGATCGATGCCGTCATAGCCGTGCGGTGAGCCGGCCCGCGACATCTGTAAAGGCGAGGCGTAGACATGGCTGATGCCGAGCCGGGCGTAGTAGCCCACCCACTCCGCGGCATCGTCGAGGGTAAAGCCGCGGTGGAATTGCAGGCGAACGGTGGCGCGAATCTCACTCATCGTTTGCCCCTCCCTGGGCGTCTTGGCGAGCTTGCCGGCGAGCCTTGGCGAGAGCAGTCAGGCGACCTGCCACTTCGGGCGAGGCGAGCAGACGTTCGGCGTCGTCCGGCAGGCGCCGCCGCCAGTTGGGATGCTCGTCGAGCGTGCCTGGCAGGTTGGCCTGCTCTTCCAGCCCCAGGGCATCCTCCAAAGGTAGCAGCGTGAGCGGTGCCGGCGTGAGCCCTAGCTGGCGCACGCAGGCATCGAGCACCTGCGAGGCGGGCAGGGCGGCAGCGTCGAGCGGCGACTCCGGCACGTGGTCATCGACCAGATGCAGCGCACGAACCAGTCGCGACCGCTCGACACGGCGCTCGGCATGCTCGTCGTCGGCATCCCGGTCGTCGGCCAGCAGGCCGAAGCGGCTGCGCCATTCGATGTCGCCCCCTGCCCACCAGCCGGCCAGGGTGGGCAGGTCGTGGGTCGAACTGGTGGCGATGGCGTCGTGCGACCACTTGCCCGGTGGCAGAAAGTCGCCTTCCTCGTCGCGCTCGAACCACAGCACACGCATGCCGAGGATGCCGTGGCGTGCCAACTGTTGGCGAAAGCCCGGGGCGACGGTGCCCAGGTCTTCGCCGATGACGATGGCGCGGTGACGCCAGGACTCCAACGCCACCAGCCGCAGCAGATCGGCCAGCGGGTAGCGCACGTAGCCTCCCTCGGTGGGCGCAGCGCCATGAGGCACCAGCCACAGGCGCATGAGTCCCAGCACATGGTCGATACGAAGCCCTCCGGCATGGGCGAAACCGGCGCGCAACATGTCGATGAAGCTGCGAAAGCCCGAACGTACCAACCCTTGAGGCGAGAAGGGGGCGAGCCCCCAATCCTGGCCATGCACGTTGAAGGTGTCCGGTGGGGCGCCGATCGACAGGCCCTCGAGCATCTCATCCTGGCGGCTCCAGGCCTGGCTTCCGGCGGCATCGGCCCCCACGGCCAGGTCGGCGATCAGCCCGATCGACATGCCGGCCTCGCGGGCCGAGGTCTGGGCGCGGGCGAGTCCTTCGCTGGCCAGCCACTGCAGAAAGACGTGAAAGACGATTTCATGCGCATGTTCCTCGGCGAAGCGGGCCACATCGGGATTTGCCGGGTCGCGCAACACCGCCGGCCAGCGGTGCCAGTCGCGCTCGCTCAGGTGCTGCATCAGCGCCTCGAAGCGACAGTGATTCTCGAGCATGGCCCCGCCCGCCTCACGGAAAGCCGAGAGTGCCTGGCGGGTTCGCCGTGCGTCGCTGTCTTCGCGCTGCATCAGCTCGTCGAAGAGGGCGCGCAGCCAGGCGAGCTTGGTCTCTGCCGCACGGGGCCAATCGATCAGTTCCTGCGCTTCCAGCTGTGCCTTGACCTCGCCCAGGCCGCAGCGATCGACGGCCGCTGCGACCGCGGCCTCGCCGAGCAGTGCCTCGGGGGCGGCGTGCAGTGCGTGGTAGAGCAACCGGCTCGATGGCGAATAGGGGCTGTAGTGCGTGACGTCGGCGCTGAACATGGCGTGCATCGGGCTCACGGCCAGCGACGCGGCGCCGGCCTGGGCGGCGTGCCGCACCAGTTGCTCCAATGCCAGGACATCGCCAAGACCGCCGTCGCCGGGGCGGCGCAGGGCGTAGAGCTGTACCGCCAGGCCCCACAGGCGCGGCGCTTCGCTACCCTCGGCATCGGCCGGGGTATAGCAGCGCGGCGGGGCCACGGCCAGGGTCACCTCGCGATTGGCGACCTGTAGGCGATGGTAGCCGGCTACCCCGATCGGAGGGAGGCGGCCGCGCTTGTCGAGTCGATCGTGCAACAGGTCGCCCTGTTCGAGATGCAGGGTAAACTCGGTGCCGGCAGCAAGCGCAGACGGCAGCTCGGTGGCGGTGCCGCGCTCGGCGGTGATCAACGGCGGCCACTGCTCGGGTGACGCGGGAACCCGCAGTCGTTCCAGGCTCGCCGCGAGCTCGTCCGGGCTGTCGGCAGGATAGCCGAGCCGGGCGAGCAGCTTGCGTTGGGTGGTGGCGTCGAGCCGCTTACGACGTCCCTCGCTGTCTTCCCATTCGAGGATCAGGCCGGCGGCATCGGCCAATTGCGCCAAGCGTTTCTCGCTCATGCACTGATCTCCTCGTCCCCGGGACCCGACCTCAGCCAGGCCACAGCACAGCGCGCCGGCAAACTGCCGCTCTCGGTGGCGATAGCCGCGCCCTCGCGGGTCTCGTACAGGTGTCGTCCGACGCCGAAAGCGCTGGTGGCGGCGGGCCGCTCGCTCAGGTTCATGGCGATGACCAGTTGAGTATCGTCGCTCATCTGCCAGCGGGCCACGACGGCGCCGTCGTCGAGAACTTCTGCGCCCAGGGCGCGGGCGCCATCCAGGCGCGGCACGATTTCGGCGTGGCGGATCGCCAGCAGGTGGCGGACGAAGGCCAGCCAGTCGGCATGAAGGGCGTTATCACGTGCCTCGACATCGGGCCGAGAGGCCTCGAATGTGGCAGCGTCGTTGGGGTCGGGAATGGTGGCGCGCAGGTCAGGGTCCTGAAAGGCGCCGAACGCGGCGAATTCCGCCCGGCGGCCTTCGCGCACGGCCGCAGCCAATTCGTCGCGGTGATCGGTGAAGAAAAGAAAGGGACGCTCGCTGGCCCACTCCTCGCCCATGAACAGCAGCGGCACCATGGGCGAGAGCAGCAGCGTCAGCGTGGCGGCTGCCAATGTCTCCCTTTCGGCGAGCAGGGTCAGACGCTCACCCATGGCGCGGTTGCCAATCTGGTCGTGGTTCTGCAGAAAGGCGACGAAGGCCGTCGGCGGTAGGTGAGCGCTCGGGCTGCCGCGGGGCGTGCCCTGGCGGGTTGCGTCTCCCTGAAAGATGAAACCCTCTCCCAGGCAGCGTGCCAGCTTCTGCGTCGCGGCCTCGGCGAAGTCGCCGTAGTAGCCTTCGCTCTCGCCGGTGAGCAGCACGTGCATTACGTTGTGCCAGTCGTCGTTCCACTGCGCCGTGAAGCGCCCTGGCCCGAGCAGTTCGGCGTCGTTGTGCTCGTTTTCCAGCACCAGATGCACGTGGCGTCGCGGATCGATGTGGCTGCGCAGGGCCTCGGCCATCTCGAGCAGGAAGTCGCGTTCGACGATGGCATGCACCGCATCGAAGCGCAGGCCATCGAGGCGGTATTCATCGAGCCACATCAGGGCGTTCTCGATGAAGAAGCGGCGCACCATGGGCTGGCGGAAATCGATTGCCGGCCCCCAGGGGGTCTGGCGATCGCCGCGAAAGAAGGCGCCGGCATAGCGCGGCAGATAGTTGCCGTCCGGACCGAAGTGGTTGTAGACCACGTCGAGAAAAACCATCAGACCGAGGCCATGGGCGTCGTCGACGAAAGCCTTGAGTGCTTCGGGGGCGCCGTAGGTCTCGTCCACGGCGTAGGGCAGCACGCCGTCGTAGCCCCAGTTGCGCGCGCCGGGGAAGACCGCCACTGGCATCAGCTCGACTGCCGTGATGCCGAGCTCGGCCAGATAGGGCAGCCACTGGCGCGCCTGCGCCAGGCCGCCCAGCGTGCCCAGGTGCAGCTCGTAGAGCACCGTCTCTTGCCAGGGGCTACCCCGCCAGTCGGCATGGCGCCAGGCATGGCGATAGGGATCGACCACCACGCTCATCCCTTCGATACCGCCAGCCTGGGCGCGGGAAGCGGGGTCGGGTATGGCGAGGCCTTGCACCGCATCGTCGAGATAAACGCGATAGCGGTAGCGGGCGCCATGATCGCAGGGCGCCTCGCCGACGAAGCGCCCTTCGCCAGCGTGGGTCATGGCAATGGCATCGAGACCCTCGACTTCGAGCTCGACCCGGCTGGCACTGGGCGCCCACAGTGCGAACTGGGTCCACTCCGGCCCCATCACCTGGGCGCCAAGCGTGTACTGGAATCGCTCTGCTTCGTTCATCCCGACGCTGGCACCTCCACACCGGCTTCTTCGCTGATCTTTTGATAGAGTCGCGTATAGGGGGCGATCGACTGGCGCCAGTGATAGCGTCCGGTCATGGCTGCCCGACGCATGGCGTAGAACAACTCCGTGGAGTGATAGACGGAGAAGGCCTGCTGAATCGCCTGCATGAAACTGGCCTGACTGACCTCGTCGAAAAGGAACCCGGTCACGCCATCCTCGATGGTATCGGCCAGACCGCCGGTACGGTGAGCGATGGGCAAGGAGCCGAATCGCTGCGCGTACATCTGGCTGAGACCGCAGGGCTCGAAGCGCGACGGCATGAGAAGAAAGTCGCTGCCCGCATAGATGCAGCGTGCTTTCTCCTCGTCGAAGCCGATGTAGGCCCCCACGGCGCCCGGGTAGCGCTCCGCCAGCCGATCCAACTGGGCCTCCACGCGGTGTTCTCCACTGCCGATGAAGACCAACTGGCCACCAGCCTGGACGATGCTGGGAGCCGCCTCGATGACCAGGTCGACGCCTTTCTGGTGCACCATGCGCGACACCATGGCGAACAGCGGACCGGAACTGGGCGCCAGCCCGAAGCGATGGCGCACGTAGTCGGCATTGGCTCGCTTGCCGCGCCAGTCGTTGGCCGAGAAGGCCTGGACCAGGTGGGCGTCGGTGCGTGGATCCCAGGAGTCATCGATGCCGTTGGGGATTCCGCTCAGTCGGCCCTGCTCTGCCTTGCAGAGCAATAGTCCTTCCAGGCCACAGCCGAACTCGGGGGTAGTGATCTCCTGGGCATAGGTCGCGCTCACGGTGGTCACGTGTGACGCGAAGACGATGCCCGCCTTCATGAAAGAGAGCTTGCCGTAGTATTCGACCCCATCGATATGAAATGCCGATTCGGGAATCCCCAGTGCCGCGCAGCGTGTCTTGTCATACAGGCCCTGATACGCCAGATTGTGGATCGTGAACACGCTGGGTACTTTGATCCCCAGCCAGGCGAGGTAGGCCGGCGCCAGGCCACAAGCCCAATCATTGAGGTGCAGCAACTGGGGCAGCCAGTCGAGCCCAGCGTTACCGGCTGCGATTTCGGCGGCAGCCAGCGACAAGCGGGCGAAGCGGATGTCGTTGTCGTCCCAGCCTCCGCTGCCGTAGCCTCCCGGCCCGGTTCCGTAGGGCCCTCCCTCGCGTTCATAAAGCTCGGGACAGAGCAGTACGTAGATCACCAATCCGTCGGCGCAAGTCATTTCGCCCACATCGCAGGCCGGGAGGTCTGCCCGGGCCGGCAAGTGGCCGACGCGTCGGATGTCCAGTGGCGAGTTGCACACCTCTCGGTACGCCGGAAGAAGGATGCGAATGTCGTGATGGGCTGCTAGCGCCCGTGGCAGCGCCGAAGAGACATCGCCGAGCCCCCCGACCTTGACGAAATCGGCGATTTCGGGAGTCACGAACAGGATGCGTTGCGATGGATGGCTCGAGGTGCCCGTTCCTGGCGGCTTGCGATGGGCGTGGCCCCGCCTCGCAATTTCGGGATCCTCCAGCGTCAAAACGCTGGCAATTGCATGACTATGACCGGATCTGTCACTTTCTGTAGCTGAATCGAAACCCTTCAGTGCTACATTGCCCATAGTTTTTGACCTCCCTGTATCGGCAATGATGTCGCTGCCCTTCTGACACCTTCGACTGCTTGATTCGCCTACTTTCGGGCTTTCCTAGCCGCGAGGGGAGTCGTAAGCAAAAGGTGATGTTGCCTAGGTATAGTCGATGAAGCCTA
Source organism: Halomonas sp. MCCC 1A13316 (assembly GCF_014931605.1). NCBI lineage: Bacteria > Pseudomonadati > Pseudomonadota > Gammaproteobacteria > Oceanospirillales > Halomonadaceae > Billgrantia > Billgrantia diversa. The sequence goes on along the minus strand of NZ_CP053382.1, from coordinate 3,390,216 downwards.
CTTCGGCGAAGGAAAGTAATCACATAACTTGGGTAAAGTATCGAAGGCGAAACGGTGCTCGATAAAGAGTTCTCTATCAGAGTTAAATCTTTATATATGGCTTATAGATAGAAAACTTAATTAACACATCGTCACGAATAAGCGGTATAAAGGCTTCGTATGGAATAGGTAAGGGGCGGGGCGTTCTCATACCGATACAATGAAAAAATTGGTGAAATCGGGAAACTTGCCATATATTTCAGCCGCCCGGCTCAGGGCGGCAACGAGACAAGGATCGAGCCTTCGAGAAGGGGACACCTCACCAGGCGGTTATCGGGAGCGTTTGCCGTCGCGTTCAGGGTCGAAGCGAAAAGCGGCACGGTGAAGCAGCTCGAATTGTCGGCTGCACTGGCTGCAAGCGCCGCACATGGCGAGATGAAAGCGCAGAGAGGCTCGCTCCGGCCATGACAGTCGCCGATCGAGGCGCTGCGACATCAGCTCCGTGGCGCGTCGACACATGATCATGGATGGCCTCCCGTTATCCATCCCTGTTCGATGCAGGCCCGCAGCCGCAAGCGGGCGCGGTGCAGGATGATCCAGCAGTTGTTCTCCTTGATCCCCAGCTCATGACAGATCTGCTCGGTCGTGAGCCCCATCAGCTCGCGTAGCGAGAAGATCCGGGACTGATTATCCGGCAGTACGATCATGCAGGCATCGAAGACCTGCCAGAAACGCTCATTCTCGAATACCGCTTCAGGTTCCCCCCAGCTGCTGGGGCGGGCTTCCTTCTGCCATCTGCCGCTCTGCTGGAACTGGCGGTCGATGGCGTCGTCATCGCTTTCGTCCTCGAGCGGCTGCCATTGGCCATGGCGCTTCTGGGCACGCATGAGGTCGAGGATCTTGTGCTTGAGAATGCCGAAGACCCAGGTTTCGTAGCCGGAGCGGCCCGAGAAACTGGCATCCTTTTCGATGGCGGCTTCCAGCGCATCCTGAACGGCGTCTTCCGCAGCGGCGTTGTTGCGCAGATGCAGGCGCGCGAAGGAGACCAGCCGCGGACGGACGGCGGCCAGGCGCTGCATTCGGTCCTGCTGATCGCTTGCGAGCGATGCGTCCGCCGAAGGAACGCCGCGCCCCTGCGCTATCTCGCCCTCGCCGGAAGCTTCCGCCGGCTCACTGTTATTCATGGTTCACCCCCTGTGTTGCTCTCAGCACAGCGAGGCGCCGGCTATTTCTGCCCCGGTATTCCTGATACCAGGGCAGAAATTACCCGAGCGCCTCAACCCTGCCAGGCATGGCCAGCAAAGGCTTCGTCAAGCTCGGGATGGTTCAAGTGATTCGAATAGTTGCTGAGCGTCTTCACCGCGAGCGCCAGCACGATCTGAAGCACTTGGCTCTCATCGTAGCCGGCCTCGAGGAAGGCTTGCACGTCCTTCTTGTTCGGCTTGCCACGGGTATCGAACATCGCACGGGTGAAGGTGCTCAGCGCCGCCAGATGCGGATCGGGGATTGCCTGGTCGTTGCGGATGGCATCGATCACGTCGGCGGGCACCTGAGAGGCCTTCTCGGCCAGCATGCTGTGGGCCGACATGCAGTAGCCGCAGCCGTTGAGACGGCTGATGGTCAGGAAGACGACCTCCTGCTCGGGGGGTGTAAACCCTGAATCCTGACGGAATAGCTCGTAACCATGCAGATAGGTATCAAGTACACCGGGCGCCTTGGCCATGTGGGTGTACATGTTGGGTACGAAGCCCAGCTTTGCATTGGCCTTGTCGAGCAGCGGCCGTGCTTTTGCGTCGGCATTGTCGAGGGTTTGGGGCTCGAGCTGGATCTGGTAGTCGGCTGTCATGAAACCTCCTGTCGTTCATCGGTCTAGCGTTTGGCGTATATATGGAACTAATGGTCCATATATGGCGAAGCGATCCGTCGCGGGCGCGCTGTGTTAGCGTAGCGCGCGAATGATCAGTGCGGTCGCGGCATCGATCTGGTGGCGCTCTCCCCCCGACTTGAGCAAGGTCCGCAACCCCGCCATGCTCATGGTCAGGTAGGTGGCAAGTACCTCCGGGTCCTGATTTGCAGAGATGCTGCCCTCGGCCTGGCCACGTTCTACTGCCGACTGGAATAGCTCGGTAATGGCCGCCACGCTGCGCCTTGCCTCGGCGGCTGCAAGTTCATTGCGCTGTCCCAGCTCGGTAGCCGAATTGAAAATCAGGCAGCCCAGCGCGGCGCGCTCGCTGCCGGCATCCTCCGCGGTGTCACGAAAAAGCTCCTCGAAGAAGGCGTGGGCCGTCGGGGCGCGTGACTGACGCTGGCGCAGGCGGCCGAGCAGCGATTCGCGATAGCGTCTCAAGGCGTCGACGAACAGCTGTTCCTTGTTGCCGAAGGCCTGGTAGAGGCTACTGCGCGACAAACCCATGGCGGCCAGCAGGTCGCGGGTGGAAGCGCTGTCGTAGCCGCGCGACCAGAACACCTGCATGGCGGCTTGCACGGCCTGGTCGGGGTTGAATGTCAGGGGGCGTCCTCGTGTCATGCGTCAAATTTAGTACCACCCGTTCCATAAAACAAGCCCTGTTTCTCCCGCCATGCCTCGATGCCGTCGTACAGGCGTCACAACTCGGCACACCTCATTCGAGTAGTTCGCCCACCGTCAGGACGCCGCGGTCGGCCAGATGCACGGGGCGGGAATCGTCGCGGGTCCAGGCGGCCATGGAGCCGTCGTACATGGTGGCGTTCGCGAAGCCGCCCACTTCGCTGAGCTGGAACCAGCCGCTTGAGGCCCAATGCCCGGTATTGCAGAAGGCGACGGTAGGGGCCTCTCTATCCAGCTCCAAGGCATCGATGGCAGCCGTCAGCCGCTCGGGCTCCAGATACCAGGCGCCGTCGCGTTCGACCAGTGCATCGTGATGGGGCAGGTTTGCTGCGCCGGGGATCGTGCCCGGCACGCGAGCGGCGGGTGACTGCTCCTCGCCCCGGTAGAAGCCAACGGGGCGGGCATCCACCAGTTGCTCACCGGCCTGACGTGACGCATCGACCTCCTCGGTGGTGGCCAGCAGCTCTTCGCGCAGCGATGCCGAGAAGTCGGTCGCCTCGGAGTCGCTCGCAGGACCCTCTGCGACCTCGAAGCCTTGCTGCTCCCAACCGGCAAAGCCGCCGTTGAGGATCGCCACCTCGTCATGGCCCAGTGCCTTGAAGGTCCAGTAGATTCGGGTAGCGCTGGCGAAGTCGGTAGGGCCGGTGCCGGCGGGCACAACGATTACGGTGTCGTCGTTGCCGATACCCAGGCCACCGATCAGTTCCGCCAGGTCGTCGACGTCCGGCATCAGCCCGGCCACGCCATCGCGCTCCTCGCGCCAGCCATCCTCGGCGTAGTTGCTGTAACGACTGTCAGGAATGCGGCCGGCCTCGAAGTCGGCGCGGTCGCCGCCGTCATCGATGGTGGAGCGCACGTCCAGTACCACTAGGTTCTTGCTGTCCAACTGGCCATCGAGCCACTCGGCGTCGACCAGGGGAGAGGGGTGCATCGCCTGGGCGGAGCCGGCAATCGCCAAGGCGCCGGCCGCCACGATTAGAGGGATTCGCATGAGTCTGTCCTCCACGCTGGGATGCCCTGAGCCTAGGTCGGCCACAGGGGGGAGGCAACATATCACCAAGAATGCTTTCCTTCCGATACATTCCCCGCGGTAATAAGACGTCGCATGCCCATACCGTCATCAGAAGCAAACGGAGCGGAGCTCGACGACAGAACGGTAATCGGCTGCTATCGGTGTAAGGAGCCGGCGGGCGATACGACACAGTTGGCAGTCGAGCCCTACCGCCGGGTCCAACAACAAGAAAGAAATGACAAGACACAGGAGATCGCGAGCATGACGGAACAGCAGCCGCCCCCACGGCGATTCTGGTTGGCAGGCAAGCGAGCCGCCGAGCAGGACAGGTTCTTTCGCGAGGCCCTCGAATCACGAGGCTGGGAGGAGGGCGACGAGCGGCACTGGGACGCCGCCTGGGTCACCGGCATGCCCGAGCACGGGCAGTTTCGCCGGGTCTCGCCAAGATGTCGGATCAACCACTTTCCCGGCAATGCCGCACTGACCGTCAAGAGCCGGCTGTACGAAAGCCTGGCCGGCCTCATGGCACGCATGGTCGACGGCTTCGGGGCGCAGCATCCCTTGACGTCGCGGCTGGATTTCTTCCCCCGCGCCTATGTCATGCCGCACGACTACCATGCCCTGCAGCAGGCCGCACGGGACAACCCGGCGCAGCGCTGGATCCTCAAGCCCACCAATGCCTCCAAGGGCAAGGGCGTGCGGGTATTGCAGGACGTCGGCGAGGCGCCGCTGGCCGCCGACTGGCTGGTTCAGGAGTACCTCGATCATCCGCATACCATTCGCGGGCACAAGTACGTGCTGCGGCTCTACGTGCTGATCGCTTCGCTCGCGCCGCTGCGGGTCTATCTGTATCGCCAAGGCTTCGCCAAGCTCGCCTCCGAGCCCTGGGACCCGGACGATGCCGACAATCCCTACAGCCAATTGACCAATCCCGACATCAACGCCCTCAACACCAGCGCCGAGGTACCGGTGGAGTTCATCGATTTCGACCGCTACCGCGCCTGGCTGCGCGAGCAGGGGCACGACGACACGGCGCTGTTCGCACGCATCGAGGACCTCATCAGTCTCACGGCCATTGCCGCTGTCGACGCGATGCGAAGCCGCACCGCCGCCGTGGGCGCCGACCCGCGCGGCTGCTACGAGCTGCTGGGTCTCGACTGCCTGATCGACGATACCCTCAAGCCGTGGATTCTCGAATGCAACCTGAGCCCGTCGCTTGGAACCTGCGCCGCGCCCGAAAGCGGCGGGCTGATCGAGGAGCAGATCAAGGGCGACCTGGTGCGCGACCTGATCGCCCTGACCGGCCTGGCTGATGATGAGGCTGACGAATCATCCGATCCGCTGGCCGAAGCCGAGGCGGAACGGGCCCGGGCAGGCGGCTTCCGCCGCCTGCTGCCCGCCGCCGATCCGCTGCGCTACTTGCCCTACTTCTCGTTGCCCAGTGAGCAGGATCTGGCCTTGGCCGATGGCCTGGCCGGCCAACCCATGCCACGTCCCAGGTTGATGCGTCGCCGCGTCAGTGAGGTCTACGACGACCAGCAACTGGCCCTTTACGAGGCTGCCACCGGTCGCCTCTATCGCCCCAACGACACCGCAGCTTTGATCTGGCTGCTGGCCACCGAGGGGCTCGAACCCGAGGCAATCATCGAGGCGCTGGGGGCGGCAACCGCGGAGACGGGCGACGTCGACACCAATGCGCTGGGCCGTGAGGTCTGGTCCGCCCTCGCCGAGTGGTGCCGCCTGGGCCTGCTGTGTCAGCGCGGCAACGAAGGCTCGGTGCTTCCCGAAGTCGACTCGGTTGCTGGCGAGCCTGGAGCAAATCACGAGGCACAGACGGTGCTGCTGGAACACGAAGAGCGGCGCTGGGCGCTGGAAGTGGCCGATAGCGCGTCCTTCGCTCGCTTGCAGGCGGGATTGTGGAAGCGGCTTTCACCGCTTTCCCGCGAAGTTGCGAACGCATTGCCGCGGCTGGCATTGCTGAAGGCATCGGCGGGCTATGCCCTGGCCTCCGACGAGGCGCTCATCGCCTCTCGCCTGACATTGCCCGCTATCGCACCGGCTCTGACGGAGTTCCTGCTGCGCCAGGCCGCGGAGCCCGGGCAACCGGTAATCGATGCCCATCTCGTGGTGACGCCGGTGGGCAACACCGCGCTTTGTATCGCCAGCGATGCCCACGCGAGGGAGGCGTTTGACGCCCTGTCCTCGAATCTCGACGGCACGCTCTCCCGAGGTGTCAGGCTGGTGCCGGAGGGTGAAGCGGTATGCCTGGAGCCGCTCGGACTGCCTGCACGAGGGGCTGGCTCACCCGCGGCGGAAACGCTTCCGGTACTACTACGCAAGCTGCCGGTCTGGATCATCACCAGTGCCGAGACCACTTCCGCGACCCCAACACCGCTGTCCCGGCTCGATGCCCTGGCGGCATTGCTGCCGGAGTGTCGCACGGCCGGCGGTGAGCCGCCCTCTGCCGATGAGGTCCAGGTGTTGGATCGCTGGCTGGAAGGGACCGCTTGCTGGACGATTGGTATCGAGCTCACCGCCACGCAACTGGACACTTGGCTCGATAGGTCGTCGGAGGACGCCTCACAACCGACAATCCCGGCCGACTCCATGACGGCCGGGAACTGAGCAGCGGTGGCCCTTGCAGGTGGGCCACCGACCGGAGCGGGCATCACCGGCCCGTTTCGCAACCAGGCGGTTTGCGAATGCATCGTCGCATGCCGTTGAACGACAACGACCCAGATGGAGTACATGACATGACAGAGCACGAGGAGAAGCGCCGCACGCTACTGAGCCGGCTCAGCCGGCGACTTGGCTACGCGGCTCCCGCCATGGCGTTGGTCGCCAGCGGTATGGCAATGCAGGCCGTTGCCGACGAAACCGACACCCAACCGGGCTATACCAGCGGGCAGGAAGCGCCGCTGATGCTGGCCGAGGCTCATGAAGAGAAGAAGCCCGAGGCGGAAGTGGAAGCCGAAGGAGAGGCCGAAGGCGAAGCTGAGGGAGAGGCCGAAGGCGAAGCTGAAGACGAGGCAGAAGCAGAAGGGACCTAAGTGTTCTCAGTAACGATCCTGTTCCGTGCCGGGCACTAGCGTGTCCCGGTACGGAGCCGGCAATACGAGGCACGTCCACTCAAGAAGGGGAAAGGCGCATGAGCGAACAACAAGACACTGCCTGCCTCGACAGCCTCATCGAGGAGAACCGGCTGGCCCTGCACCAGTTGCAGGCGTTACTGGAAAGGCTGACTCCGTCCGCCTATCGGCACGCCTTCGGCCCGACAGAGCGCCAGAGCCTGGGCAAGCACGTGCGTCATATTCTCGATCATTACGACGCCCTGCTGGACGGTGCGGGAGTTGGCAACATCGACTACGAGAATCGCCAGCGGGACGAGCGGCTCGAAGTCGAACCGGCAGAGGCCGTGGCGCGGGTTGTCGAGATCAGCGGCGCGCTGCCATGCCTGCATGCGCATCGCTCGCTACCATTACAAGTTCGATACCCCGTCGAGGGTGCCAGCGTCAGCCTGGCGCTATCGACCAGCATGGCGCGCGAGTTGGCTTTTCTGACCAGCCATACCGTGCATCACATGGCCCTGCTGGGCTTCATGGCGGAGCAACTCGGCGTGGCCCTGCCCGACGATTTCGGGGTGCACCCCTCGACGCTTCGCTTTTGGCACAAGCAGACAGTCGAAGAGAACCTGACAAGGAGGGAAACGGCATGAAGCTGATTCACAAGATGGCGATGGCAGGGTTGGCCTTGATACTGGCCGCCCCCCTCGCCGCTGATGTTGACTGGCCCCAGGAAGGGTGGGAGGTCAGGTCCACCGAGATAGATTATGACGAACTGCTCTCGGCACTCAAGGAGGCCGTCGAGGCGGAAGAGATGGCCGTCGTGACCGAAGCCGGCCCCACGGAGGCCGCGGCCAATCGCGGCGTCACCATTCCCGGCAACCGTGTGGTGGGAGTGTTTCGTAACGACTACGCGGTAAAGATTCTGAAGTTGAGCGTCCCGGCGATGATCGAAGCACCGATACGTTTCTACGTCACCGAAAACGAGAATGACAGCGCCACGCTCTCGTGGAAAACACCGAGTCATGTCTTCGCCCCCTATGCCGAACAGGCGGGTCCCGAGCTCGAGTCGGTGGCGGAGGAGCTAGACGCCATCTTCAACGCTATCGCTGATCGGGTGGAGGCTGCTGCAGCTCAGTGACCGAGCTCGATGATCCGCCCGCCGGCTGCTGCCGCATCCTCGTGGTCGTGTGTCACCAGCAGGCTGGGCAGCCCCGCTTCGCTTAGCCGGCCGAATACCAGCCGGCGCATCTCCTGACGTAGATGCGTGTCGAGGTTGGAGAAAGGCTCGTCCAGCAACACGGCCCGGGGCGATGACAGCAGCAGGCGCATCAATGCCACCCGCGACTGCTGTCCACCGGAGAGGGTGGCCGGGTCGCGCTCGCCGAAGCCAGTCAGGCCGATCGCCGCCAGTGCCGCCTCGACCCTGGCAGCCTTGCCGGGCACGGCGCGAGGCAGGCCGAAGCGCAGGTTGCCTGCGACGGAAAGGTGCGGGAAGAGCAGCGGGTCCTGAAACAGCAGACCGATGCCGCGTTGCGCCGCCGGCAGCGCCGTGATGTCGTTCCCTCCCAACAGGATACGTCCCGAGGCCACGAACTCCGGCGCCAGAAAACCGGCGGCGAAGGCCAGCAGAGTCGACTTCCCCGAGCCGGAGGGGCCCATGATCGTGAGCACCTCGCCGGGGCCGATGCGCAGATCGAGATCCAGCAGTTTCCTGCCGTGCAGGGCGATGTGGACCTTGTCGAACTCGAGGCAATCGTCGGTCATGGGGCTCCTCGCATTCCGCGGCGGTTGGACCAGAGCAGGCGGGGAACGCCCACGGCGATGATGAAGCCCACCAGTGGCAGGCTGGCTTGAATCAGTGCCCAGACACCGATCAGTCGACGGTTACCGCCGCCGGCCAGGGCCACCGCCTCGGTGGTCACGGTGGGGACCCGCCCAGCCCCGAGTAGCAGGGTAGGCAGATATTGCCCGATGCTGACGGCCAGGCCTACCGCCATGGCGGTGAGCAGCGGTGCCAGCAGCATCGGCAGGCGCACGCGCCAGAAGGCGCCGTTGGGCGTGGCTCCCAGTGTCTGTGCCACTCTCGACCAGCGCGGGTCGAAGCGCCGGTAGGCCTCCGAGAGCGAAAGGAACACGTAAGGCAGCACGAACAGCAGGTGCCCGAAGATCACCAACCAGAGAGTGGGGCGGGTACCCACCGCTTCCATCACCACCACCAGGCCGAACAGGAAGGCAATCTGCGGCACGATCAGCGGTAGATAAAGCAGCGTCAGCGCTGAGAGCAGCCTTCCCTGAGCCGGGTGGCGTCCGCTGCGCTGCTCGTTTTCCAGGGCGGCCAGGGCCAGCCCCAGGGCGAGCAGCGTTGCCAGTGTGGCAATCACCAGCGTGGTGACAACCGGCCCGGCCAGCGAGGGCAGGGCTCGCTGCCAGTGCTGCAGCGTGAAGGTGTCGGGCAAGCTGTCGGGAAAGCGCCAGAAGCCGGCCAGGGAGTTGATGGCCAGGCCGACGATACCCACCAGCGCCGTCACGGCGGCCAACAGGATCAGCGCCTTGCCGGCCACGTGCAACGCCTGCTCGCCAACGCGCCGCTGGCCACCCTCCACCCAGCACCGGCCCAGGCGTCGGGCCAGGCACTCCAGCCCCCACCACAAGAGCAGCGCCGTCAGCGTCACGCCCAACTGCAGCAGGACACCGGCCGAGGCCATGAAGCGGCGTGACAGGTCCGGGTCGTTGAACCAGGTGAGGATCGACACCGCCAGTGTGGGCGGTAGGGTCGGGCCGAGAATCATCGCCACGTCCACCACCGAGGAGGCGAAGGCGATGACCGCGAAGACCGGTAGTCGTACCAACGGGTATAGCGATGGCGCGACTACTTTCAGCCAGGCGATGGCCGGGCGATAGCCCAGCGAGCGGGCCATGGCCACACGCCGCTCGACGTCGAGCTGGTGCAGCGCCGCCAGGCTCATCAGCAGCAGGAAGGGAATCTCCTTGAGGATGAGGCCCGCCATCAGCGAAAGCCCCCACGGGTCCTGGACGATCAGCGCATCCGGGGGGCGCTCCCAGCCGGTCAGCCCGGGAGAAGCCAGCCGTGCCAACAGCCCCGAGGGAGCAATGAGGAAGGCCAGCCCGAAAGCGGCGGCCGCATGCGGAATCGACAGCAGCGGCGAGACCAGGCGGTGAATCCAGTGATGCACGCGACTGCCGGAGGTACCGGCCAGAAACAGCAGCACCACCGCCAGCGACACTGCGGTGGTCACCAGGCCGCTGGCGAGGCTGACTCCCACCGAGCGAGCGAGGCCCGGCTGGGCGAACAACTCCCGCCAGGGGGTCAGGCTCAGTGTCTCCCCGCCCAGTGCCGGTAGATAGCCGAAGGCGGGCAGGACGGCCATGACCAGGCCGGCCAGAATCGGGCCGACCAGCAGGGTGACGATCACCACCGGAGCAAGGCGCAGCATCAGGGCCGGTCACCTCTCTCCACAAGGAACCATTGGAAATTGCAGGGCATCTCTCGAGCTTCCCTAGCGGCCGACGTAGCGCGCCTGCCACGCCTCTTGCAGCGCCGTCATCCAGCTCGGGTGCGGCTCCGGCAGGGTCTCGGCCAACGCCTGCGGCTCCAGCAGGGCAGGGTTGTCGGATGTCTGTTCGAAGAGGGCGCGGCTCTCTTCGCCGAGGCGTGCTACGTCGAGCACGGTGGGGTCGCCCCAGACTGCCAGGTCCTGCTTGTGCGCCTGGGCTTCGGGCGATAGTAGAAAGTTCGCTACCACCATGGCCCCTGCCTTGTGGGGCGAATTGTAAGGAATGGCCACGAAGTGCACGTTGCCCAGCGTGCCTCCGTCGAGAATATAGCTGCGGGTCGATTCGGGCAGCTCGAAATCGGCTACGGCGGCGGCCGGCTCTGCCGGGTTGAAGGTGAAGGCCAGCGTCAGTTCTCCATCACTCATCAGGCGGCGCATTTCGGGGCCGCTGGCGGGAAACTGACGACCGCTGCGCCACAGGTGGGGGTGCAAGGTGTCGAGATACTCCCACAGCGGCACGGTAACGGCCTCGAAGTCGCTCTGTTCCACCGGCTCATAGAGCGCCTCGGCCTCTTCGGCCAGTGCGATCAGCGCCTGCTTGAGGAAGGTACTGCCGAGGAAGTCGGGAATGCGCGGGTAGGTGAAGCGCCCCGGGTTGGTCTCGGCCCAGGCGAGCAACTGCGCCATGCTGCGTGGCGGCTGTTCCTCGAGCAGTGCGGCATCGTAGTAGAAAGTGATCTGCGCCTTGCCCCAAGGCGACTCGAGTCCTTCGGTAGGTAGTGTGAAATCGGTGACCACTTCGGGGTTGTGCTCGGGATGGGTCAGCGCAAAGTTCGGCAGGCGCTCGGCAAAGGGGCCGTAGAGCAGGTCGTTCTCCTTCATGGCGGCGAAATTTTCGCCGTTGAGCCAGACCAGGTCGACGCTGCCGTCGTCATGATTGCCCGCGCTGCGCTCTGCCAGTACGCGGGAGACGGCGGAGCCGGTGTCCTCGATCTTGACGTGCACCAGTTCGACCTCGTGCTCCTCCCTGACTCGCCGCTTTACCCAATCGATGTAGTCGTTGATACGCGTGTCACCGGCCCAAGCGTGCCAGTAGACGGTCTGGCCACGGGCTTCGTCTGGCACGTCCTGCCACTTTTGCGTCGATGGGGTCGCATGGAGAGGGAGGGCAAGCATGGCAGCCAGTGGCAAGACACGAAGTAAACGCAGCGGCATCGACTCATTCCTCAATGGGGGTGGATTCGAACATGGCCCAGTGCAATGAGTCGCGGCCTGTCGTCGGCAGGCGCGATGACTATCGCTCGGGATCGTACGCTCATGACGTACCCACATGGTCGCGAAGCTACTGCCATCCTTACACATTTTCTCTTATTCCCGCCAAGTACTGTAAGGAGAGGCTGGGACTCGCGACGAAGTCTTGTCGCTGGCACTCAGCGGCAAGAGGCGAGAAGTCCCGACATGTCATTCACGGAGGCAATCACCATGCCTTACAACAAAGACGACAAGAGACGGCAGCTGCTGGGTTGCCTCAGCCGTCGGTTGGCCTATACGGCACCGGCACTGGTTCTGGCGGTGGGCGGGGTTGTCGCCCTGCAGGCCAGCGCCGGCGATGCCGTCAGCCAGGCGGGCCAACTGGCGATGGCCGAGCTGAGCGAGGAGACCTTCCTGCTGGCCAGCAATCACGCCGAAGGCGGCGCTGAAGCCGAAGGGGAGGCAGAAGCCGAAGCCGAAGCAGAAGCAGAAGCAGAAGCCGAAGCAGAGGGCGAAGCGGAGGGCGAGGCGGAGGGCGAGGCGGAAGGAGAAGCTGAAGGAGAAGCTGAAGGAGAAGCTGAAGGAGAAGCAGAGGGCGACGTTAGCGATGTCCAGCGCCCCGAAGGGTACTCGCCGGCCTATAGCGAGGAGGGAGACAACGAGGCGGAGCTGCTGGCTCGTGGCGAGGAACTCTATTACGACACCTCGCTGAGCAGTAACGGCCTCTCATGCGCCAGCTGTCACGGCAGCGAAGGTAACGATCAGGGCTATGCCGCGACCTTCGAGCAGCCCTTCCCGCATCAGGTGACCATGGCCGAGAACCAGTTCGGCATGGCCCAGGTTCACGCTGACGAGATGGTACAGATCTGCATGGTCGCGCCGATGGCCGCCGAGCCGCTGGAGTGGGGTGGCGATAAGCTGACGTCGCTGGCCGCCTACATGGTCGAGGTGCAGCGTCGCTTCGCGGGAGAACCGCACGACCTCTGAACGCGCAAGCACGGAGCGGGCAGGGCGCTTGTTACAGCCAATCCGCAGAAGTCGGCACGGCGTCGTATGGTGAGGCCTGCTAACCTGAATTCAGAAGTTGCTGAATCAGCAGCAGGCTCTCCAAGCATACCCTCATCGACTCGAGGCCAGGTCACCATGAGCGTACGCCGTGTCGCCTTCTTTCATCGCTTTGTGCTATGGACGAGCCTGCTTTTGTGCCTGGTGGCGGGGGGCATGCTGGCGTGGCAGAGCCAAGCCCAGGAGGGCGAGCGCATCGCCCTGGTCGTCACGGTGGAGGGGGCCATCGGGCCTGCCACCGGCGACTACTTCGAGCGCGGCCTGCGGCTTGCCGCCGAACGCGATGCCGAAATCGTGATCGTGCAGATGGATACCCCGGGTGGGCTCGACGCCGCCATGCGCGGCATGATCCGCGCCATGCTGACATCCGAGGTACCCGTTGCCATCTACGTCTCCCCCAGCGGGGCGCGCGCCGCCAGCGCCGGCACCTACCTGCTCTACGGCAGCCACGTGGCGGCCATGGCGCCAGCGACCCATTTGGGCTCTGCCACTCCCGTGCAGTTGGGTGGCGGCGGACTGCCCGGCATGGACCCTCCCGAGGAAGAAGCGCCCGGCGATGACGAGGCCAGCGGTGATGAGGCGAGTAATGACCCCGAGGAGGCGGCGGATGCCGAGGATGAGCCGGCCGATACACGCCGTCGCGGCGAGACCACCATGGAGCGCAAGGTGCTCGAGGATGCCGTCTACTACATCCGTAGCCTGGCCGAGCGCCACGGTCGCAATGCCGATTGGGCCGAGGAGGCGGTGCGCGAGGCGGTCAACCTGACCTCACGCGAGGCGCTCGAACAGAATGTGATCGATGTCGTGGCAAGCGATATCGAGGATCTGCTCGCGCAGATCGACGGCCGCGTTGTGGTGATGGAAAACGGAGAGCGGACCCTGGACACGGCCGAGCTTGCCATCGAGCGCTTCGATCCCGACTGGCGCACCGAGTTGCTGCAGGTGATCACCAACCCCAACGTCGCCTACTTCCTGATGATCATCGGTTTCTACGGACTGATCTTCGAACTCGCCAACCCCGGCGCCCTGGTACCGGGCACCATCGGTATCATCTCGCTGCTGCTGGCGCTTTTCGCCTTCCAGCTATTGCCGATCAACTACGCCGGCCTGGCGCTTATCCTGGTCGGCCTCGGGCTGATCGTCGGCGAGGCGCTGATGCCGAGTTTCGGCATTCTCGGCATGGGGGGCATCGTCGCCTTCGTGATCGGCTCGGTGATGCTGATGGATTCCGACCAACTGGCCGTGTCGCTGCCTTTGATCGGCGGCATCGCCCTGCTGGCGGCGGGGATCATGCTTTGGGTCGTGGTGCGCTTCGTCGGCCTGCGCCGACGGCCGGCCCGGACCGGCCAGGAACAGCTCGTCGGTAGCCAGGCGATAGCACTGGAGGACTTTCAGCACGAAGGCCACGTGCGTCTGCGTGGCGAGCGCTGGAACGCGCGCAGTAGCGCCGCCTTGAAGCGCGGCCAGGAGGTCCGGGTGGTGGCGGTCGAGGGGCTGACGCTCGAGGTCGAACCTGCTGAAGGAAGCGCAGTAAACGTGACGGATTCGTGACAAATGCCAACCAGCCGATGACACATCGTAGCCCGACATATCGAGGAGAGTGCCCATGATGATTTCCTATCTCGTGCCGGTCGTCCTGCTGTTCATGCTGATCGCCGCGTCGATCCGCATCCTGCCGGAGTACAAGCGCGGCGTGATCTTCTTTCTCGGTCGCTTCCAGGCGGTGAAGGGGCCCGGGCTGCTCATCGTGGTTCCTGGCATCCAGAAGATGGAGGTCGTCGACCTGCGGGTGGTGACGATGGACGTGCCGGAGCAGGACGTGATTTCCCAGGACAACGTCACGGTCAAGGTCAACGCCGTACTCTACTTTCGCGTGGTCGACCCCGAGAAGGCCATCATCCAGGTCGAGAACTTCACCATCGCCACCAGCCAGTTGGCCCAGACCACGCTGCGCTCGGTGCTGGGCAAGCACGATCTCGACGAGATGCTCTCCGAGCGCGACAAGCTCAACGACGACATCCAGGAGATCATCGATACCCAGACCGAGGAGTGGGGCATCAAGGTGGCCAACGTCGAGATCAAGCACGTCGACCTGGACGAGAGCATGATCCGCGCCATCGCCCGCCAGGCCGAGGCCGAGCGCGAGCGGCGGGCCAAGGTGATCCACGCCGAAGGCGAACTGCAGGCGTCGAAGAAGCTGGTCGAAGCGGCTAACGTGATGGCCGAGAACTCCGCCGCGCTCCAGCTGCGCTATCTGCAGACCATGAGCGACATGAGCAACAAGAACGCTTCGACCATCGTCTTTCCGCTGCCGATGGACATCATGGAGGCGTTCCGGCACATGAAGGCCTCGCCGGCCGCCCAGGCCAGAAACGCGGGCACGAGCAGGCCGGAGGATCTGGGCGAGGGCTAAGTTCGACGTGCCACAACTGTTCGAGCATGGCATCCTGAGGCGACCCCACGGACTCAGAGGTCGCCTTGTTCCACTCCCTTTCGCACCGTCAGCAGGGGCTACTGTTGACCGGCGGCGGTGCGCTGATCATTTCTCCCGATGCCCTGCTGATCAAGCTGATCGGTCTGCCCGACAGCGAGATCCTGGTCTGGCGCGGGCTGCTCACCGCGCTGGGTTTCGTCATCATCATGCTGGCTCGTCATGGGGCCGGTACCTTCGCTGCCTACCGCCGCTGTGGTTGGACCGGCATCAGCGTGGCGCTGCTGTTCAGCTTCTCCACCTTCGGCTTCGTGCTCGGCAACCAGTACACCAAGGGCGGTAACGTGCTGATGATCCTGGCCGGGGCGCCGCTGATAGCCGCGTTGCTCTCGCGGCTGTTCCTCGGTGAACGGCTGCCGCAGCGCACCTGGCTCGCCATCTGGCTGTGCCTGCTCGGTACCTCGCTGATCGTGCTCGACGATGCCGGGGCGGGCTCGTGGATCGGCAACGGCTTCGCGCTGCTGGCGGCGACGGCGCTGGCGGCCAACTTCACTCTCTGCCGTACCCGGCCTGGGGTCGATATGAGCCCCATGCTCACGCTTTCGGGGCTGATCGTCGCGGCCACTGCGGCGCTGTTCGGCCTGGCTGGCGGCGGCATTGCGCTGCCGCCGGCCGATAGCCTGCTGTTGCTGGTACTGCTGTGCCTGGTGCTGCTGCCGCTGGGTTTCACCCTGATCCAGCGCGGGCCGCTATACCTGCCGGCCGCCGAGGTAGGATTGCTGATGTTGCTCGAGGTGGTGGTGGGCACGCTGTGGGTCTGGTGGGTTCTTGACGAGCGTCCGGCGCCGGTGGCGCTGGCTGGCGGTGCCCTGGTGCTCGGCACACTGCTGGCCAAGGGGCTTTACGAGCGTCGACTGGAGCGGCGCCTGCGCCGCCGGGGTGCAGCAAAACGCGAACTCTGTTAGTATTCGGCCTCCTATCGGGTTCTAGCGCTAGACGAAAGTCTATGCTGCCCGCGTTCTGGCCATGGATCGACGCAACGTGCTGACTCCTCTTACCGGGCTGGCTACGCCGCCCTAGCGCTCCCTTCCTCGGACGCTGCCGTTATCGGCACGTCACCGCTCGGCATCATGCTGATGTTCCGGGCTGCCTGACTGAATCCGAAATTTCGAATGCGCCGCTCTCACTACTGCGCCGTCCTCGTCGCGTGGCCGGGAGAGCGCTTGAATGACCCCTTGGCGCCATCTGGCATAACAACCCTCACCACTGGACCGAAGAATGTTCCGATCCATCAAGCAAGACTGGTTCTCCAATATCAAGGGCGACTCCCTCGCCGGCATCGTGGTCGCGCTGGCCTTGATTCCCGAGGCCATTGCCTTCTCCATCATCGCCGGGGTCGACCCCAAGGTCGGCCTCTACGCTTCCTTCTGTATCGCGGTGATCATCGCCTTCACCGGCGGACGCCCCGGTATGATTTCGGCCGCGACCGGCGCGATGGCGCTGCTGATGGTTACGCTGGTGCGGGAACACGGCCTCGAGTACCTGCTTGCGGCCACTCTGCTCACCGGGGTGCTGCAGATCGTGGCCGGCTACCTCAAGCTGGCGGATCTGATGCGCTTCGTCTCGCGCTCGGTGGTCACCGGCTTCGTCAACGCCTTGGCGATCCTCATCTTCATGGCCCAGCTACCCGAACTTACCGGCGTGACCTGGCACGTCTATGCCATGACGGCTGCCGGGCTCGGCATCATCTATCTCTTCCCCTACATACCGGCGATCGGCCGCTCGATTCCCTCGCCGCTGGTGTGCATCGTGGTGCTGACCGCCGTTTACATGATCAGCGGCATGGACATTCGCAGCGTGGGCGATATGGGCGAGCTTCCTGATACCCTACCGGTCTTCCTGTGGCCCGACGTGCCACTGTCCCTCGATACGCTGTGGATCATCTTGCCCTACTCGGTAATGCTCGCCGTGGTGGGCCTGCTGGAATCGATGATGACGGCCACTATCGTCGACGACCTGACCGACACCCCGAGCGACAAGAACCGCGAGTGCAAGGGCCAGGGCATCGCCAACATAGGCGCCGGCCTGCTGGGCGGCATGGCCGGCTGCGCGATGATCGGACAGTCGGTGATCAACGTGAAGTCGGGTGGCCGTGGGCGGCTCTCCACGTTCGTCGCCGGTGTGGTGCTGCTGATCATGGTGGTGTTCCTTGCCGACTGGGTGTCTCAGATCCCCATGGCCGCGCTGGTTGCGGTAATGATCATGGTCTCCATCGGTACCTTCAGTTGGGCGTCCATTCGCGACCTCAAGAAACACCCCTTCAGTACCAACATCGTGATGCTAGCCACCGTGGCGGTGACCGTAGGCACGCACAACCTGGCGATCGGCGTATTCGTGGGTGTACTGCTGGCGGCGATGTTCTTCGCCAACAAGGTCGGCAACATTCTCTACATCGGCTCCGAAGAGGCCGACGACGGCAGCTGCCGTATCTATCGGGTGGTGGGGCAGGTGTTCTTCGCCTCTTCCGAGCGCTTCGGCAGTGCCTTCGATTTCAAGGAGACCGTGGGGAAGGTCACCATCGACCTGTCGCGTGCGCATTTCTGGGATATTACCGCCGTACAGACGCTGGATCGGGTAGTGATCAAGTTCCGCCGTGAGGGCACCGAGGTGGAGCTTATCGGACTCAACGAAGCCAGCGCGACCATCGTCGACCGCTATGCCATTCACGACGACCCCGCCGCCGTCGAGAAGCTGATGGGCGGCCACTGAACGGATACGGGAGCGAACGAGACATGACAGAACAGGTAATGGCCGCCATCGACGGCTCACAGTTCTCTACCGGGGTGTGTGACTACGCCGCCTGGGCCAGCCTGGCGCTGGCGGCGCCGCTGACCTTCCTGCACGTGGTGGACAATCACCCCCAGACCGCCGAGCCGGATCTCTCCGGCAACATCGGGCTGGGCTCCCGCGAGCACCTGCTGGAGGAGCTCGCGCAGCTCGACGAGCAGCGTGCCAAGGTGGCCCAGGAGCAGGGCCGGCTGATGCTCACGGCGGCCTGCGAGCGTGCCGTCGCCGTTGGCGTGAATGCTCCTGGCACGCGCCAGCGCAACGGTACGCTGGTGGAGACACTCGACGAGCTGCAGGGCGAGATTCGTCTGCTGGTGCTGGGCAAGCGCGGCGAGACCGCTCACCAGGCCAGCGAGCACCTGGGCTCCAATCTGGAAAGGGTGGTGCGTACCCTGCACCGGCCGATCCTGATGGTGCCGGAGACCTTCAAGCGGCCTGAGCGGGTGATGCTCGCCTTCGACGGCAGCAAGACTACCCGCAAGGGTGTCGAGATGCTGGCAAAGAGCCCGCTGTTCAACGGCATTCCGGTGCATGTGGTGATTGTCGGTGCCGGGACCGGCGACAACCGCTCACAGCTCGACTGGGCGCTGGCCGCGCTGCATGAGGCCGGCCATGAGGCCGAGGGGGCGATCCGTGCCGGCGAGGTGGAGGAGACTCTGCGTGTCTATCAGGAGGAGAACGACATCGACCTGCTGGTGATGGGGGCCTATGGCCACTCGCGCATTCGCCACCTGCTGGTGGGCAGCACCACTACCGCCATGCTGCGACGGACCAACGTGCCGGTGCTATTGCTGCGCTGACGCTTACCCCAGCCGGCCCTTCCTGCGGGAAGTGCGCCGGCTTTTTTATAACCTGCTCGAAAGCTCGCGCCGCCGAGTCAGGAGACAGAGCCAATACCGAACAGGCAGGAGCCAATCCATGTCCAGCAAGATCTACTGCATCGCCAACTTCAAGCCCAAGCCTGGCAGGGAAGATGCCCTGTTCAAGGCGCTTCAAGCCCTGGAACCCAATGCTCACCGCGAGGATGGCTGCCTGCAATACACAGTAACCCGGCATATCGATCATCCGAATGCTCAGGGGGCCAGCTATCCGATCGTCTTTCATGAAATCTGGGCCAATCGTGAGGCCTTCGAGGCTCACTGCAACCGGCGTGAGATCAAGGAGTTCTTCGCCACTCATGTCGAGTCGCCCGAGGGAGACGTGCAGCATGCCAACGTCTGCGTCTATACCGACGAACCCCACGACTACGACGTACCCCGGAGCGATGCGACTGGAGCGCGAGGAGTTCGGTGAATGCCTGGCATACGGTGAGTGGATTGCCGTGAAGCGCCTGGAATGGGATCCGACCGTGCTGAAATGCATCGATTGCGCAGATTAGGCGCTTCGCGTTGACCTGGCGCCTGGCCAAGCCCCTGGACGATGAGGTAGAAACGGAAGGGCATATAACGACATACGCCAGCCAGGAAACGAAACGATGACCGAACAGGTGATGGCCGCCATCGACGGCTCGCAGTTCTCTACCGGGGTGTGCGACTACGCCGCCTGGGCCAGCCTGGCGCTGGATGCACCGCTGACCTTCCTGCACGTGGTGGACAATCACCCCCAGACCGCCGAGCCGGATCTCTCCGGCAACATCGGGCTGGGCTCCCGCGAGCACCTGCTGGGGGAGCTCTCGCAGCTCGACGAGCAGCGCGCCAAGGTGGCCCAGGAGCAGGGCCGGCTGATGCTTCAGGCGGCCAAGGAGCGAGCCATCGAGGATGGCGTGGCGGAACCCGCCATGCGCCAGCGCAACGGTACCCTGGTCGAAACCCTGGAAGAGCTGCAAGACGAGATCCGCCTGCTGTTGGTTGGCAAGCGCGGCGAGACCGCTCACCAGGCCAGCGAACACCTGGGCTCCAATCTGGAAAGGGTGGTGCGTACCCTGCACCGGCCGATCCTGATGGTGCCGGAGACCTTCAAGCGGCCTGAGCGGGTGATGCTCGCCTTCGACGGCAGCAAGACTACCCGCAAGGGTGTCGAGATGCTGGCGAGAAGTCCGTTGTTCAACGGCATTCCGGTGCACGTGGTGATCGTCGGTGCCGAGACCGGCGACAACCGCTCGCAGCTCGACTGGGCACTGGCCGTATTGCGCGATGCCGGCCATGAGGCCGAAGGCGCGATCCGTGCCGGCGAGGTGGAGGAGACTCTGCGCACCTACAAGGAGGAGAACGACATCGACCTGCTGGTGATGGGGGCCTACGGTCACTCGCGCATTCGCCACCTGCTGGTGGGCAGCACGACCACGGCCATGCTGCGGCGGGCCAGCGTGCCGGTGCTGCTGCTGCGTTGAGATGCTCTTTCGCCAGCGCTGAATGTCAGGCGCCGGCGAGGAGTGGTAGCATCCAGCGGATGTTGTCCAAAGGAGGCCATCGTGGCAGCCCCGTATCAGTCGACTCCTCGCCTGCGTATTCAACTGGGGCATGCCATCGCCATAGGCCCGGGCAAGGCGCAGCTGCTCGAGACCATTGCCGAAACCGGCTCGATCTCCGCGGCGGCCCGCCAACTAGGCATGAGCTATCGGCGTGCCTGGCTGCTGGTTGACACCATGAACCAGTGCTTCCGGGAGCCACTCGTGACTACCGCGACCGGCGGCAAGGGGGGCGGAGGCGCACAGATCACCGCTCTCGGCGAGGAGGTGCTCGAGCGCTACCGCAGGATGCAGCGTATCGCCAGTGAGGCGGTGGCCGAGGAGATGGATACCTTCGCCTCGCTGTTTGCCGAGTCACCCCCCACTCCCGACCGAGAACACTAGGCTTGAGAGAGCATCAGGACAGGGCCTTCCCACGCAACTGGGCATAGACGTGCTTGCCTGGGGTCAATGCCAGGCGCTTTGAGGCCTCGCGGGGAATGCGCGCAAGCAGCATCTGGTCGTCGACCGCCAAGCGCACCAGCAGGTGGCCGGGGTGGGGGTCGTCGCTGGTCTCGACAACCCGCGCCGGAAGGCAGTTGAGGGTGCTGGAATCAGGCGGCGGCGCCAGGCTGATCACCACGTCCCGGGCCTGGACACTGACGCGCAGCTTTTCGCCCACCGCCGCCGGGCCTCGTGAAACCCACAGCCGTCCGGCGCCGCACTCCAGCTCGACGAACTGCTGTTCGGCATCGTGTCTCACGACCCTTGCCACCAGTACTGCGGCGGCATTATCGGCATGAGACAGCGGCAGGTCGCTGCGGACCAGCAGCTCGTGCAAGGGGCCGGCGGCCAGCACGCTTCCCGCCTCCAGCAGCACCATGTGATCCGCCAGGCGGGCCACCTCCTCGAGGGCGTGGCTGACGTAGACCATCGGCACCTCCAGATACGCGTGCAGCCGCTCCAGGTAGGGCAGGATTTCCGCCTTGCTCGCCGCGTCGAGCGACGCCATGGGCTCATCCATCAACAGCAGGCGAGGGCTGGCGAGCAAGGCTCTGGCGATGGCCACGCGCTGGCGCTGTCCGCCTGAGAGTGCCTGCGGGTAGCGTTCTAACAGCGCCTCGACGCCGAGCAGTTGTACCGTCTCGTCGAAGTCGACGCGGCGGCGACTGGCTTCGACCCGCCGGTAGCCGTAGCGCAGGTTGTCGCGTACCCGCAGATGGGGGAATAGGCTCGACTCCTGGAAGACATAGCCCAACGGGCGTCGATGCACCGGCAGGAAGTAATCCCGCTCCTGCCAGCGACAGCCATTGACCGACAGCCAGCCGTCGCTACGCTCCAGGCCGGCCAGGCAGCGTAGCAGCGTGGTCTTGCCCGAACCGGAGCGGCCGAACAGGGCGATGACGCCACGCTCGGGCAGTTCCAGTTCGGCATCCAGTACGAAGTCGCCGCGACGCAACCGCAGGGCGCCCGATACGCTCATGGCATGATCCCCGCTACCCTGAAGCGCTTGTTGAGTGCGTAGACGCAGACCAGCAGGGCGAAGGCCGTCAACAGCAGAAACAGCGACAGGCGATGTGCCGATGCATGGTCGAAGGCCTCCACATGGCTGTAGATGGCGATGGAAGCCACCTGGGTCTGGCCCGGTATGCCGCCACCGATCATCAGCAGCACGCCGAATTCGCCCAGGGTGTGGGCGAAAGAGAGCACGGCCGCGGTAAGCAGCCCCTGGCGTGACAGGGGCAGCACCACCGAAACCAGCCGGTCGAGAGGCCCGGCCCGCAGAGTGGCGGCCACTTCCAGGGGGCGACGGCCCATGGCCTGGAAGGCGTTCTGTAGCGGCTGCACGACGAAGGGCAGCGAATAGATCATCGAGCCGATCACCAGCCCGGTGAAGGTGAAGGCCAGGTGGCTCGCCCCCAGCCGCTCCAGCGTGCCGCCCACCGCGCCGCGTGGCCCGAGCAGAATCAGCAGATAAAACCCGATCACCGTGGGCGGTAGCACCAGCGGCAGGGCTACCAGGGCTTCCACCACTACCTTGATGCGCCGCTGGGTATGGGCCAGCCACCAGGCCAGCGGCAGGCAGAGCACCAGCAGCAGGGCGGTACTGATCAGGGCCAGCCTGAGGGTCAGCTGCAGGGCGGCCCAGTCCGCCTCGCTGATGCCGAAGTAGGTCATGGCGTCCTACTCGCCCGGCAATACGAAGCCGTAGGCGCGCATGATGTCTCGTGCCTCCGGACTCTGCATGGCTTCGGCGAACAGCTTCGCGGTGGGATGGTCGCCACCGTGCCGGGTAATGATGAAGCCCTGCTCGAGCGGCACGTGTAGCGCATCGTCGATCAAGTGATAGCCCCCTCGTTCAAGCACAGCCGGGTTGCGGGCCAGCGCCAGGGCGATGATGCCTACCTCGGCGGCCCCGCTCTGTACCAGTTGCATGGTGTGGGCAATGTTTTCGCCGAAGACCAACCGAGGCTCCAGCGCCTCCCAGAGACCGCTGGCAATCAGTGCCTCCCGGGCCCGGGCGCCATAGGGGGCGTGGCGAGGGTTGGCGATGGCGATGCGTCGGAAGCGTTCATCGCTGAGGGATTCCAGGGTCAGCTCGGAGGCATCCATGCCATCGCTCCAGAGCACGATCCGCCCTTCGGCGTAGGGGATCACCTCGCTGGCTGCTTGGCCGGCCTCTTCCAGCGCTCGAGGGTAGGCGATATCCGCCGAGAAGTAGAGGTCGAAGGGGGCGCCGTTCTCGATCTGGCTGCGAAAACGCCCCGATGAGCCATAGACGACCTCCACCGGATGCTCGGGATGGTCGACGGCGAAAATCTCCAGGATCTCCTCCAGGGCGAAGCGCAGGTCAGAGGCCGCGGCAATGCGCATCGGCGCCTCGCTGGCCTGGGCCGCGGTCAATGCCAGGCTCAGGGCGAAGGCGGCCATGCCCGCCAGCAGGCGTCTGAAAGGATGGGACACTTGCGTTCTCCACTCTTGTGCCTTGGGACTCGTTCGGTGCAGGCAAGGTATCGTCATATATTTTCAGATATAACGATTCGTCGTATCTTGCCATACGCTACGTTGGGCATGCCATACCGCGCGAGAGGTATCTCCCTGCTAACGGTCCTGACTGCTAGCAACCGTTAGGCTATGTCTGAAAGTCGGCGAGAGCAGGTCAGACAAGACGAAAATCAGCGACAAATCGGCAGGGAAGCCGATTTGGGCAGCTCCGCTGCTCGAAGAGCGAGCGACAGGGATGTCGCGAGTCAAAAGACGGAGTTTGCTGGGTGTAAATGAGGACTTTGAGCTGTTTTTTAACGCCGTATGACCAAGCGCAGACAGTTTTCAGACATAGCCTTGTGTCGTGGCGGTCAGTCGGTATGCTCGCTCGCCTGATGACGCAGTAGATCCTGGGCCAGCCACCAGCCGAAGGCGAGAAACGCCAGCATGCCGGCGAGTATCAGCGTGAAGTGTGCACCGAGATCGAGCGCGATGCCCAGTAGCGCCGGGGCCAGCCCGGTGGCGAAGACCATGCTGGCGCTCAAGGTGGCGCGCACCGTGCCGAGATGCTCGGCGCCCCAGATGCGTACCAGCAGACTGGTGGCGATCGACTCTTGCGAGCCCATGGCGAGCCCGCCCCCCACCATCAGGGCCCATACACCGAGATGGCCGCCGAAGGCGATGGCGACCAGCAGGGCCAGCGCGTAGGGCAGCAGGTAGAGGCGTGCCAGGCGAACCGGCCCCAGGCGATCGACCCAGCGTCCGCCGAGCAGCGCGCCGGGCAGCTTGGCCAGGCCCATGCCTGTCAGGGCCAGGGCGTAAACGGTCAGTGTGCTGCCTAGGTCGCGAGTCATCGCCGCCTGGTAGATGAACAGCCCGGTCATGGTGATCGGTAGCGTCATCAGCAGCGGCAACAGGCGCCAGAAGCGCGGGTCGAGAAAGGGGCGCGGGCCGCTGGGTCGCTGGCCGCGAGCCGGCCGCTGTCCCGGCGCCGACGGCCAGGGGCCGCGCAGCAGCAGCGGCAGCCAACAGGCGGCCAGCACCAGGCCGAACAGCCACCACAGCTCGCGCCAGCCGAGCCACACCAGCAGGGCTGCGATCACGGGCGGCAGCAGCGTCTCGCCGAGCATGATGCCCATGCTGACGAGGCCTAGGGCCCGCCCGCGCATGGCGACGAACTCGCGACCCGCCAGGGTATTGCCCAGGTGGGTCATCATGCCCTGGCCACAGAAGCGCACCAGTCCCAGGCCGAGCAGCCCCAGCCACCACCAGGGCGAGAGCGTCAGCAGTATGACGCCGGCCACGAGTGTCGCCAGGACCAGCAGGGCGAAACGGCGCGGTGCTATCCAGTCGATGCTGGGCCCCAGACGCAGCACGGCGAAGCCGGAGATCAGCGTGACCAGCGCATAGGCGCTGCCGAACTGGCCGGGAGTGAGCCCGAGGCGCTCGCTGATGGGCGCCTGGAACAGGCCGATGAAGAAACTCTGACCCAGGCTCGAGGTGAACATGGCCCAAAAACAGATGCTCAACAGCCCTCGGTGATCCCTCAGCAGCGTGCGATAGCCCATGACGCCCTCCCTGAGCGATGGCAATATGATTGGCTGGATCGAAAGCCGGCATGATAGCAGCTCAAGGAGAGAAGAAATGACCATCGTTCGTCACGACACCAAGGCGCGCATGAGCCGCGCCGTAATTCACAACGGAATCGCCTACCTGTGCGGCCAGGTGGCCAGCCCCGAGGCGCGCCACGGCGACATCACCGAGCAGACCGAGAGCATGCTGGCGCGGGTGGATGCGCTGCTCGCCGAGGTGGGTTCCGACCGCGAGCATCTGCTCACCGCGACCATCTACCTCAAGGATGGCCACGACTTCGCTGCCATGAACGCGGTGTGGGACGCCTGGGTACCCACCGGCCACGCCCCGGCGCGTACCTGCGTCTGTGCACCGATGCCCGCCGACGAACTCAAGGTCGAGATTACCGTGACGGCTGCCGTCGTGGCCGGTGGCGATTACCCCTACTGAGGAAGCCGTCGAGGTTCTTGGCGAGCGAAGATAGGCGGGTTGCCGCCAGAACACTCATGGTTGCCTAACGAACGCAGGGATCGTCGAGCGGAACCTCTCGCGGCCTCAGCCGTCGCGAGAGGGCGTCCACGGCGATGTTCAGTGCGGCGGTGACCAGCAGCAAGAAGAAGGCCACATCGAACATCAGGTAGTCGAAGCCCTCCTCGATGTAGAAGCCCAGGGTGGCGACGCCCAGCATGCCGAGTATCGCCGTTTCGCGCAGGATCACCTCGGCGCGGTAGTAGAGCAACGCCAGCAGACCGGGATACACGCGCGGCAATAGCTCGTAGGCCAGCCTTCCGCTAGCGGGCAACCCCGGCATGCCGGGCGTTATGGCGTCGGCATGGCGTGCCACCAGGAAGGCGATCAAGGCACCGTTGTGCAGTGCCAGGGCCAGCCACGCGGGCAGCAACGACGGACCCAGCAACAGCAGAAAGACGAACGCCAGCATCAGCTCCGGCGTCGAGCGCAGGAAGATCAGCACGCCATGCCCGGCCAGGCGTGTGCCCCGGTTGCCGAAGTGGCGGCTGGCCAGCGGCCATAGCGCCAGCGCCACCGCCAGCGCCCCCACCGTACCGAGAAGCCCCAGCAGCAGTGTATTGCCGATGGCCGCACCCAGTGCGGGGATCCGAGTCAGCCACTCGGCGAGCCCCGCCCAGTCGCCGGCAAGCAGCGCCGCCGGCCAGATATCCTCCGACACGAAGCGCCACAGCAGCGCGCCGTCGACGCTCGGCCA
This sequence comes from Halomonas sp. MCCC 1A13316, assembly GCF_014931605.1. NCBI lineage: Bacteria > Pseudomonadati > Pseudomonadota > Gammaproteobacteria > Oceanospirillales > Halomonadaceae > Billgrantia > Billgrantia diversa. Next base: position 3,364,296 of record NZ_CP053382.1, on the reverse strand, counting down.
AGGGCCGAGCAGCCAGGCGCCGCCCACCAGCAGAAGCGGAATCAAGCGTTTGTGGCCCCACCAGGGCAGGCTGGCGATCAGCAGGTAGAACAGCCACAGCAGGGCGCCGGCCTCGTGGTAACGGCCCTCGCGAAAGGTGGTTTCGAGATGAAAGCCCAAGGTCGGCAGGCCGATGAAGCCGAGCAGCACGCTGGCGCGCAGGCCGCACTCGAAGCGGTAGCGGGTGTAGGCGGCAAGCTGGGTCCAGGCCAGCGGCAGCTCGGCGTAGACGAAGCGCGCCAGCCGCCCGCTGCCGGGTGGCAGGGCATCGCGCGGTGCGCGTGGGGTCTGCTCGAGAATCTCGGCGTAGACCTTGGCGAAGATGCCGGCGTAGGGAATCGCCAGCGCCGCGAGGGCAGTGAGCGCCGAGAATCCGAAGACCTGCAGGAACAGCAGTGCCCAGAACAGCTCGTGAATGGCGCGCACGAAGGCGCAGCCGGCGCGCACCAGGCGCGAGCGAGCGAACAGCAGCGCCAAGGGAAAACCCAGTATCACGCCGGCCAGAGTGCCCCACAGCGCTACCGCCACGGTGAGCCCCAGCGCCGACAAGGGCGACTCCAGCGCCCCCCAGGCGGGCCAGGCCAGGCCGGCAACCATGCGTCCGAGTTCACCCCAAGGGTCGCGGGTGTGGATGGCAAGGTCGGCAAAGGGCAGCAGCAGCACGGCCAGGGCCACCAGGCCCAGGGTATGGCGGGCGAGGCGCAAGCCGGGCGAGGTTCCTCTCCACCACTCCGTCAGCGACGAGCCGCGGCGCTGCGTCAGGCCGTCCCTCACGGGCGCCCCCGGGCACAGGGCAGCGCGTCGACGTCCGGCAGGGCCGCGGCATCATCGTCTGGCGGCGGGCGGTGGTCAGGCTGGTCGGCATCGGGGTAGAGCGCGTCCAGCTCGGCCAGCGTGAGCTCGTCGGCGGGTGCATCGATCACCAGGCAGCCGTCACGCAAGCCCCATACCCGGTCGAAGTGGGTCAGTGCCAGCTCACGCTGATGGAGCGCAATCACTGAAGTGGCATGACGACTTTCGATCAGCTCCAGCAGACGCAGGGCCTGGTGGGGGTCGACGCTGGCGACCGGCTCGTCGCCGAGGAACAGCGGGCGCGCCTGGTAGAGCGCGCGGGCAATGGCAACCCGCTGACGCTGGCCGCCGGAGAGTTCGCCCACCGGTCGGCGCAGTAGGCCGGTCAGCACCAGCTCGTCGCACAGGGCGGCCACTTCATACCAAGAGCGGCGCAAGGGGCGCACCAGGTTCCACAGGTTGGCCAGCGCCGAGTGCTCCTGCAGCCGGCCCATGAAGACGTTGTGATAAACGGCAAGCTGCGGTACCAGGCCGTGGTGCTGCGGGCACCAGGCGACCTGGCGACCGAGCCGGGTACGCAGCTCGCCGAGCAGCGTCGACTTGCCGGCACCGCTCTGGCCGAGCAGGGCAACCCGCTCGCCTGCGTAGAGGGCGAGAGACAAGCGTGGCAGGACGATGTGTTCGCCATGCCCCAAGTCTTCGCCATCGAAGCGAACCAGGAGCCGACGTTGCTCTCCCTCCATCAGCGCAGCAGGCCGAGCGCTTCGGCCACCTCCTCGACGGGGGCGTAGAGGTCGTTGCCGGCAGGGATGAACGCCTCTCGGGGGAAGGTGTCGAGCAGTTCCGGGTCGTCCATCTCCAGGAACGCCGCCTGTACCTTGTCGCTGAAACCTTCGCCGAAGCGCTCATCGGCGTCGCCACGCAGGGTCCAGTTGTAATCGGGGTAGGGCGGTGTGGCCCAGATCACGTCCACCTTGTCGGTATCCACACGGCCATCCTCCACGGCAGCTTCCCACACCGTGTAGTTGACCGCCCCGATGTCGTAGGTGCCAGCTTCCACCAGGGCGATGGTGCGCGAGTGATCGCCGGAGTAGCCCACCCGCGAGAAGAAGTCCTCGGGGTTGGCGTCGTCGAAGCGCTGGCGCAGGAAGTGTTCCGGCATCAGCCGGCCGGAGGTGGAGGTGCGCGAGCCGAAGGTCAGGCTCATGCCTTCGATGTCGTCGGGTAACTCGTCGGTGCGCTCAAGTCCGGTCGACTCATGGGCGATGAAGTAGCTGACGAAGGCGTTGTCCTCGCTGCCCTGGGCCAGTGCCTGGGAACCCGGCACCAGTCGGCGCGCCTGAACGCCAGAGAGCCCGCCGAACCAGGCCAGCTGCACCTGGTCATTGCGAAAGGCGGTGACCGCAGCGCTGTAGGACTTCACCGGTACGTACTCCACCTCGACGCCGAGGCGCTCATCCAGATAATCGGCCACCTTGGAGAAGCGCTCCACCAGGCGCGCCTGGTCCTCGTCGGGAATGGCAGTGAAGCGGAAGGTCTCGGCGGCCGCCCCCTGAGCGAACAGCGAGAGTAAGCCGGCTAAGGGGAGGGCGGAGAGGGCGATCCGGCGCATGTGGGCTCCTTGCAGGCGTAAGAAGTAGAGGCGCTATTGTTGTAGGCCGACGCGGTGCTGGCAAGTCGAGCGCTGTGTCGCCCCTGCGGTAATAAGACAGCCTGAAAGATATTTTTAGTAATATTTCAAAAATAATGGTCGTTTTTTCGACTAAAGGCGCATGTATCAAGCGCTGCGTTTGCCTAAAATGTGGTTAATTCATCAATGTCAGACATTTTACTGACCATCGGATTGCTCGCTGTCCGCAAGGGAGTGTACCTGCATGCATGCCTTGACCCTGTTGTCGTTCCTGTTCTTTACCGGCCTGGTGGCCTTCATCACCTGGCGCCTGACCCGGCGCGACGATCATGAGAGCACCAGCGGCTATTTCCTCGCCGGCCGTTCGTTGACCTTTCCTCTGATCGCCGGCTCGCTGCTGATGACCAACCTCTCCACCGAGCAGATGGTAGGGCTCAACGGGGCGGCCTTCAGCGATGGCCTGAGCGTGATGGCCTGGGAGGTGGTGGCGGTCATCGCCCTGGTCGCTCTGGCGCTGTTCTTCCTGCCGCGCTTCTTGCGCAGCGGTATCGCGACCCTGCCGCAGATGCTGCTGATCCGCTTCGACGCCGGCACCCAGTTGATCTGTAACGTGATCTTTCTCATCGCCTATGCGGTGATCCTGCTGCCGATCATTCTCTACTGCGGCGCCATGGGGCTGCAGGGCATGCTCGATCTCTCCGGCCTGACCGGGATCGAGTCGCAGACGCTGCTGCTGTGGCTGACGGTCTGGGTGGTGGGAATCATCGGCTCCATTTATGCCCTGTTCGGCGGGCTGCGCACCGTGGCCGTGTCGGACTCGCTGAACGGCGTCGGGCTATTGGTCGGCGGCTTCGTCATCGTCTACTTCGGCCTGCAGGCGGTCAGCGGCGACGGCGGCCTGCTCGAGGGCTGGAATATCCTCAAGGAGAGCGATCCGCAAAAGCTCAACTCGATCGGTGGTTCCGGCCAGCAGGTACCCTTCTCCACTCTTTTTACCGGCGTGTTCCTGATCAACCTCTTCTACTGGACCACCAACCAGCAGATCATCCAGCGTACCTTTGCCGCCAAGAACCTCGCCGAGGGCCAGAAAGGCGTCCTGCTGACCGGCTTCTTCAAGCTGCTCGGCCCGCTTTACCTGGTACTACCCGGCATCATTGCCTACCACCTCTATGCCGACCAGGGCGTACAGGCCGACGAGGCCTACGGCCACCTGGTGTTCAACGTGCTGCCGCCCTATCTCACCGGCTTCTTCGCCGCTGTGATGGTGGGTGCCATCCTGTCGTCGTTCAACTCGGCGCTCAACAGCACCACCACCATCTTCAGCCTGGGCCTCTATAAAGGCGTGCTAAAAAAGGAGGCGAGCGAAGAGCAGGTGGTCAGGTCGGGCAAGGTGTTCGGCTGGATCATGGCCATTGTCACCATGACCATCGCGCCGCTTCTGTCCGGTCAGGAGAGTCTGTTCGGCTACCTGCAGAAGATGAACGCCATTTATTTCATTCCCATCCTCGCGGTAGTGATCGTCGGTCTGCTCACCAAGCGGGTGCCGCCGATGGCGGCCAAGATTGCCCTGGTTGGTGGCTGCCTGCTGATTGCCGCGGGCTATTTCGTGCCGCCGTTCGATCGGCTTCCGCTGGTCATGCATGAGTTCCACTTCGTCGCCGGCGTGTTCGTGCTGCTGGTGGCCCTGATGCTTGTGATCGGCAAGCTGCGTCCGCGTGAGACGGACTGGGTACACGAGGACAGCGGCGCCGTCGATCTCACGCCCTGGCGCGGTGCGGTGCCCGTGGGGCTCTTGCTGGTAGTGCTTGTGGTCATCATCTACGCAGCCTTCGCCGGCGGTTGAGGCTGCGCGACAGAGGCGGGTCGTCAGGCTCGCCTCTTTTTTCTGCGAGGTGAAATGTCTGACATTTTATGCGGCGTTGTTTTATAGTCGCTGCACTACTCTTCCAAGGTCTGCTCGGAGGGCTGCAATGACACTGGCTTCGCTGCCACGTCACCAGGGTGGGGCCGACGGCCTGGCCAGACTGCTGGGCCAGGCGCTGTTGGCGGGACACTGGCATCCTGGCGAAACGTTTCCCCGCGAACGCGACCTGTGCGAGCATTTCGAGGTCAGCCGCAACCAGGTGCGCAATGCCTTGGCGATCCTGGTGGCTCTCGGCCTGATCGAGCGCACTGCAGGGCGCGGCAGCCTGGTTCGTGAAATTGGCGAATGGCATCTGCTCGATCCGCTGGTGAGCGCCTGGATGGCCGATATCGAAGCGCCCGATCCCCAACTGCTGCGCGAGATCTTTGCCTTTCGTTATTCGGCGGAGCCGGCCGTTGCCCGCCTGGCTGCCCGCGCTGCCGAAGCGGATGACCTCGAAAGCCTGGAAGCGGCCTTCCTGAGTATGCAGCGTACCGCCGGCAAGCCGGAGGCCAGCGCGCAGCATGCGGAGTGCGACGTGGCCTTCCACGACGCCATCTACCGTGCCAGCCACAATTTGGTGTGGCGTCAGATGGGCCATCTGCTGAGACCCTCGATCGTTGCCCTGATCCAGCGCTCCCAGGCCCATCTGCCACCTCAGCGAGACGGCCTGGAGGACAGCCTGGCGCGCCATGGTCGGCTGCTCGAGGCCATCCGCCACCGCGACGCGGATGCAGCCGAGGCGGCCGCCACCGACGTGCTGCAGCGTACCGCCATCGACCTGGGCATTGTCGCCGACGGACAAGGTGGACCCGCCCAGGCGACGCTAGCCGAATTCCCTGTTCATGCCAAGGAGCGCTCCCAATGAAGATCACTCGACTCAAGACCTGGCAGGTGCCGCCGCGCTGGCTGTTCCTCAAGATCGAGACCGACGAGGGCTGCTACGGTTGGGGCGAGCCGGTCATCGAAGGCCGCGCCGCCACCGTGGAGGCGGCGGTACACGAGCTTGCCGACTACCTGGTCGGCCAGGATCCGCACCGCATCGAGCACCTATGGAACACCCTTTACCGTGCCGGCTTCTATCGCGGCGGCCCCATCCTGATGAGCGCCATCGCCGGCATCGACCAGGCGCTGTGGGACCTCAAGGGGCGCGACCTGGGCGTGCCGGTGCACCAGCTGCTGGGCGGCGCCGTGCGCGAGCGCATGCGCATGTATGCCTGGACCGGCGGCGATCGTCCCGGCGACGTGGGGGCCGGCGCTCGCGCCTTGGTCGAACGCGGCTTCACCGCCTTCAAGATGAACGGTACCGCCGAGATGCAGATCGTCGACTCGCACCGCAAGGTCGACGAGGCGGTGGCGCGGGTGGCCGAGGCGCGCGAAGCAGTGGGTCCTGAGGTGGGTATCGCCATCGATTTCCACGGCCGCGTTCATCGCCCCATGGCCAAGGCGCTGCTGCGCGAACTGGAGCCGTTTCATCCGATGTTCGTCGAGGAGCCGGTGGCCCCCGAGCATCTGCCTGCGCTCAAGCACATTGCCGGCGGCCTCGGCTATCCGCTGGCCACCGGCGAGCGGCTGCACACCCGCTTCGAGTTCCGCGACCTGCTCGCCGACGGCATGGTCGACATCATCCAGCCCGACCTCTCCCACTGCGGCGGCATCAGCGAGGGTTTCAAGATCGCCACGCTGGCTTCGGCTCACGACGTGGCCCTGGCGCCGCACTGTCCGCTCGGCCCGTTGACCCTGGCGGCGTCGCTGCAGCTGGATGCGGTGAGTCATAACGCCTTCATCCAGGAGCAGAGCATGGGCATTCATTACAACCAGGACAATGACGTGCTCGACTATCTGGTCGACAAGTCGGCGCTGGCCATCGAGGAGGGCTTTTGTGCCATTCCTCAGGGGCCGGGGCTCGGTGTGGAGATCGACGAGGCGTTCGTCGAGGAGCGGGCCAAAGTGGGGCATCGCTGGCGTAACCCGGTATGGAGCCATGAAGACGGCTCCATCGCCGAATGGTGAGGAGGATGACCATGAGCGACGAGGTGCGCAATCGTCTGGCGTGGATCGCGGTGGACTGGGGCTCGAGCAACCTGCGCGCCTGGGCCATGGACGAGCGCGATGAGGTACTGTCACGGGCCAGCAGCGACAAGGGCATGCTGGCCCTGACGGCCGGGGGTTATGAACCTGCGCTGCTCGAGACGATTGGCGACTGGTTGCCCGCTACCGGGCGTGTCCCGGTGTGGGTCTGCGGCATGGCCGGTGCCCGTCAGGGTTGGCAGGAGGCGGCCTACCTGCCGGTGCCGGCGCGCCTGGGCGAGCTGGCGAAGGCCGCCGTGGCGCCTGCGGTTAACGAGCCGCGACTGGACGTTCGCCTGCTACCCGGGCTCTGCCAGCATGCCGACCCCGCAGGACGTACCTTCGACGTGATGCGCGGCGAGGAGACTCAGTTGGCTGGCCTGGTAGCACGGGAACCCGGTTTCACGGGCCTGGTCTGCCTGCCCGGAACTCACGCCAAGTGGGCCTGGCTGGAGGAGGGCTCGGTCACACGCTTCGCTACCCACTTGACCGGCGAACTCTATCGCCTGTTGGCGAGCCAGTCGGTGCTCAAGCATTCGGTGGCCGACGCCGAGCTCGATGCGCCTGGCTGTCGCGAAGCGTTCGTCGCTGCGGTGCGCGAGGCCAGTGCCGAGCCTGGGCGCTTCGGTCAGCAGCTGTTCGGCCTGCGTGCCGCCGACCTGCTAGATGACACGCTGCCCAGCGGCGCGGCGCGGCATGCTCGTCTGGGGGCTCGCCTCTCGGGGCTTGCCATCGGCCTGGAACTCGCCGGCATGCGCCACGACCTGTCCGACGCAGCTGTCACCTTGATCGGCAGCGAGGCACTGTGTACCCGCTATACGCTGGCCCTGGAGGCGCTGGGGCACGACAGCCGCCGTCTCGATGGCGAAGCGGCAGTGCTGGCCGGGCTGGGGCTGGCGCAGGCCGGCCTACGTCAGCAAGGAGATGACTCATGACCCAACCCTTGATCGGCATTATGCGCGGTATCACCCCCGACGACGCGGTCGGGGTGGGCGAGGCGGTACTCGCTGCAGGCATTACCGTGCTCGAAGTGCCGCTCAACTCGCCCGAGCCGCTGGAAAGTATCCGGCGTCTGGTCGAAGCCTTGGGCGATCGCGCGCTGGTGGGCGCCGGTACCGTGCTCAACACCGGCCAGGTACGGCAGGTGCATGCCGCCGGCGGGCGGCTGGTGGTGTCGCCCAACTGCCGTCCGGCCGTGATCGAGGAGACCCGGCGTCTCGACATGCAGAGCTGGCCCGGCGTGTTGACGCCGTCGGAGGCTTTCGACGCCATTGAGGCCGGCGCCAGCGGCCTTAAGCTGTTTCCCGCCGTGCAGGTGGGCATCGAGGGAATGAAGGCGCTGCGTGCCGTTCTGCCGGGCGATACCCGGCTATATGCCGTGGGAGGGATCGGAGCGGACGACTTTGCCGCCTGGCGTATCGCCGGCGTGGACGGTGCCGGTCTGGGGAGTGCACTCTACCGCCCGGGGCAGACCCCCGAGCAGGTAGGTCGGCAGGCGCGGGCGCTGGTGGCGGCCTGGCAGGCCGCAGACAGCGAGGCCGGGATTTGATGCATTTGCGTCACGCGGCGTTCATCCGCGGGGCGGGTAGCGGGTGTCGCGCAGGCTATCCTTGATCTTCTTCAGGTGGGGCAGGAAGTCCTCGCCGCGGCGCAGGGTGACACCGGTGGCCAGCACGTCGATCAGGGTGAGCTGGATCATGCGTGAGGTCATCGGCATGTAGACGTCGGTGTCCTCCGGCGTCGGGACCTCGAGCGTCTCGGTGCACTCCGCAGCCAGCGGCGATGCCGGGGCGGTGATGCCCAGTACCACGGCACCGCTCTCGCGCGCCAGTTGGGCGATGTCGACCAGTTCCCGGGTGCGGCCGGTCCAGGAGATGACAACCACCACGTCGCCGGTATGGCAGGCGGAGGCGACCATGCGCTGCATCAGCACGTCGACGTAGGACGTGACCGGCAGGTTGAAGCGGAAGAACTTGTGCTGGGCATCCTGGGCCACGGCGCCGGAAGCTCCCAGGCCGAAGAAGTGGATCTGCTTGGCCTGGATCAGGTAGTCCACCATCCGCTCGATGCGGGCCGGGTCGAGCGTGCGGCTGGCCTCGTCCAGGGCGGCGATGGTGGCGCCGAAGATCTTGCTTGTGTAATCCGCCGCCGCATCGCCGGGCTCTACCGACTGGCTGACATAGGGCGTGCCGCCGGCCAGGCTCTGGGCTAGCTTGATCTTGAAATCGGGATAGCCCTTGGCATGGAAATTACGGCAGAAGCGATTGACCGTGGGTTCACTGACCGACGCCGCCTGGGCCAGACTGGCGATGCTCAGGCCGGTGGCCCGGGCCGGGTCGGCGAGGATGACGTCTGCTACCTTGCGCTCGGAGCGGTTGAGCTCCTCGAGGCGTTGACGAATCCGTTGCAGCAGGTCGTGGGCCATGGCGGTTGAGACTCTCCTGAAATGATGATGTAGTGATTTAACAACATGAACGTCGGCTATCCTAGCGCGGAGTGTCGGCCGGGCGCGAATCCAACAATAGGAAGAATCGATTTTGAGTGTAATATTACAAAAAACGGTTGATAGGAAGCCGTTTTTTACGTATTTTTTGTGTAAATTAACCAGATGGGGGCGGACATGAATGCAGCCAAGCGGACAGAGGAAGAGAGTCGGCCGGTCATCGATCTCGCGCTGTTTGGTGCCTTGGGCGACCTGTCGCTGCGCAAGCTCTGTCCGGCGCTCTATCACCTCGACCGCGAGGGCCTGCTACATGACGATACGCGTATCCTGGGGCTGGCCCGCCAGGACCTGAAGCCCGATGCCTTTCGTCGGCAAATTGCCGATACCCTGCAGACCTATGTCAAACCCGCGGAACTCGACCGCGAGGCCGTCAAGCGCTTCATCGCGCGTCTCGATTACCTGCAGCTCGATTTCGCCACCGCCGAGGGCTATCGCGGCATTACCGAGTGGCGTGAAGCCGTGCGCCACGACACCGTCGTCTGCCCCCTGGTCGTCTACCTGGCGGTGCCGGCGAGCCTGTACGGCGACATCTGTCGCCATCTTCAGGCCGGTGAGTGTCTCGACGAGCTCTCCCGCGTGGTGGTCGAGAAGCCGATCGGCTACGATTTCGAATCCTCCTGCGAAATCAACGACGCCATTGGCGAGGTTTTCCCTGAGTCCCAGGTCTATCGCATCGATCATTACCTGGGCAAGGAGACCGTCCAGAATCTGATTGCGCTGCGCTTCGCCAATCCCCTGTTCGGCACCCAGTGGAACCAGAACCATATCTCCCATGTCGAGATCACCGTCGCCGAGCAGGTCGGCATCGAAGGGCGCTGGGGCTATTTCGATCGTGCCGGCCAGCTGCGCGACATGGTGCAGAACCATTTGCTGCAGCTGGTTTGCCTGATCGCCATGGATCCGCCGGCCAACCTGGATGCCGACGCCATCCGCGACGAGAAGGTCAAGGTGCTCAAGGCGCTGCAGCCTTTCAGCGAAACCAAGCTCAACCGTGACGTGGTGCGCGGCCAGTACATCGCCGGTACCATCAAGGGCAAGGGCGTGCCGGGCTACCTGGAGGAAGAGGGCGCCAACCGCGACAGCGAGACCGAAACCTTTGTGGCCATGAAGACCGGCGTGTCGAACTGGCGCTGGGCGGGAGTGCCGTTCTATCTGCGCACGGGCAAACGCATGCCGGAGAAGCTGTCGCAGATCGTCATTCATTTCCGCCAGCAGCCGCACTACATCTTCGACCCCGATCAGCGCAATCTGGCGGCCAACAAGCTGGTCATCCGTCTGCAGCCCGACGAGGGCATCGCCCTCGAGGTGCTGACCAAGGACAGTGGCCTGGACCGGGGCATGCGTCTGCGCCGCGGCCCGCTGCACCTGGATTTCGGCAACGCCTTCCCCCAGACGCGGATACCCGATGCCTACGAGCGACTGCTGCTTGAGGTGATGAAAGGGCAGCAGTACCTGTTCGTGCGCCGCGACGAGGTGGAGCATGCCTGGCACTGGTGCGATAGCCTGATCGCCGCCTGGAAGGAAATGGGTGAGCCGCCGCGGCGCTACCCGGCCGGTTCCTGGGGGCCGGTAGCTTCCATCGCCATGATCACCCAGGATGGGCGCAGCTGGTACGAGGACTACTGATATGACGCAAGCGAATGCCAGGCCGCGCGAGCAGCTCGCCGAGCAGCTCGCCGAGGCCACCAGTGAAGCGCTGCGCCAGGACCTGGCGCAGCAGGAGCGGGCCCTGCTGGTGCTTTCCGGCGGCTCGACGCCGGTACCTTACTTTCAGGCCCTTTCCCGGCAGGAACTGCCCTGGGAGCGGGTCGACGTGACCCTGGCCGACGAGCGCTGGGTTAGCGAGTCGGACGAGGCCAGCAATGCGCGGCTGGTACGCCAACACCTGTTGCAGGGCAAGGCGGCGGCGGCCAGCTTCGTCTCCCTGACTACCACCGATGAGACCCCGGAGCAGGGCGTCGAGGCGGTCACCCGGCGCATCGAGACGTTGGCTTGGCCCGCCAGCCTGGTAGTGCTGGGCATGGGCGGCGACGGCCACACCGCCTCGCTGTTTCCCGATAGCCGTGAGCTGGAGCTGGGCCTGACCACCGACGCCCCGGTGCTGGCCGCGCGCACGCCCAGCCAGCCCCAGGCGCGCATCACCCTGAGCGCCGACCGACTGCACCAGGCGCGACGTCACGTGCTGCACATTACCGGCGACGACAAGCGCAGCGTACTGGCCCGGGCCATGTCCGGCGACGACTCGCGAGAGCTGCCGATACGCGCCTTCCTTTCCTGCCCGTTGGCCGTTTACTGGGCCCCCTGAACTGGAGTCTGCACATGACCATCGACAAACAGCTGCCGTCCACGCGCACCACCGAACTCGACAGCATCTGCCTCAAGGCCGAGGTCATCCCGGTGCTGGCCATCGAGCGGGTGGAAGACGCCGTGCCGCTGGGCCGCGCCCTGGTCGAGGGTGGGCTCACGGTACTGGAAGTCACCCTGCGCACCGACTGTGCCCTCGAGGCGATACGTCGCCTGAAGGAGGCGCTGCCCCAGGCCAGCATCGGCGTGGGCACCGTACTGACTCCATCCCAATATCGCCAGAGCGAGCAGGTGGGCGCCGATTTCGTGGTGACCCCCGGCACCACCGAGGCGCTCTATCGCTACGGCGTGAGCAGCCCGGTGCCGATGCTGCCCGGTGTCGCCACGGTGTCCGAGCTGATGACCGGCTGGCAATATGGTTATCGCCGCTTCAAGTTCTTTCCCGCTGAAGCCAGCGGTGGCGTCAAGGCGTTGAAGGCCTTCGCCGGCCCGATACCCGAGGCGCGCTTCTGCCCCACCGGCGGCATCACTCTCGACAATGCCGAGGACTACCTGGCGCTGAAGAACGTGATGTGCGTGGGCGGCTCCTGGCTGACGCCGAAGTCGCTGGTCGACGCCGAGGACTGGACCGGCATTCGCCAGCTCGCCAAGGAAGCCGCTCAGCGCTTCCATCACTGAGCCCGGCTTTGTAACGAATCTCGTTGTGCTCTCTCGACAGCCCGTTGCTGTCTTTGTGCCCGGCCTTATGGCCGGGTTTTTTTCGTCATTCGTCGGATGCTGCTTACACGACGGATCAGTAGGCCTCCCACGCCTCGTCTTTTCGTACCTTGTTTGCCCCTCGTCTGGAGCTGCCAGCTATCAGTGCGCCAGCCTCAGGATACGGCTTGGTGGGATCTGGGCGTGTATCGCTGCCACTGAAAGCCCCGGCGCTGTGGCCCAGTGCACGTACCTCATTATCCAAGGAAGCCGTAGCTGCACGATATCGCTGCATGCTGTCTGCGCTGGTTTGGGTCGCCTGGTCGATTTCACCAATGGCTTGGCTGATCTGACCAATGCCCTGGCTTTGTTCTGCCGTGGCAGCGCTGATCTCCTGCATCAAGCCATTGACTTTGTGGCTGGCTGACCTAATGGCTGACATGGCGTCCTCGGCTTCGCGGGCATGTGACCGGCCGGCCTCAATTTCGCTGCGTGCCGTGTTGATCAAGGCTTGCACACGGTGGGCGGCGCTTGCCGACTCGCTGGCCAACTTGCGCACTTCCTGTGCCACCACCGCAAAGCCGCGACCATGCTCTCCGGCACGGGCCGCCTCGACCGATGCGTTAAGGGCCAGAATATTGGTCTGGAAGGCGATGCTGTCTATAGTCCCGACGATGCCGGCCATGTTGTCGGCCTGGCGTGTAATCTCCTGCATCGAGGTGGCGAGCGTCTGCATGACTTGGGCAGCGTGATTGACTGCCTCCACATTGCCCAGCGTCGCCATGCTGGCCTGTTTCGCATGCTCCGCGCTCTGGCTGACCGTGGCACTGATCTGCTCGGAGCTGGCAGCGGTTTGCTGTACCGATGAGGATTGCTGCTCGAGTCGACTGGCCATCGAGCCGTTGTTATTCACCAGTTCCGTCACCGCTGGCTCGACGATACCGATGCGTCGCTCAACCTCGCCTATCAAAGCTTCCAGTGACTGACGCATGAACGCTAGGGCGTTCAGCATGTTTCCCAGTTCATCCCCTCGTTGAGGAGGGAGGGCAGCCTTGAGGTTGCCGGCCGCGACCTGCAACGCGAAATCATGGGCTTGATGCAAGGAGCGTCGCAGGCGTGCGGCTCCACGCCAATTCAGCCATGCCAGTAGTGCACCGCCGGGAATGCCGGCGGCAGCGAGGCCTTCGTTCCATAGCGAGGCTGAGTCCGGCAATGTGCTCCAAGCCATTAGACTCACCCCCGCTGGCAGCGCAGCGATGGCAACACTGCCTATGAGGCTGCGGGTCGCCAGGTTGTGCCAGCCGATACGCCTCAAGGCGTGCAGGACGCCGCGCCGGTAGGGGCGGCCATGACTGACGGAGTAACGTCTGCCTTTTTCACGAATATCGCGATACACCTGCTCGGCGTGGGCGGTCTCTTCGGCACTTGGTTTAACGCGTATGGAGGCATAACCCTTGAGCACGCCGTTTTCTCGGAGAGGCACCACATTGGCTCGAACCCAGTAGTGATCCCCGTTCTTGCGTCGGTTCTTTACCAGACCGGACCAGAACTCGCCTTGTTGCAAATCATGCCACATGTCGCCGAAGACGCTAGGGGGCATATCCGGATGACGCACCAGGTTGTGTGGAGATCCAATCAGTTCCGTGTAGTCATAGCCACTAACGTCGATAAAGCGCTGGTTGGCATAGGTGATGATGCTGCGTGTATCCGTCTTGGAGATGAGAACGTCATCCTCGTGCAGCTGATACTCTCTTTGTGTTATGGGACCGTTGTGGCGCATGAACGACCTCGAAGGTAAAAGTTATACACAACCTTCACCGTCGAGGCCGTGTAGCAAACTTATACCGCCTTTGTATCATTTTTGTATAGTAAAATGCTCCTGTCTCAACGATTGTTAATGCCAGCCGACTGGTAGCCCGGTGAGCGAAGTTTCTGACTAGTGCAGCCCAAGGAAGCCTGTCCGGCTCCCATCGGGCTGCGCTGATAGCCGTTATGCATCATTTTCTTTCAGGCGTTGGCGGCAATGGCCACCGATGCCGCGCCGCGCTTGATTGCAGCGTAGCCCAGGCCGGTGATCAGAGAGCCGATGACGATGGCGCCCAAGTAGAGCAGTACCGGCGTGATGGCGTTGGGTATCAGCAGCACGAAGATGCCGCCATGGGGTGCCATCAACTGGGCACCGACCAGCATGGAGAGTGCGCCGGTGATGGCACCTCCTACCATGCAGGCCGGAATCACCCGCAGCGGATCCTTGGCGGCGAAGGGTATGGCGCCCTCGCTGATGAAGCACAGCCCCAGCACGAACGACGCCTTGCCCGCCTCACGCTCCGGTTCGGAGAACTTCTGGCGCGCGACGAAGCTGGCGATGCCCATGCCGATGGCCGGCACCATGCCGGCGGCCATGATCGCCGCCATCGGCGCGTAGGTCTGGGTTGAGAGCAGGCCGACGCCGAAAGTATAGGCCGCCTTGTTGACTGGCCCGCCCAGGTCGAAGCACATCATGGCGCCGAGCAGGATACCGAGCAGCACGGCATTGGCCGAACTCATGGCGGCTAGGAATTCGGTCAGGCCGGCGAGAATGGCCGCCACCGGCTCGCCGATGACGTAGATCATGGTCAGCCCGGTGACCAGGCTTGCGAGCAGCGGGATGATCAGGATCGGCTTGAGCGACTCGACGCTCTTCGGCAACTTGACGTGCCGGGTCACGGCCAGCGCCACGTAGCCGGCGAGGAAGCCGGCGAGAATGCCACCGATGAAGCCGGCGCCGATCTCCGCCGCCAGCATGCCGCCGATCATGCCCGGGGCGATCCCGGGGCGGTCGGCGATGGAGTAGGCAATGTAGCCGGCCAGCACGGGAATCATCAGGGCAAAGGCGGTGCCACCGCCGATCTGCATCAGCGCCGCAGCCAGCGTACCTTCCTGTTCGAAGGCCTCGATACCGAACACGAAGGAGAGCGCAATCAGCAGGCCCCCGGCCACCACCATGGGCAGCATGAACGAGACGCCGGTGAGCAGGTGCTTGTAGACCCCCTTCTCCTTGAGGCTCTTGCCGGCCTCGCGCTTGTCGGTAGCGCTACCGACCTCTTCCACCTCGGCCTCGGCCAGCGCCGTCTCGATGGTGGGGCGCGGTTTCTTGAGCGCATTGCCGCTGGAGGTGCGGTAGATCCGCTTGCCGGCGAAGCGGGTCGGGTCGACTTCGATGTCGCAGGCCAGTATCACCACGTCGGCCGCGGCGATCTCCTCGTCGGTCAGCTTGTCCTGGGCGCCTACCGAACCCTGGGTCTCGACGCGGATCGCATAACCCAGTGATTTTCCCGCCTCGCTCAGTGCTTCGGCGGCCATGAAGGTGTGGGCCACGCCGGTCGGGCAGGCCGTCACGGCGACGATCTTGTTGCCACCGGCCTCCGGCGTGGGGGCCGCGCTGGTGGCGGGTGGGGTATATTCGCCGGCTTGCTGCTGGGCACGAGCGAGAAAGGCCTCTGGGTCGGGCAGTGCCTCGTCGATAGGGGCCTGGAACAGGCGCTTGCCGCGGAAACGCTCGGCCGCAGGGACCTGCTCGGCGGCGACCACGATCAAGTCGGCGGCGGCAATGGCCTGGGTCGAGACAGGCTCGGCGGCCTCGAGCTGACTGTGCATCTCGACGCTGGGCTGCCAGCCAAGGCGACGAGCGGCCTGCTCGAGGCGGCGGGCGGCGAGGAAAGTGGTGGCCATGCCGCTGGGGCAGGCGGTGATGATGATGACGTTCATGCGAGGGCTCCCCCGGCGTCGACGTCGTTGAGGCGACGTACGCGGGTCTGTTGTTGGAGTTGCGGGAAGTCGTCGGCGTGGGCGTTGCCCACGCCCATGTGACGAACCGACTCGGCGGAGAGGGCGGTGGCCAGGCGCAGTGCCTGTTCGGGAGGGTGGCCCGACAGCACACCGTGCAGCAGGGCGGCGAGCAGGGTATCGCCGGCCCCCACGGTACTGGCCACCGCCAGGTGTGGCGGTATGGCCTGCCAGGCGCCGCGGCGGCTGACCCACAGCACGCCGGCGGGGCCGGCGGAGACCACGGCCTCCTCTATGCCGGCCGCGTAGAGTCGCAGCGCGGCTTTCAGCCGAGCCTCGCCGGTGTCGAGGCTTTCGCCGGCCCAGGCGGCGAGCTCCTGCTCGTTGGGTTTGACCGCGGTGGGGCGGGCATCGATGGCCAGGGCGAGGGCTTCCCCGCTGGTATCGACCCATACCGGTAATCCGGCGTCACGCAGCCTGGCGGTCAGCGCGGCCAGATTGTCCGGCGCTATGCCCGGCGGCAGGCTGCCGGCGATCACCACCGCATCGGGACGGCGCCGGGAGTCGCCGATGCGCGTATCGAGCCCGTCGAGCAGACGCTGCCAGTCCGTGGCGTCGATCGCCGTGCCGGGGCCGTTGATGTCGGTGACGCGGCCGTCGGCTTCGGCGAGCTTGGCGTTGATGCGCGTCTCGCCGGGCACGCGAAGGAAGGCGTCCTCCACCTTCATTGACTCGAAGGCGCGCAGGAAAGGACCGTCGTTGTCGGCGCCGAGAAAGCCCGACACCGTCACGTCGTGGCCGAGATCGGCCAGTACACGGGCGACGTTGACGCCCTTGCCGGCCGCCGTCAGGTGGGTCTCGCGGGTGCGGTTGACCTTGCCCGGCACCAGCCGCTCCAGGCCCACGGAAAGATCCAGCGCCGGGTTGAGCGTGAGGGTCAGTACGCGGGCCATCAGCGTGCCTCCAGGGCGTCGCGAACCGACTCGCTGGTGGCCTGGCCCAGCGCCAGCTCGGCTTGGGCGCGGGCTTCGTTCAGGTCGAACTCGCGCAACCTGGCCTTGACCAGCGGTACCTGTCGCGCGCTGACCGAGAGCTCGTCGACGCCGAGGCCGACCAGCACCGGCACGGCCAGGGCATCGCTGGCGAGTTCACCGCAAACCCCGACCCACTTGCCGTGGGCGTGGGCTGCCGCCACGGTCATCTCGATCAGGCGCAGCACCGCCGGGTGCAGGCCGTCGGCGTGGGCCGAAAGCACGGGGTGGTCGCGATCGATGGCCAGCGTGTACTGGGTCAGGTCGTTGGTGCCCACCGAGAAGAAGTCGCCCTCGGCGGCCAGCGTCGGTGCCAGCAGCGCCGCCGAAGGTACCTCGATCATCACGCCGAGCTGCACGTCCGTGGCACGCTCGGCCGCGGGGATCTCGTCGAGCAAGCGGTCGAAGATGGCGCGAGCGGCACGGAACTCGCCCACGTCCTTGACCATCGGCAGCATGATGCGCAGCGGCCTTGACGTTCCCTCGGCGTCGGGGGCGGCGGCCATCAGCAGTGCGCGCAGCTGGGTCTCGAGCACTTCGGGGCGGGTCAGCGTCAAGCGGATGCCGCGCAGACCGAGGAAGGGGTTGTCCTCCTTGGGTACCGGCCAGTAGGGCAGTGGCTTGTCGCCGCCCACGTCGAGAGTGCGGGCGACCAGCGGGCGTCCTTTCAGGGCGTCGAGCGCCTCGCGATACTCGCCGATCTGGGTGTCGAGGTCCGGTTCCTGGGCATGGGCCATGAACAGGAATTCGGTGCGCAGCAGGCCGACGGCCTCGGCACCGCGCTCCACGGCGTCGGCCGCGTGCGTCGTGTTGCCCAGGTTGGCGGCCACCTCGACGCGATGGCCATCGCGACAGCGTGCCTCCTCGAAGCGTGTCTCCCAGGCTTCGGCCTCGCGCTGCTGACGCTCGACCAGGCGCTGCTCGGCGGCGGCGCGACGCTCTGTGGAAGGCGCCGGGGTCACGCGGCCGCGCTCGCCGTCGAGGATCAGCTCGCTGCCGTCCGCCAGGGTCAGCACCCGTTCGCCGGCCCCCACCACGGCGGGAATGCCCAGCGCCCGGGCCAGTATCGCACTGTGTGCGGTGGCGCCGCCGCGGGCGGTGAGCAGTCCGCGTACCCGGCGCGTATCGAGCCGTGCCACGTCGGAAGGGCCGATATCGTCGGTCACCAGGATGTAGGGCGTTTCCGGCGGTTCCGGCAGGCTCACGTGGCACAGGATCCCGAGCACGCGGCGGCCGACGTCGCGCAGGTCGGCGGCGCGCTCGGCAAGCAGGCGGTCGGCGAGCATCTCCTGGGCGTGGGCGGCGGTCTCGATGGCCTCCCACCAGGCGGCTTCGGCAGAGCGCCCATCATGGATGCCTTCAAGGGCCGCCTCGAACAGCTCGGGATCTTGCAGCATCTCCTCGTGCATGGAGAGAATCTGTGCCACCTCGCCGCCGCGGGCTTCGCGCTCGAGCGCCTCGAGCTGGGCCACACCCTCGACGATGGCGCTCTGCAGCCGGCGCTGCTGCTCTGCCGGGTCGGCGGCGCGTTGGGGATAGTCGAAGCGTGGCGTCTGCAATACGAAGACCGGCGCAATGGCGAGCCCCGGCGAGGCAGCCACACCAGGATGCGGCGTATCGACGGGCAGTGGCTCGGCGGGCGCGGCGTCGGCCTGCGGCGTGATGCGCTCGCGGCTCTCGTCGAAGGGCATGACCTGTTCGCCGAGACCATCGGCCACGGCTCGGCACACGGCGTCGAGCGCCTCGGCGGCGTGCTCGCCCTCGGCGGAGAAGGCCAACTGCTGGCCGCGTCGGGCGCCGAGATTGATCACCTTGGTCAGGCTGGTGGTCGGTACCGCGGCACCGCCGCCTTCGGCCAGGCGTACATGTATGGGGATACCCTGTTGACGGGCCATCTGTACCAGTTGCTTGGCCGGGCGGGCATGCAGGCCGTGGGCATTGAGAACGCGGGCGAGCCGAGTGTGGGCAGTGGCCGACTCACCGGCCAATCGCGCCAGTACGGTGGCGGCGTCGGCGCTGGACAGCTCGGCGGCGGCGCCGCTGTCGAGCAGGGCCAGGATCCGCTCCAGCAGGCCGCGGTGGGCATCGCCTTTGGCGGCCAGGCAGAAGACGCCTTTCACCGTTTCGCCACCGCTCACAAGCTTCGCTTCGGGAGTGGCCAGAGCCAGCGCCGGGACTTCCACACCCTGCCCACTCGTAGCCAGCCATAGCCCTTGGCCGAGCCGGGTCGGCTCGCGCTCGGCCACCGCGGCGACGAAGCCGTTGCCGACACAGCCGAGCTGACGCAGCCGGGCGGCACCGGCCAGGGCCAGCTCGCGAGCGTCGCGAGCGGGAAAGCCGAGGCACAGGGTCTCGGCGTCCAGGCGTGCCTCCACTACCGCTTTGGATAGCAGAGCGGCCACCTCGGTGGCCGAGCGGGCCTCGGCCAGGCGCTGGCCGACGCTGTCGTCATCGAGCACGTGGGTGAGCTGGCGCAAGATGTCGAGATGCTCATCACTCTGGGCAGCGATGCTCACCAGCACGTGGACACGCTGGCCGTCGTGCCATTCGACACCGGTCGGAAACTGCAGCACGCGCACGCCCGTGGTGTGAACATGCTCGCGACTCTCGGGCGTGCCGTGGGGAATGGCGATGGCATTGCCGAGATAGGTGGAGGACTGGGTCTCGCGCTGAAACAGGCCTTCACGGTAGGCGGGGGCAGTCAGCCCCGCCTGCTGCAGCGACTCGGCGGCCTGCTCCAGTGCGGCGCGCCAGTCGGCTGCCTGGCAGTCGAGGCGGATGTCCTCGGGGCGAAGCGTGAGCATCGGTAAATCTCCTGATCAAAGAGGTGACATGCCTGCCGTCGAATGCGTCTTGACGTTGTGAAAAGCTATGCTGAATCGTGTCACCTTTCATGTTTACCATGCTGGATCGATTCATTTGGTTTCGCAAGCCGCTATTTCTTAGACTTTCGCAGGGGGCGGGGTGGGCCGTGTGTGGCGTAGAATCGGCCTTGGCATATTGAGGGATACCATGACACTAGCCGAAATCGCCCGACTGGCCGGGGTCTCGCGCACTACCGCCAGCTACGTCATCAATGGCAAGGCCGCCGAGCGGCGAATCAGCCAGGACACCGTCGACAAGGTGATGGCAGTGGTGCGGGAGCATCGCTACCGGGTCGATGCCCAGGCTGCGGGGCTGCGGCGCGGCTCGAGCCGTACGCTGGGGCTGATCGTTCCCGACCTGGAGAACGTCAGCTATGCGCGTCTGGCCAAGCGGCTGGAGCGCGGTGCTCGCGAACAGGGGTATCAGTTGTTGATCGTCGGTTCCGACGACCAGCCGGATACCGAGCGTGACTTGGCGCTATCGCTGCGCGCGCAGCGCTGCGAGGTACTGATTACCGCCAGTTGCCTGCCGATGGATGATCCCTTCTACAAGGAGTTGCTGCAGGGTGGCCTGCCGGTAGTGGCGGTCGACCGCGGCTTCGATCCGCAGCGCTTCGCCAGCGTGGTGAGCAACGACCGCGAAGCCGCCGAACAGCTGACCCGCTCGATGCTCGACGACTCGGTGAAGCGTATCGCCTGGCTGGATGCCGTGCCGGCGCTTTCCATCAGCCGTGAGCGGCGGGCCGGCTTCCAGCAGGCGCTGGCACGACATGACGCCGAAGCGCTGGTCTATGGCGCCGAGCGCTACGATCGAGCCGATGGTGCGCAACTGATGCGCCAACTGCTCGATCGCCACGGCTTGCCGGATGCCGTGGTCACGGCCTCCTATACCCTGCTCGACGGTGTCTTCGACATGCTGCTGGAAGAGGGTGGCCTGCCGCAGACGCTGCGCATGGCGACCTTCGGCGACAGCCGGCTGCTGGATTTTCTGCCCCTGCCAGTCAATTCGGCGGTGCAGGACCACGACCGCATGGCGTCGATGGCGCTGGCCTGTGCTCTGGCGGCGTCGCAGGGCGACTATCGCGTGGGGCAGCAGGTCGTGCCGCGGACCCTGAGGCGCCGGCTGCCGGTCAGGCTCGCATCATGATTGCCTAGCCCCGCAGTCGGGCCAGATCCTCTCGATCGGGCAGGGCGGCATAGGCGCCGGGGCGGGTCACTGCGTGGGCGCCGCAATTGGCTGCGGTACCCAGGGCGCGCTTGAGGAAGCTCTCGTCCTGGTGCCAAACCCCTTCCGGATCCTCAAGGCGGCCGGCGAGCTCGGCCAGTAATCCTCCGATGAAGGCGTCGCCGCCGGCGGTGGTATCCACCGCTTCGACCTTCGGCGGGGTATGGTGCAGCTCCTTGCCCACACCCACGGCGCGTACCTCGCCCGGGCCATCGGTAATCACCAGCAGCCTGACGCCGGCGGCGAGCCGCTCGGCCAGCCAGGCGTCGGTCGGGTGGTCGGCGCGCAGGTAGTCAAGCTCATCGGTCGACAGCTTGACCAGCCCGGCGCGGTCGATCAGTTGAGTGACCAGGGCGATGTCGGCATAACCGCTGGGCCAGAGGTTGTGACGCAAGTTGGCATCGACGCTGACCAGGCAGCCGGCTCGGTCCGCCATATCGGCCATGGCAAGGGTGGTGTCGGCGATCTCGGGCTCGGTGAGGCTGTTGCTGCAGAAGTGAACGATGGCGGGCTCTGCGAATACGCCGGCTGGCAGGTGCTCGAGGCGATAGAGCAGGTCGGCGGCGGGCGGGCGGTAGAAGTCGAAGGTACGCTCGCCGTCGGCATCGCGTGAAACGAAGGCCAGTGCCGTGCGCGCCTCGTGGGTGCGGACCACGCCGGAGAGGTCGACGCCGTGGGCGGCAAGTTCCGCGGCGAGGAAGTCGCCGAAGTGGTCCTCGCCGAGCATGCCGAGAAAGCGACTGTGCACGCCCAGCCGCGCACAGGCCACCGCCACGTTGGCCGGCGCGCCGCCGGCATAGGGCGTAAAGGTCTCGGGGGCGTCGCTGCTCTGGTCGCCGAGCCTGCTTGAGAGCATGTCGACCAGGGCTTCACCGAATGCGATCACGGATGTCATGTGGACTCCTCAGTTGTCAGTATCGGCCCGATCAGGCGACTTCGTGGCCACGGGCGGCCTCGAGCAGGGCGTACCAGGTGGGGCGATCCAGCTCTTCCCGGGCATCGGCGTGCAGCGCGGCGATGCGCTCGGCGCGCAGGCTGCCGATTACGGGGCGCGGCCGGCCTGGGAGGGCACGCAGCCAAGCCAGCGCCAGCCCGGCCGGGGTCATGTCGCGCTCCTCGGCGAGCTCGGCCAGCAGTCGCTCGGCTGGCCTCTCGAAGACCCGCCCGCCACCCAGGGGTGACCATGCGAGCGGCACCAGGCCGTCGCCGACCAGGGCATCGAAAGTACCGTCGAAAAGCGGCTGGGTGTGGTCCAGCGAAAGTTGCAGCTGATGCGCTGACAGACGGTGCTGCATGACTGCCTGCAAGCGACGCCATTGGGCTGGCAGAAAATTGGAGACCCCGGCGGCGGCGATCTTGCCGGCGGCGATGGCAGCGTCCAGCGCCCGGCCGGTGGCTTCGGCGTCCATCAGCGGGCTGGGGCGGTGCAGCAGGAAGTGGTCGAGACGCTCGACGCCTAGGCGAGTCAGAGAGGCATCGATGCTCTGGGTGAGATATTCCGGTGAGCTGTCGTAATGTTTGACGCCGAACGGTGAGGCGTCTCGCACGGACGCGACGATGCTGGCCTTGGTGACTACCCGGATCCGTTCAGCGAGCGCGGGGCGGGCGCGCAGGGCAGCGCCGAATAGCGCTTCGCCTTGGTTGTCGCCGTAGATATCGGCGTGATCGAACCAGATGAGCCCCTCGTCGAGGCGTGCCTCGATCCAGTCGGCCATCCGCAAGGGTGAGTGCAGTTCGACCACTTCATGCAGGCGCATCATGCCCAGCAGGAAAGGCGCTTCGATCGATGTGGCGGCGCTCACAGTGTGTCTGCCTCGCACGACAGGGTGGTCCCCAGCAGGTGCTGTGCGCCGGGTACCAGCCATACCGGGTCGAGGCGGGTATTGGCCGACTCCACACAGAGGAAGCCGCGAGCGGCCTGGGCCGAGGTATCGTCGGGCGGAGCATCGCCCGGGTGCCACACTACCGCCGAATCGCTGCCCTGGCGGGCGATGCGCAGGCGGCGTTGGCCGTCGTCGAGAATCACCTCGGCATTGCTGTGGTAGATGCGGTCGAGCCCGCCGCGCACGGCCAGTTCGCCCTGCTGGTCACGCTCGGCGAAGCCGGCCAACTTGTCCAGATAGCGCGCACCGCTCAGCCCTTCGACGCGGCAGGCGAAGCTGTCGGCCACGGCCAGATAGCTGTGCAGTGCGCCGCTGAGCTTGATCGGCGTCTCGCCTACATGCTCGGTGATCAGCTCCACGTGCAGGCGCCTGGCGTTGGCCTGGATTACGGCGCGAGGAATCAGCTGGCTGTGCAGGCGTTCGCTGGGCGAGAGATGCAGCTCGACACCCCCCTCATGCTCATCGACTGCTTCCAGACGCCACTGCGCCTTGCGCGCCGGGCCGTGCATGGGGCCGGAGCGATCCGGGCTCTCGTCGGCGCCGCGTTCGTCGGCGAACCAGGGCCAGCACAGCGGAATGCCGCCGCGAACGGCGCCGGGCAGCGCCTGCGGGGTCGGCGTGACCCATAGCCAGCCGCCTGGAACCAGCACCTCTTCGCCTTCGCCCGGGCTGGGAGTGGCGCCACTGTCGCGCGCGGCGTCGACTGCGCTACGCGCGGCTTCGGGCGCGTTGGGGAGCGAGCCATCGGCTTTCGCGGGGCCGGACACAGGTAAAAAGTGAAGTACCTGAGCGCCCTGTAGACAGACGGCCAGCTCTCCCCAGGGTTCGCGTGCCAGCCATACACGGCGGCCGGCCCATTCGCACTCGCGCTGGCCGTCGGTTTCGTCGAGCAGGGCTCGCAGGCTTTGCGGAATCATTCGTTCTCCTTCGTCATTCCACTTCTTCGTTGCGCAGGGCCTCGGCGGCGCCCAGCAATCCCGGCCACGGAGCAGTCACCACTTGTACCGGGATGGCGCGGGTGTAATCGCTCATGCGGCCCTTGGCGGTGAATGCTTCGACGAAGCGACTCTGCGGCAGCCACTCCAGCAGCCGCGGCAGGATGCCACCGCACAGATAGACCCCGCCGCGCGCGCCCATGGTCAGCGCCGCATCGCCGCAGACGTCGCCGAGAATCTTGAGAAACCGCAGCAGGGTATCACGGGCGATGATATCGCCGCCCGCGGCGGCGGTGACCTCGGCCGGCGTCTGATAGGCAGGGTTGGCGCCCTTCAACGAGCAGTGCGCCAGGTAGAGGTCGAGCAGGCCCTGGCCACAAAGGATGCGCTCCACCGAAACCCGTCCATAGCGATTGCGGAAATGGCGCAGCAGGTTCTGCTCGCGCTCGTCGGTGGGGGCGAAGGTGACGTGGCCGCCCTCGGTGGACAGCGGAATCCAGGCTCGAAGACCAGGAAAGATCCCCCCCACGCCGAGCCCGGTGCCTGGGCCGATCACCAGGCAGGCGGCGTGTTCGCGCGCCACGCCCGGCTTGATCTCGACCAGCTCGTCGGGTGCCAGGTGCGGTACGCCCAAGGCCTGGGCGGTAAAGTCGTTGATGACCTTTAAGCGCTCGAGGCTGAGCGCTGCCTGTGCTTCGCGGCGGGAAAACGACCAGTGGTTGTTGGTCATCGTTACCCGGTCGTCGCCGATGGGGCAGGCGAAGGCCAGGCACGCCTCGCGCGGCGATGCATCGGCATCCAGCCCGACCCGTGCCAGGTAGTCGCCTACCGCCTCGACCAGGCCGGGATAGTCGGCGCAGGGCAGCGTCAGAATGTCGTGGGGCTCGAACTCGCCGGGAGTGACCAGGGCGAAACGGGCGTTGGTGCCACCGATGTCACCGATCAGGGCCGGTCGCGTCATTGGTCCTCCTGCTCGATCTTCTCCAGCTCTCGCGACAGGACCTCGGCCTCGAAGCCGCCGAACACGCCGGCGCCCAGCTCGGCGCCAGCCGCCAGATGACGGAAGCTGCCGAACAGCTCACGGCCCAGGCCGAAGTGATAGCGCTCCAGGTTGGGCTCGATGACGCTGCGGCCGGCGAGCTCACCGGCGTCGACCACGGCGGTCAGCTCGCCGCGCTCGGCGTCCAGACGCACCACGTCGCCGTCGCGCAGTCGCGCCAGCGGACCGCGGTCGATGGCTTCCGGCGTGACGTGGATGGCGGCGGGTACCTTGCCCGAGGCGCCCGACATGCGCCCGTCGGTGACCAGCGCCACCTTGTAGCCGCGGTCCTGCAGCACGCCGAGGAACGGCGTGAGCTTGTGCAGCTCGGGCATGCCGTTGGCCTTGGGCCCCTGGAAGCGCACCACTACCACCACGTCGCGGTCGAGCTCGCCGGATTCGAAGGCGGCCTTGACCTGGTTCTGGTCGTCGAAGATACGCACCGGCGCTTCGACGATCCGATTGGCCTGCTTGACGGCCGACACCTTGATCACGCCGCGGCCGAGGTTGCCATCGAGCACCACCAGTCCGCCCGTGGGAGCGAAAGGATCGGAGACCGGGCGCAGCACGTCGCGATCGAGGCTCTCCGTCGGCCCTTCGCGCCAGACCAGCTTGTCGTCCTCCAGGAACGGCTCCTGGGTATAGGCGGTGAGGTCGGTGCCGAATACGGTGGGGATATCGCCATGCAGCAGCCCGGCATCGAGCAGCTCGCGGATCAGCAGGCTCATGCCGCCGGCGGCCTGGAAGTGGTTCACGTCGGCGCTACCGTTGGGGTAGATTCGCGTCATGCTCGGCACTACCGCCGAGAGCGCGGTGAAGTCGTCCCAATCGATGGTAACGCCGGCCGCGGCGGCCATCGCCACCAGGTGCAGGGTGTGATTGGTCGAGCCGCCCGAGGCCAGCAGGCCGATCATGGCGTTGACGATCGCGCGCTCGTCGATCTGCTTGTAAAAGGGGCGGTAGTTGCCGCTCTGTTCGGTATTGCGTACCGCCTGCTCCGCGGCGTAGCGGGTCAGCGCCTCGCGCAGCGGCGTACCCGGGTTGACGAAAGAGGCGCCGGGCAGATGCAGGCCCATCATCTCCATCATCAGTTGGTTGGAATTGGCGGTGCCATAGAAGGTGCAGGTGCCGGGACTGTGATAGGAGCGCGACTCGGCTTCGAGCAGTTCATCACGCCCCGCCTTGCCCTCGGCGTAGAGCTGACGCACGCGGGCTTTTTCGTCGTTGGGCAGGCCGCTGGGCATGGGGCCGCCGGGAACGAACATCGCCGGCAGGTGGCCGAAGCGCGCCGCGCCGATGAACAGCCCCGGCACGATCTTGTCGCAGATACCCAGGTAGAGGGCCGCGTCGAACATGTTGTGGGAGAGCGCCACGGCGGTGGCCATGGCGATCACGTCGCGCGAGAACAGCGACAATTCCATGCCCGGCATACCCTGGGTGACGCCGTCGCACATGGCCGGCACGCCACCGGCGAACTGAGCGGTGCTGCCCATGCCACGGGCGGCCTGCTTGATGATCTCGGGGTAGCTCTCGAACGGTCGGTGGGCCGAGAGCATGTCGTTATAAGACGAAACGATCCCCAGGTTGGCGCTGTTGGTCAGCTTGAGGCGGTCCTTGTCGCCGGCATGATCGCAGCCGGCAAAGCCGTGGGCCAGGTTGCCGCAGGAAAGCTCGCCGCGATGCACGCCCTGCTGGTGCTGTGCGGCCATGTGCGCCTCGTAGAGCTTGCGACGCCCGCGCGAACGTTCGCGAATACGGTCGGTCACCTGCTCGACGGTGGGGTTTAGTGCGGTGGGGCGAGCCATGAGAGCACCTCGCGTCGTTGGGTGATGGATGTAAATTTACACAATTGTCTCCCATCGCATGGCAAATTTGAAGGCGCCTGGCCGAAAGTAAGTAGTTTTATTACGGCGATGGAAAAGAGTTGGTGGGTCTGGGCACAATGTAGGCGGCCGTCGGCGAGTTGTCAGCCGACGCTTCGGTTACCTTCCTGACAGGAACGCCATGTCCGAGCTGATTCTCAAGCGGCTGCCTGCCATCGAAGCGGTGGCGGCTACGCCATGGAATGCGCTGATCGGCGATGACCATCCCTTCCTGCGTCATGAATTCCTGCATGCACTGGAAGCGAGCGGGGCGGTAGGCCGTTCGACCGGCTGGGTGCCGAATCATCTGACGCTGTGGCGTGGCGACGCCCTGGTGGGTGTCATGCCGCACTATCACAAGTACCACTCCTACGGCGAATACGTGTTCGACTGGAGCTGGGCCGATGCCTGGGAAGGCGCCGGTGGGCGTTACTATCCCAAGGGGCTCACGGCGATCCCGTTCTCCCCGGTGCCGGGGCCACGGCTGGCGCTGGCAGTCGATGTCGACCCGCTGGCCGCGCGGGAGGTGCTGGCCGAGGCATGGGAGGACAGTACGCTGTCGGGTTGGCATCTGCTGTTCGCCGCGGATGACGAGGTCGACGCCTGGCTCGCGGCTCGGCCTGCGCTGTTGGTGCGTCACGGCGTGCAGTTTCAGTGGCAGGACACTGGCTACGGCGACTTCGAGGGCTTTCTGTCCGGCCTGACGGCAAAGCGGCGCAAGACGATCCGTCGCGAGCGCCGGCGGGTAGCCGAGCAGGGCCTGAGCCTGCACCGTCTGGCAGGCGAGGAGATCGGCGAGCGCGACCTCGAGCACTTTTTCCGCTGCTACGAGATCACTTATCTCGAACGCGGTCGTCACGGCTATCTCAGCCTCGATTTCTTCCGTCGTCTGCACCACGCCATGCCGGAAACGCTGCTGTTGATACAGGCACGCCTCGACGACCAGCCGGTGGCCGCTGCGCTCTGCCTGCAGGGCAGCCGTACCCTCTACGGGCGCTACTGGGGCAGCGAGGTGCTGGCCGACTGCCTGCACTTCGAGGCGTGTTACTACCAGGGCATCGAGCACTGCCTGGCCCACGGGCTGACCTGCTTCGATCCCGGCACGCAGGGTGAACACAAGCTCACGCGGGGCTTCGCTCCCAGGCGGCTGCGCTCGCTGCACCATGTCGCCGATCCAAGGCTGCGCGATGCCCTGGCACGCTTTTGTGACGAGGAGCGTGACCACGTCGACGCTTACTGTCGGGCAGCCGAGCGCGCCCTGCCGTTCAAGGCGTGAGACGGGCTGGGGAAGATGGCATAATGCCGGCCATTCAGAATCATGAGGACGTCAGCCGATGCTCAAGTGGCTTGCCATCGCACTGCTCCTGCTGCTGGCGCTGCTGCAGTATCGCCTGTGGCTGGGCGACGGCGGCATGCATGAGCTGCGCGTGATAAGCGAACGCGTAGAGCTGCTCGACAATGACAACAAGCCACTGCGCGACCGCAACGCACGACTCGCGGCCGAAGTCGTCGACCTCAAGACGGGGCTCGATGCCATTGAAGAGCGAGCGCGCAGCGACATCGGCATGGTGCGAACCGACGAACAGTTCTACTGGGTGCCTGGCGTGGTGACAGAGCAGGGCGGGGACGGTGCGACATCCCCGGTCCGCGCTCGAACGGGAGCGCCGAATGAGTGAGTACAGCGCTGAGCGCCTGTGGCTGGTAGTGCCCGCGGCGGGCCGTGGGCGACGCATGGGGGCTGGGCTGCCCAAGCAATACCTGGGCTTGGCCGGGCGACCGGTGCTGGCGCATACGCTGGCGCGGCTGCATCTTGCCTTTCCCGCAGCGCGGCTGTGCCTGTGCCTCGACCCCGACGATGCTCACTTTGATTCGGCCTGGGTGCCCTTCGCCGAGTGGCGGCGGAGCCCGGGCGGGGCCGAGCGGGCAGAATCGGTACGACTGGCGCTGGCCTCCATCGCCGACGAGGCGGACGACGACGACTGGGTGCTGGTCCACGATGTGGCGCGGCCCTGCGTGAGGGTCGCCGATCTGACGCGCCTTCATGCTGCCCTGAGGCAGGACCCGGTGGGTGGGCTGCTGGCAACTCCCGTAGCCGACACCATGAAGCGCGACGATGGCCAGGATTGCGTGGCCCACACCGAGCCGCGCGTCGGGCTGTGGCAGGCGCAGACGCCTCAGGGCTTTCGCTATGGCCTGCTGTGCCGGGCGCTGGACGAGGCGCGCATGCACGGCGCGGAGATCACTGACGAGGCCTCGGCAGTAGAGGCGCTGGGCCTGTCGCCACGGCTGGTGCCTGGCCGGCGCGACAATATCAAGATCACTCACCCGGAGGATCTGGCACTGGCGGGCCATATCCTGGCCGCTCAGCGGGAAGAGCCCTTGTCGAGACCCGGACACATGCACGAGGAGACTCCCTGAATGCTGCGCATTGGCCATGGCTTCGACGTCCATCGTTTCGGCGCTGGCGACCACCTCATGATCGGTGGCGTTGCCATTCCCTTCGATCACGGTTTCGTTGCCCACTCCGATGGCGACGTCCTGTTGCATGCCATCAGCGACGCACTGCTCGGCGCTTGTGCCCTGGGTGACATCGGGTGTCACTTTCCCGATACCGACCCGGCCTGGGCTGGCGCCGACAGCCGTGCCCTGCTGCGTCATGTGCTGACGCTGGTGCGCGAGGCGGGCTATCGGGTCGGCAACGTCGATGCCACGGTGATTGCCCAGGCACCCAGGCTGGCACCCCACGTTGCCGCCATGTGCGGGCACATCGCCGAGGACCTCGAACTTGCCCTGAACGCCGTCAACGTCAAGGCCACCACCAGCGAGCGGCTGGGCTTCACCGGCCGCGGCGAGGGCATCGCCGCCGAGGCCGTGGTGCTGCTGACGCGCGAAGGGGCTACCACTTGAGCGAATCTTGCCGGCCGGACGGCTGGCCACTTGCCAGCGTCTCCGAATTCGGCCCCCCGCGCGCAGGCGAGTTCCGCGCCACGCCCGAGGACTTCGTGGTCGAGGAAATCCTCGGCTTCGCCCCCGAAGGGCACGGCGAGCATCTCTGGCTGTGGATCGAGAAACGCGGGCTTACCACTCTCGAGGTGGTGCGCCACCTGGCGCGGGCCTGCGGGGTGCCGACCCGGGCCGTCGGTTACTCGGGGATGAAGGATCGCGTTGCCGTGACCCGCCAGTGGCTCTCGGTGCACCTGCCGGGGCAGCAGGCGCCGGAGGATCTGGCCGAGCAGTTGACCGGTTGCGGGGTGCGGGTTCACGAGCAGGTGCGCCATCCGCGCAAGCTCAAACGCGGCGTGCACCGGGCCAATCGCTTCTCGCTGCGTATCTCGGGAGAGGCGATCAGCGACGACCTCGAGGCGCGCTGGGTCTGGCTGTGTCGCCATGGCGTGCCCAATCTGTTCGGCCCGCAGCGTTTCGGACCCGGCGGGCGCAACCTGGCGCGTGCACGTGCCGTGCTGGCGCGCGGCTGGCGCAAGCGCGACGATCGCGAGGGCATGCTGCTTTCCACCGCTCGCAGCTATCTTTTCAACGAACTCGCTGCCATGCGCCTGGCGGAAGGCAATTGGTGCCGGCTGGTACCAGGTGACGTGGCGATGCTCGACGGCACCGCGAGCCAATTTGCCGTGGAGGTCGTCGATGCCGAGCTGAGCGAGCGGGCCGACAGACTCGACCTGCACCCTTCCGGCATGCTGTGGGGGGTAGGCGACTCACTAGTCGCAGGCGAAGCCGAAGGTTATGAGCGTGCCGTCGCCGAGCGCCATGAAACGCTCTGTCTTGGCCTGGAGCAGGCCGGCGTGAAAATGGCGCGGCGGGCCTTGCGCATGCGCCTGGACCAGCCACGGCTCGAGATAGAGGAAAGCGTGGCGCGGCTCGATTTTCATTTGCCGCGCGGCAGCTTCGCCACGGCGGTGCTGCGCGAACTCATCGAACATCCAACCTTGACGCTACCGGCAGAGGGCTAATCGAATGCGCAGACTCCTGCTTTCCAACGATGACGGTGTGCATGCGCCGGGCCTGCGCGCCCTGTACGAGGCCTTGGAGCCCCATGCCCGGCTGCGCGTGGTGGCACCCGACCGAGACCGCAGCGGCGCCAGCAATTCGCTGACCCTGAACCGGCCGCTGGCGTTGACCTCGCTGGACAACGGCTTCCACTGTGTCGACGGCACGCCGGCCGACTGCGTCTACCTGGGCGTGAACGGGGTGTGGGACGAGCGCCCGGACCTGGTGATCTCGGGAATCAATCACGGCGGCAACCTGGGCGACGACGTGCTCTACTCCGGGACCGTGGCGGCTGCCATGGAGGGCCGCAACCTGGGCATGCCGGCCATCGCCATGTCGCTGGTCGGTTCGCGCCATTTCGACACTGCGGGCCGCGTGGCGGCCAGCCTGGTAGGGGCGGCCGACCAGCTTTCGCTCCCCCCGCGCAGCCTGCTCAATGTCAACGTGCCCGACCTTCCGTGGGAGAAGATCCAGGGCTTCCGTGTGACCCGCATGGGCTATCGCGGCCCTGCGGAGCGGCCCATGGAGGTGCGTGACCCGCGCGGCCGTTTACGCTACTGGATTGCGGCCGTGGGAGAGAATGCCGATGATGGGGCCGATACCGACTTTGCCGCCATCGAGGCAGGCTACGTTTCGATCACGCCGCTGCAGACCGATCTGACGCAGCGTGCGGCCATAGCGGATGTGCAGGGCTGGCTGGATGCATTCACCTGAGCGACTACCCGAACTATTGCGCGGCGTCGGCATGACATCGCAGCGTACTCGCGACCGCATGGTGGCGCGTTTGGCCAGGCAGGGCATCGTTGATGAGCGGGTGCTCCGGGTGATGGCCGCCGAGCCGCGTCATTTCTTTCTCGACGAGGCTCTGGCCCATCGCGCCTATGAGGATACCTCGCTGCCCATCGGTCACGGGCAGACCCTGTCCCAGCCGTGGATGGTGGCGCGCATGACCGAACTGGTGATGAAGGAGGCGCCCAGGCGCGTGCTGGAGATCGGCACCGGCTCCGGCTACCAGACGCTGATTCTGTCGCGTCTGGTGCCGGAACTCTGGTCGGTCGAACGAATCAATGCCTTGCATCACCGGGCAGCCAAGCGGCTGCGTTTGTTGCAGGCGCACAATGCACGCCTGCGTCTGGCGGACGGCGGTCACGGCTGGCAGGAAGCGGCTCCGTTCGACGTCGTGCTGCTCACCGCCTGCGCTCACGAGCTGCCCGAGGTCCTGATCTCGCAGCTTACCGAAGAGGGCGTGATGATCCTGCCGTTGGCCGACCCAAGCGGCGAACAGTGGCTGACCCGGGTGCAACGTGCTGGCTCTCAACATGATGTTCAGCGGCTCGAACGTGTGCGCTTCGTGCCGCTGCTGCAAGGAGTGATTCGTTGAAGCGACAATTAAGTGTCTTCCTCAAGGGCGCCGGCATGGGGGCGGCCGATGCCGTGCCCGGGGTGTCCGGCGGTACCATTGCCTTCGTCACCGGCATCTACGAGGAACTCATCAATACCATCAAGCAGTTTGGCCCCAGTGCTTTCACGGCCTGGCGCCGCGGCGGGCTGGCGGGGCTCGCCACCCACCTCAACCTGACCTTCGTCATTCCGCTGTTATTCG
Organism: Halomonas sp. MCCC 1A13316; assembly: GCF_014931605.1. Taxonomy (NCBI): domain Bacteria; kingdom Pseudomonadati; phylum Pseudomonadota; class Gammaproteobacteria; order Oceanospirillales; family Halomonadaceae; genus Billgrantia; species Billgrantia diversa. Next base: position 3,332,147 of record NZ_CP053382.1, on the reverse strand, counting down.
GAATCGGGGTAAGCCTGGTCAGCGTGGCGCATCTGGTCGTCTGGCTCATGGGTGGCTACCCGTTGCTGCTCAACGGCTTCTTCTTCGGCCTGGTGGCGGCCTCGGCCATCGTGGTGAGCCGCCATCCAGCCGACTGGAAACTATGGCATCTGATCCCGTTGGTAATGGGCCTGTTGCTGGCACATGGCTTACCGTCGCTGATGCCGCTGGTCACCCAGTTGGGCAGCCCCTCTCTGGTGTTGGTCGTCGGCGGCGCAATTGCCATCAGTGCTTTGCTGCTGCCGGGCGTGTCAGGTAGTTTCCTGCTGTTGAGCATGGGGCTCTACGGCACCGTGATGCAGGGGATTCGCAGCTTCGACCTGGCGTTGCTTGCGACCTTCGCCGTGGGATGCCTGATCGGCCTGTTCGGTTTTTCACGGCTGCTCTCCTGGTTGCTGCGCCATTATCACACCGCGACCCTGCAACTCTTGATTGGCTTTATCGTCGGCTCACTGCCGGTGCTGTGGCCCTGGCGCGAGCTGGTACGCTATCAGCTCGGGCCCGATGACCAGGTAATTCCTCTCGATTACCGCTACCTGATGCCTGGCGACTACGCCAACCTGACCGGGGAGCCCGGCTTGCTGGTGCCCGTCGTGGTCGCCATGGTGGTCGGGGCAGCCCTGGTGCTGGCGTTGGGTCGTCATTCGGGAGGGAGTAGGCCCGGCCAGGCAGGGAACGGCTCTCATAAATCATCTGACAAGGAGGAGGGCTCCAATGCGTAAGGTATTTCTCGTCTCGGCCGTTGCCATGGCCATGACCGGCTGCGTCGCCCAGCAGGAGTATTCCACCCCTCAGGTTCGCGACCTTTCGGTGAGCCGCGAGCGGTCGCCAGCCAGCCAGTACACGGTCGAGGCCGGCGATACTCTGTATGGCATCGCCTGGCGCCATGACATGGACTATCGCGACCTGGCCAGGCTCAACCAGATCAGTCCGCCTTACCGCATCCAGCCCGGCCAGCAGTTGCGCCTGGGCGAGGGCGAGGCTGCACCTGGCGGTGAGGCCAGCTCTGCTGAGCTGGGAGGCGGCCAGGTAGCGACGGCTACAGCGCTCGGTGGCGGTAGCGCGACCCAATCGAGCGATGACGACTGGCTGCTGCCTGACGAGGAAGCCATCGAACGCAACCGCAGACTGACTGCCGAGCCTCTCGCGGGGGATACGAGCGTTCCCAGCGATACTGCGGTAGCGGGCGCGCAGACGATTGCCGATGTGCCGGCCCAGCCGGAGCCACCGACGCAGCCTGAGCCGAGCGTCGAGCCCGAAGCGGCCGCTGCCGTGCAGCCCGACTCCGAGCCCCAGACGCCGCCCGAGCAGGAGCAGGAGCCGGAAGCCCAGCCCGAGGTGGACGCCGGCACCCAAGTGGCAGGTGAGCCGGAACGTCAGCCCGAGAGCAGTGGTCGTACCTATACACCGGTCGGTGAAGTCGCCTGGCAGTGGCCCACCGACGGTGAACTGGTGGGTCGTTTCGGTGAAGGAGGAAGCATCACCGCCGGCATTGATATCGCCGGGCAAAAGGGGCAACCTGTCAGAGCAGCAGGACCCGGTATCGTTGTCTATGCCGGTAGTGGGGTGAGGGGCTACGGCAACCTCATCCTGCTCAAGCACAACGACCAGTATCTGAGCGCCTATGCCCACAACGACAGCCTCCAAGTGACGGAGAACGATGTGGTCGAGGCCGGTCAGGTGATCGCCAATATGGGCGATAGCGATGCCGAAAGCGCCAGGCTGCACTTCGAGGTGCGCAAGGATGGCCAGCCTCAAGACCCCCTGAAATACCTGCCGGAACGCTAGCAGTACCGTGTTGCCGTCGGGACGTCACAGGTGGGCATTGGTACCGATGGGTATCACGAGGAGTCATAACAAATAGAACTCTGCGTGCTGTAAGCCATGCCAGAGAACAGGCATTTCAGGACGAAACCACGGGGTAGCAACCGATGAGCATGCTTGAACGGGACCTTCAGGATGTTGATCTCGATGACGTCACCGAGGCCGAACAGGACCTCGAGACGGATTCGGACAATTCGGCCAGTGACGATGAGGCCGCCTTCGAAAAGGCGCTGAGTCGCGAGGACAAGCACTACCACCACAGCCTAGACGCCACTCAGATCTATCTCAACGAGATCGGATTCTCGCCCCTGCTGACGCCCGAGGAGGAGGTGTACTACGGCCGCCTGGCTCAGAAGGGCGACCCCGCAGGCCGGGCGAGGATGATCGAATCGAACCTGCGCCTGGTGGTCAAGATCGCTCGGCGCTATCTCAACCGCGGACTGACACTGCTCGATTTGATCGAGGAGGGAAACCTCGGTCTGATTCGTGCAGTGGAGAAGTTCGACCCCGAGCGGGGCTTCCGCTTCTCCACTTACGCCACCTGGTGGATCCGTCAAACCATCGAGCGGGCGCTGATGAACCAGACCCGCACCATCCGGCTGCCGATCCACGTCGTCAAGGAGCTCAACATCTATCTACGGGCGGCACGTGAGCTGACCCAAAAGCTGGATCACGAGGCCACGCCGGAAGAGATTGCCGATCATCTCGACAAACCGGTCGAGGCGGTGAAGAAGATGATGGGGCTCAACGAGCGCGTCTCCTCGGTGGACTATCCCATGGGCGGCGACAGCGACAAGCCGCTGATCGAGACCCTGGCCGACGACAACGAGCAGGGCCCCGAGTCGTCGCTGGTCGACGTCGATGTCAAGCAGCACGTTGACGAGTGGCTGGCGGAGTTGACCGAGAAGCAGATGGAAGTGGTCGTGCGGCGCTTCGGATTACGCGGCCACGAGGCTGCGACCCTGGAGGAGGTCGGCGATGAGATCGGCCTGACCCGCGAGCGGGTGCGCCAGATACAGGTAGAGGCGCTCAAGAAGCTGCGCCGCGTACTCGAGAAGCAAGGCCTCTCGATGGACAACATCTTCAACGAGTAATCATTGCGTTTGGTAAAAAGGCAGCCGACCCTCAGGTCGGCTGCATATTTTCTGCATGCTGATGGGATATCATTAGCCTCCTTATCATGCAGGGACGAATAGGGGACAAGAACACATGCTTCGCCCACCTTTCGCACGACGCCTTCCACGTCACGGACTGGCCGCTCTGATGGGTTGCCTCATGATTGGCAATGCCCAGGCCGCCGATCTCTGGACCATTGCTCAGGATGCGCTGGCCAACGACGCCGAACTGTCATCCACTCAGGCCAGCTTCCAGGCCACGGAGGCTGCGCGGGACGTACAGCGCGGCGCCCTTTTGCCCCAGATATCCGTGGGAGGGAGTGCGAGTCACTCTCGTATCTACTCCAGTGCCAACGAGGGAACCCAGTTTCCCGGCGTGCCGGCCGAAGCCTTCGAGACCGAAGATACCGTCAACAGCGCTAGCCTGAGTCTTGACGCCGAGCAAGCGCTCTACGACCCGACCCGTCGAGCCCAACTGGAGCGGGCCGAGCGTGAAATCGACCGGGATGCCCTGGGTGTCGATGCGGCCGCTCAGCAGTTGCTCTTCAGCGTGGCCAACGCCTACTTCGAGATTCTTCGGGCCCACGATGTGCTCAGCGCGCGTCGCGCCCAGGAAACCGCCATCAGCCGACAACTTGAACAGGCGCAGGAGCGTTTCGAGGTGGGGCTGATCGCGATTACCGACGTCCACGAGGCCCAGGCCTCCTATGACCTGGCCCGGGCCCAACGCCTCGCCGCCGAAGGGGCCATGCAGGTCAGCTTCGAGGCACTGGAGCGCCTGACAGGGCATCGCTATGACAGCATCGAGGCACTGGATGACGAGGTGCCGATTGACCGTCCCGTGCCGGCGGATCGTGAGGAGTGGGTGGAGCTGGCCATGGACAACAGCCCCTTGGTGCTGGCAGCCGAGGCCGGCGTCGAGGTGGCGCGCAGCAGTGTCGATGTCGCTCGGGCCGGTCAGCTCCCGGTAGTGTCGGCCTTCGCCAACTATGGCTGGTCGGATACCGACCGCAACGGGACCAACCACCAGTCTGAGAGCCAGGTCGGTCTTCGCGCCAGCCTGCCACTCTACACCGGTGGTTCGACCCAGGCGCAGATTCGTCAGAGCGGCTTTTTGCTCGAGGCCAGTCAATACGACTTCGAGGCCCAGCGGCGCGATACCATCCAGCAGGTGCGCTCATTGTTTACGCAAGTGAACAACGATGTGGAAACGGTCGAGGCACGACGTCAGGCGATTGTTTCCAACCAGAGCGCCCTTGAGGCAACGCGATCGGGCTACGAGGTGGGTACACGCAATATCGTCGATGTGCTCAATGCCGAACAGAACCTGTTCAATGCCATCGCAGAGCATGCCGAGGCGCGCTACGACTATGTTCTCGGTCTGCTGCAGTTGCAGCAAGAGGCAGGGCTGCTCGGGCCGGAATCGATACAGGCCGTCAACGCCTGGCTCTCCGAGAAGGAGCGAGTGTTGCTGGGATTGCCCGATGAGGCCAACGACGATTCTGTCATGAATATCGGCGAGCGCCCGCAGGTGCCCTTCCGATGAACTACTGATAATTTGAGATATTAAAGTACTTAATGCTACAAGCCACCGATAAGTCGGTGGTTTTTTTCGTGAAATGACTTGGAATATAAAAGATAATCTTGCGCTGTTTTGCTCTGTGTAGGAGGTTGCCATGGCCAGGCCGCTGGTTGCCGATATCGATCTTGATGCCCTGTGTCACAATTATGCGCTGGCCCGTGAATTGGCGAGCCATAGCCGGGCCCTGGCCGTGATCAAGGCCGATGCCTACGGCCATGGTGCAGTGGAGAGCGCCAGCGCTCTGGAGTCTTTGCCCGAAGGCCAGCGCCCGCCAGCTTTCGCCGTGGCTTGCCTGGAAGAAGCCGAAGCCCTTCGCAAGGGGGGCATTGAAACGCCGATCGTGCTGCTCGAGGGCATCTTCGAGGCGCAGGAATTGAGTCGCGTCGAGGCACTGGGCTTATGGATGGCGGTGCATAGCGAATGGCAAGTCGATGCCCTTTTGTCCTACCGGCCGTCCCGGCCGATTCCGGTATGGCTCAAGGTCGATTCCGGCATGCATCGGCTGGGTTTTCCTCCCGAACAGGTACCGGCAGTGTGGGCTCGCCTGGTCTCTGCATCGCAATACGCCACCGACCTGCAACTGATGAGCCACTTCGCCACCGCCGATGCGCTCGACTCGGTTTATTTCGACCAACAACTTGAATGCATGCGGGCACTGTCCGAGCGTCTCGGCGCCCCGCTGTGCCTGGCCAATTCGCCGGCTACCCTGGTAAGTCCTCAGGCCCATGGTAGCTGGGTTCGCCCCGGCGTGATGCTGTATGGCAGCGATCCGCTGGAGCAGCCCAGCGCAGCCAGCCGCCGGCTCGAGCCGGTCATGACGCTGCGCTCCGAGATCATCGCCCTGCGCGATTTGTCCGCAGGTGAACCGGTGGGTTATGCCGGCCGCTGGCGAGCGCCGCGAGCGTCGCGCATTGCGGTGGTGGCCTGCGGTTATGGTGACGGTTATGATCGGCATGCCGTCGATGGCACCCCGGTGCTGGTGGCCGGGCAACGCACGGCGCTGGCCGGCAAGGTCTCGATGGACATGTTGACGGTGGACGTTACCGATATTCCCGAGGCCGACATCGGCACCGAGGTAGTGCTGTGGGGAAGGTCGCGGCATGGTGCAATACTCTCGGTCGACGAGGTGGCCCGGTATTGCGATACCATCAGCTATACGCTGCTGACCGGCATCCTCCCTCGGGTGCCCAGACGCTATCGGCGGCGCGCTTGAGCGCCGGTTGCCTTCGCCCCAACCCGAGCTGAACGGAATCCTGTATGTCCAAGCGTAACTGGCCCGCTTCCTACGCTCATCCTCGCTACTGGCCTGCCTGGCTGGCCATTGGTTGCATGTGGTTGGCGGCCTGGCTGCCATGGCGGCTGAAGCTGGCCATCGGGCGGGGGCTCGGGCTGCTGGCCTGGTGGGCGGTGCCGCGTCGCAGGCATATCGTCGCTACCAATTTGCGTCTCTGTTTTCCCGAACTCAGCGATACACAGCGCGACCGGCTGGCTCGCGATACCTTCAAGGCCAACGGCATCGGTCTTCTCGAGACCGCTACGGGATGGTGTCGCGACCCCAGGCATCTTCGGCACCGGGTGACCTTCAAGGGGCGGCATCACATGGAGCAGGCTCGTGCCAGGGGCAAGGGCGTGCTTATCGTTGGCATACACTTCTCGACGCTGGATCTGGGCGGTGCGCTGCACTCGCTCTACTTCACTAGCGATGCCGTCTACCGACCGCACAACAACCCGCTGTTCGACCGCTTCATGACCCGGGGGCGCAGCCGCATCTTCGGCGAGACGATCGATCGTCACGACTTGCGCGGCGTGGTGCGCCGGCTCAATGAGGGGCATTCGGTCTGGTACTCGCCGGATCAGGATTTCGGCCGCAGCGTCAGTGTCTTCGCCCCATTGTTCGGCGTAGAGGCGGCGACGATACGCCTGACGGCCAAGATCGCGCGGATGACGGGGGCTGCCGTGGTCCCGCTGATGTTTCATCGCAATCCTGACGACAGTACCTATACCATCGAGTGCCAGCCGGCCCTCGAAGGCTTTCCCGGCAACGATGAAGTGAGTGACGCGACGCGGGTCAATGCCTTCATCGAGCAGGCGATAAGCAAGCATCCGGAACAGTACATGTGGCTACATCGGCGCTTCAAGACCCGGCCGAAGGGGGAGCCGGGTTTGTACTGATGCGCTGTCACCGAGAGGTGAATGTTTTCTCTCTGGAACCGTATCGGATACAAGGCGTAACCTGCAGTAACTTGACGATTCGGTCAGCTCACGCAAGTCTGAAAGACACCTGATTGGGTAACTGCGCCTGGGATGGCGCCAAGACAGTCAAGGAGGTCTGTTATGCTCGGCAATGCAATGCTGTTCCTGATCATCGCCATCATTGCGGGGGTGCTCGGTTTCACCGGTATCGCCGGTGCGGCCACCACCATCGCTCAAATCCTGTTCTTCCTGTTCATCGTGCTGTTCATCGTCTCGCTGATCACCGGGCGGCGACCGTGACGAGGATGCCACTCAGCGATTAGTTCTCTCTCCAGGAGAAGCAAGTGAAAAGAACGAGGCCTCGCTGATGCGAGGCCTCGTTCTTAGCCGAATGGCGCGTGAATCAAGCGTCGATGCGCTTGTACTTCATGCGATGCGGCGTATCGTTGCCGACCCGCTTACGATGCTCCGCCTCGTAGTCGGTGTAGTTGCCCTCGAAGAATTCCACATGTGATTCGCCTTCGAACGCCAGGATGTGAGTGGCGATGCGGTCCAGGAACCAGCGGTCGTGGGAGATCACCAGGGCGCAGCCGGGGAAGGCGAGCAGGGCTTCTTCCAAGGCGCGCAGGGTCTCGATGTCGAGATCATTGGAGGGCTCGTCGAGCAGCAGCACGTTGGCACCCTGCTTGAGGGTCTGGGCCAGCTGCAGGCGGCCGCGTTCACCGCCGGAGAGGTCCTTGAGGAACTTCTGCTGGTCGTTGCCCTTGAAGTTGAAGCGGCCGACGTAGGCGCGTGAGGAGACCTCGTAGCCATTGATGTTGAGCATGTCCTGCCCATCGGAGACCGCTTCCCACACCGTCTGCTTGTCGTCTAAGGCATCGCGCAGCTGCTCGACGTAAGCGATGTCGACGGTATCGCCGACGACCACTTCGCCGCTGTCGGGCTGCTCCTTGCCTGTGATCAGCTTGAACAGGGTCGACTTGCCGGCACCGTTGCCGCCGATGATGCCGATGATGGCACCCTTGGGCACGCTGAAGGAGAGGTCCTCGTAGAGCAGCTTGTCCTCGAAGCGCTTGGACACCCCGTGGAACTCGATCACCTTGTCACCCAGGCGCGGGCCGGGCGGAATGTAGATCTCGTTGGTCTCGTTGCGCTTCTGGAAATCGCCGGACTGCATCTCCTCGAAGCGGTTGAGGCGTGCCTTGCTCTTGGCCTGGCGGCCCTTGGCGTTGCTGCGCACCCACTCCAGCTCGTGCTTGATCGCCTTCTGGCGCGAGGCCTCCTGCTTGGCCTCCTGCTCGAGACGCTTCTCCTTCGATTCCAGCCACTGCGAGTAGTTGCCCTCGAAGGGAATGCCGTGGCCGCGGTCGAGTTCGAGAATCCAGCCGGCCACGTTGTCGAGGAAGTAGCGGTCGTGGGTAATGGCCACCACGGTGCCGCTGTAGTCGTGCAGGAAGCGTTCGAGCCAGGCCACCGATTCGGCATCCAGGTGGTTCGTCGGCTCGTCGAGCAACAGCATGTCGGGATTGGAGAGCAACAACCGGCACAGCGCCACGCGACGCCGCTCGCCGCCCGAGAGATTGCCCACTCGGGCTTCCCACGGCGGCAGGCGCAACGCCTCGGCGGCCACTTCCAGCTTGCGCTCCAGATTGTGGGCATCGGCGGCTTCGATGATGTTTTCCAGGCGCGCCTGCTCGGAAGCGAGGGCATCGAAGTCGGCGTCCGGTTCGGCGTAGGCGGCATAGACGGCGTCGAGCTTGGTCTGGGCCTGCTTGATTTCACCCAGCGCCTCTTCCACGGTCTCGCGTACGTTCTTTTCGTCGTCGAGCTCCGGCTCCTGGGGCAGGTAGCCTATATTGATGCCGGGCATGGGACGTGCCTCGCCTTCATGCTCCTTGTCGACTCCGGCCATGATGCGCAGCAGGGTCGACTTGCCTGAGCCGTTGAGGCCCAGCACGCCGATCTTGGCGCCCGGGAAGAAGGAGAGTGAGATGTCCTTGAGGATCTGTTTCTTGGGCGGAACGACCTTGCCCACCCGATTCATGGTGAAGACGTATTGCGCCATGGAATTCCACTGGGGTTGAGGGTTTCAGTGGCCACGATGATAGTGGCCGTACCGGGCAAAGGCCAGCGCTGTGGTGCTTGGCGCCACGTGGGCAGGCATTTTGGCGTGGTTCGAAGACAGCCTTGCTTGACGAGGCATCCGTGGATGCCTCGTAGCGAGAGGATATTGCCTATTCCTCTTCTTCCTCCTCTTCACCGAGCAGCATCCAATCGTCTTCGATGGCGCGCTGCAGGCGTCGCTCTTCCAGCAGGGCCTCGACGCGTCGTCGGGCACGCAGGGTGTCGGCGCGGCTGGAGGCGCGGGGGCGAACGTACTCATCGTCGTTCACCGCTTCGAGGAAGTCTTGCTCGTCGTCGTGAGTGTCGCTGACAAGGGGTTCATGGCTCATGCGAAATCCTCCCATGGCCCGGTGTCGACCGCTCGGCGATCGACGTATAGCACATTCGCTTCGCGTCCGAAGCGACGGACCTGAAGCGCCATCGGCACCAAACGCTGGCACCTGACGGCTATATATATCCGGGAGAGGTCGAGAGCAAGCTCTGGAGGAAATTTTTTTACAACACCGCGGCGTATCAGCCGAGGCCGTGTTCGGCCTTGAGCCGTTCCAGCTCCATCTGGGCCTCGATGCGCTCCGTGACGTCCTTCTGCACGCCGATGAAATAGGTCAGGTTGTCGTCGGCATCGAAAACCGGGGTGATCGACAGCTCGTTCCAGAACATGGTGCCGTCCTTGCGGTAGTTGCGCAGGACTTCGCGACAAGAGCGCCCCTCGCCCAGGGCCTTGCGTATATTGGCCAGCGCCGGCTGATCGCGATCTTTGCCCTGCAGGAAGCGGCAGTCCTGGTAGAGAATCTCGTCGGTACTGTAGCCGGTGAGCCGCTCGAAGCCTTGGTTGACGTAGATGAGAATGTTCTCGTCACCTTCCTGCTCGGCGACCACGATGCCATCCTCCGAGGCATTGACGATGCGCTCGAGGAGTTCCGGGCTGATCAATGGGGCGCGTTTCATTCAAGGCATTCCTGGCTGAGACGTGGCGGTAACACAACGTGACTATGCTACATCATGGCCAGCCTTTGCCACGTTGACAACGCCGGGAGTTATTCGACCTCCGGCAGGCGTGCGGCCGAGGCGGCAGCGGCCAGGGCCATGGCGGCCAGCGCCACCAGCAGCCAATCGGTGCCCAGCCACTGGGCCAGCAGCCCCGTTGCGCCGCCCACGACCAGCATCATTACTCCCGTGAGGGTGTTCGACAGGGCTACGTAGAGCGCACGCCGGTCCTGGCCCGCCATATCGACCAGGTAGGTCTTGCGACCCAGGCGCACGCCGGCATGGACGATCACCAGCAGGGCGTAGACCAGGGCGTAAGGCCATACCGTGGCCGTCCATTCATCTGGCAGCCAGGTGATGGTGGCACCGAGCAGGCAGCAGGCCGCGGCACCCAGGCCGGCATCGCGCAGTACGCTGCGGCTGGAGGCATCGGAGCGCTTACCCCATATCGGGCTTGCTACCATTCCGGCGAGGCCAGACACCACGATCAGGACGCCCAGGCCGCCCAGCTCGGTGCCGCTCTGCTGCTGGCCGAGCAGGGCCACGTAGGGCAGGGCCAGGGCGCTGGCCAGCAGCAGCGAGCGCGACAGGTTGAAGTGCAGGAAAGCTCGGTCGTCGCGCAGCAGGCGCAGCCCCAGCTTGATGCTGCTCCAGGCGTTCTCGCCGCCCTCGACGGCACCCGGTGCCTCTCTGATGCGCGCCGCGCACAGCGCATTGAGCGCCCAGCCCAGCGCGGCGACGCCGAGCAGGCTCGCCAATGCCAGCTCGCCGGGGCGCTCATCGAACAGCATGAGTATGCCGCCGGCGCCCAGGGTGACGGCACCGGCTACGCTGCCGCTCCAGCCCATCAGGTTGCCGCGGCGCTGCTTGGCGATGGTCTTGCCCAGTACGTCCTTGGTGGCGATGGAAGAGAGTCCACGGGCCAGCGATAGCGCCACCAGCGTGGCCAGCACCAGGGCGCCACCGAGGCTGCCATGGCCGAACAGCGCGAGCAGAGCGAGGATTGCTGCCGCCATGGCTTGCAGCATGCCGCCCAACACCCAAACCCACTTGCGCTGCGGCTTGAGACGGATGAAGCCGGCGACGAACAGCTGCGGCAGCAGGGCGCCCGACTCACGGATCGGCACCAGCAGCCCGACCATCCCCAGCGGAGCGCCGATCACCCCGAGCAGCCAGGGCAGTACCAGGCGGGCACTGGAAAGCTCGTCGGCGAGCTTGTTGCCCAGCGCGGCGAATAGATGCAGAAAGAAGTTGCGCGGCTGCTCCCGGCAGGCTTCGTCGGCGATGTCCTGACACATGCGGCTGTCTTCGTCGCCGGTCAACCGCTCGTACAGGCGCGACTGGCTGATCTCGCGCTCGGCCATTTCGGTTCCTTGGCTGCTATCATCTTGATTCATTGTTGCGACAGGGTGTCCGCATGTCACGTATCCGCATTCATTACTGTACCCAGTGCCAGTGGCTCCTGCGCAGCGCCTGGCTGGCCCAGGAGCTGCTCTCGACCTTCGGTGAGGAGCTGGAGGAGGTGGCCTTGGTGCCCTCCCATGGGGGGTACTTCGAGATCTTCTACGACGACGAGTCGCTGTGGGAACGCAAGCGTGACGGTGGCTTTCCCGACGGCAAGCAGCTCAAGCAGCGGGTGCGCGACCGCCTGGCGCCTGGGCGAGACCTGGGGCATATCGATCGATGAGGGCCGAAGCAACGAACGCAGCCGCGCCGAGCCAGGATCGCCAGGCGATCCTGTTCGGCCTGGGAGCGGTAGCGCTGTGGTCCACCGTGGCCACCGCCTTCAAGGTGGCGCTGACCTACATGTCGCCGCTGGAACTGATGTGGTTGGCGTCGCTGGTGTCGTGGCTGCTGATGAGCGCGCTGGTGGTTCGCCAGGGCCTGCTGGGCGAGGCTGTGCGTCGAGGTTGGCGCACTGCCGCCTGGGCCGGCCTGATGAACCCGGTCGCCTACTATCTGGTGCTGTTCGGTGCCTACGATCGGCTGCCCGGCCAGGAGGCCATGGCGCTCAACTACACCTGGGCGCTGGCCATGGCGTTTCTCGCGGTACCCATCCTGGGCCAGCGTCTCACCCGTATCGACGTGCTGGCGGGGCTTGTCGCTTACTCGGGCGTGTGGGTGATCGCCACCCGCGGTCGGGTCTTCGACGTGGCCTTCGCCGATCCGCTGGGCGTGGGGCTGGCGCTGGCCTCGACCCTGCTGTGGGCGCTCTACTGGCTGCTCAACGTGCGCGACCGGCGCCCGCCGCTGGTGGCGCAGTGGCAGAACTTCAGCGTCGGCCTGCCGGTACTCACGCTACTCATGCTGCTTGGCCCCGGTTTCGCCTGGCACGGTTGGTCAGCTCTGGGAGCCGGAGTCTACGTCGGTCTGTTCGAGATGGGCATCGCCTTCGTGCTGTGGCAGCTGGCCATGCACCGGGTGTCGCGCACGGCCCGAGTGTCCAACCTGATCTTCCTGTCACCGCCGGTATCTCTGCTGCTGCTGTACCTGGTGGTAGGCGAGCCGATCCTGGCGTCGACCCTGATCGGGTTGGTACTGATCCTGGGTGGGCTCGGGCTGCAGCAGTGGCAGAAGAGCCCGGCTGCCGATCACTCGTGAGCGGTTTCGGCCAGCTCCGCACCGCTATCCTCCAACAGCGGAGCAAGTTCCGACCAGACGTTGTCGAGGATGATCGGCTGGGCGTCGCTGGTGGGGTGGATGCCGTCGTCCTGCATCATGCCCTCCTCGAGCGCCACATCCTCGAGCAGGAAGGGCACCAGCGGCGTATCGTAGGTATCGGCCAGGCGGGAGAAGACGTTGGTGAAGGCGCGACGGTAGGCCTGCCCATAGTTGGGGGGGATGTCGATACCGAGTAGCAGCACCTCGGCACCGGCGGCCTGGCTGGCCTCGATCATGCCGGCCAGATTGACCTCGAGCTGAGTGGGCGGCAGGCCGCGCAGGCCGTCGTTGCCGCCCAGCTCTAGTAGAACGATGTCGGGGTCATGCTGTCCGATTAGCTCGGGGAACCGGCTGGCACCGCCGCTGCTGGTTTCGCCACTCATGCTGGCGTTGACCACCTGAGCGCTGCCGTCCAAGCGCTCTTCGAGCAGGCTGACCCAGCCCGCTTCCCGCTCGATGCCATAGGCGGTGCTCAGGCTGTCGCCCATCACCAGCAGGACCGGTCGCGTGTCGGCCAGGGCGGCGGTAGTCGCCAGCCACAGGGCAAGCAGCAAGCAGGCCAGACTGCCGGGGCGGGGACGCCACCGGACCAGGCGGGTGTGATTCTCTCTTACCAGACCACTGGGGAAACCTTTCACCATGACCGACTCCTCGACTTCCGATGCTGTTACGCCTGCCGCCGCTCCCGGGCGCGATATCCAACCGATTCTACACGCTCGGCAACTGAGCAAGCAGGTCGTGAGCGGCGAGCGGCGACTCACCATTCTGAGTGGCCTGGAGCTCGAAGTGTTCCCCGGAGAGAGCGTGGCGATCCTGGGGCAGAGCGGGGCAGGCAAATCGACCCTGCTTGGTCTGCTGGCCGGCCTCGACCAGCCCAGTGGCGGCGAGCTCGCCCTGTTCGGCAAGACACTCGGCCAGCTCGATGAGGACGGGCGTGCACGGCTGCGGGCAGGCCGGGTCGGCTTCGTGTTTCAGAACTTCCAGTTGCTGCCGACCCTGACGGCGCTGGAGAACGTGCTGCTGCCGCTGGAACTGTCACCGCTGCCCGATGCCTCGGCCCGGGCCCGCGACTGGCTGACCCGGGTTGGGCTCGGCGAACGCCTGGAGCATCTGCCCAAGCAGCTCTCCGGCGGCGAGCAGCAACGCGTGGCATTGGCCCGCGCTTTCGTCACCGGGGCCGAACTGGTCTTCGCCGACGAGCCCACCGGCAACCTGGATCAGGCCACCGGGGGACGTATCATCGAATTGCTGTTCCAGCTCAACCGCGAAGCCGGTACTACCCTGGTGCTGGTGACCCACGATCACGCCCTGGCGGCGCGCTGCGATCGCTGCCTGCGGCTGGAGGAGGGGCGGTTGGTCGAGCTGGTGCATGAGGAGGTGGATGCATGAACCGGCCGCCGTCCCGTTCAGCCGGCGCCAACCTGTTGCGTCTTTCCGGGCGCGGGTTGCTGCGTGACCTGCGTGCCAGCGACGTGCGTGCGCTGTTCGTCGCCCTGGCGCTGGCGGTGGCCGCCTCGACCATGATCGGCTTCTTCCTCGACCGCCTGGATCGGGGCCTGACCCGGCAGGCCGGGCAACTGCTGGGCGGCGACCTGGTGCTCGAGCAGGGGCGTCCCTTCGACGACGAACTGCGTCGTACCCTGGAGGAGGCCGGCCTGAGCCTGAGCGATCAGGTCGACATGGTCACCATGGTCAGCCTCGACGAGGCCTTTCAGCCGGCGAGCCTGAAGGCGGTCGACCGCGCTTATCCCCACTATGGCAGTATGCAGGTCGACCGCGGCGAGGGCATCGAGAGCGTGGCCCACGGGCCCGCCCCCGGTGAGGCCTGGCTGGCGCCGCGCCTGGCACTGCTGATCGAAGCCGAACTGGGCGATCGCATCCAGGTCGGCGAAGGCGAACTCACGGTCACCGGCCTGATCGAGCGCGAGCCGGACCAATCCGCCGGTTTTGGCAACTTCAATCCGCGTCTGATGCTGCATGTCGACGATCTCGAAGCCACCGGCCTGGTGCAGCCGGGCGCACGGGTGGAGTACGAGCTGCTCGCCGCCGGCCCGCCCCAGGCGCTGGACTCATTGGGGCCGCTGCTCGAGCGACTGCGCCGCGAGGGGGTCGAGGTGCGTGACGTCAGGCGCGACCGGCCGGGGCTCGGCAACGCCCTGGAGCGCGCCGAGAAGTACTTGAGTCTGGCCGGGCTTGCCGCCGTGCTGCTGGCCGGGGTGGCGGTAGCCATGGCCACACGTCGCTACGTCGAGCGCCACCTCGATACCGCGGCATTGCTGCGCTGTTTCGGTGCCACTCAGCGCGACCTGACCTGGCTCTTCTCGTTGCAGCTCATGTGGCTGGCGCTGGCGGCCTCGCTGCTGGGGGCACTGCTGGGGTTGGCCGGTCAGGCTGTGCTGTTGGCTCTGCTGACAACCTTTCTGCCGCTCAGCTTGCCGCCGCCGGGCTGGCTGCCGCTGTGGCTCGGCGTGTTGACGGCGCTGGCGGTACTGGTCGGCTTCGCCGGCCCGACCCTGCTGCGCCTCAAGCGGGTCAGTGCGCTGAAGGTACTGCGCCGTGAACTCGACCCGCTGCCCGCCTCGGCCTGGCTGGTGGTGCTGGTGGCCAGCCTGGTCTTCGGCGGCCTGTTGTGGCTCTATTCCGGCGACTTCGCGCTGGCGGCGTCGCTACTTGTTGGCGGGCTGGTCATGCTGGTGGTGCTGTGGGGTGTGGGGTCGCTGCTGCTCGGCCTGGTGCTGCGGCTTGCGGCTCGCCTGCCCCAGGGCGGCGGCGACAGGGGTGAGCTGTCCCAGGCCGTACGTCTGGGCGGACGCCAGTTGGCCCGGCGCCGTAGCGCCAGTCTCGGGCAGTTGCTCGCCTTTGCGGTGACCTTCTTCGCCATGGCCATGATCGCCCTGGTGCGCGGGGATCTGCTTTCGACCTGGCAGGAGCAGCTGCCCGAGGACACGCCCAACTATTTCGCCATCAACATTCAGCCCGGCGAGCGCGACGCCTTCGTCGAAGCCCTCGAGGCCAATGCCGAGGACCGAACGGCGCTCTATCCCATGGTGCGCGGGCGTCTCACCACCATCAACGGCGAGCCGGCCCGTGAGGCCGTGCCGACGGAGTCGCGCAGCGACGGCTCGCTGCGTCGCGAGCTCAACCTCACCTGGCAGGCCGAACTACCGGAGGGTAATCGGATAGTGGCCGGCCAGTGGTTCGATGAGTTGCAGAGTGGCAATGGGCAACCCGGCTGGCTCGGTGCCGTGGACGCCGATCCCCAGGACAGCGATGTGCCGATATCGCTGGAGGATGGCCTGGCCGAGCGGCTGGGGCTGACCCTCGGCGACCGGTTGGCCTTTACCATCGGCAGCGAGGAGATCCTCGGTGAGGTGGCCAGCCTGCGCAACCTGGACTGGGACAGCTTCCGGCCCAACTTCTTCGTCATCTTCCCGCCCGGGGTGCTGGAGCGCTTCGGCCACAGTTTCATCACCGCCTTTCATCTCGATGCCAGTGAGGGCGAGACGCTGCGCTACCTGGTACGGAATTTCCCCGCCGTCTCGCTGCTCAATATCGAAGCGATCCTGGCGCAGGTTCGCGACGTGGTCACCCAGGTGACCCGGGCAGTGGAGCTGGTGCTGGCCTTCGTGCTGCTGGCTGGCGTAAGCGTGCTCTACGCGGCGCTGACCGCGAGCCGCCCGGCCCGGGCGCACGAGAGCGGCCTGCTGCGGGTTTTCGGCGCCGGCGGAAGTCTCATCTCCCGCGTCCAAGGGGCCGAGTTCGCCATCCTGGGGTTGGCCAGCGGGCTGATGGGCGCGCTGCTGGCCGAGCTGGCCACTGCTGGTATCTACGTCGCCTGGCTCGACCTGGCGCCGCGGCCGCATCCTTGGCTGTGGCTGTTGCTGCCGCTTGGCGGTGCGCTGCTGATCGGCGCGATTGGTCACGCCCTTTCGCGTGGTCTGCGAAGACAGGCGCCGGCAGCGAGCCTGGGTCTGCTGGGAGAGGCGTGACCCGATACCACTGTGCTGGCCAATGCGTTGAAGCGACATTGGTCAGCGCCGACACGTGGACCGTAGCCTCAGCGCAATAACGGTTACACTGCGTAATCGTGGCGCTGACATCGCCACTTTTCCTACCCGGAGTCATTCACAGGAGGTGATGCCGATGCACTCACTTCGTCCCCAGGCGATACGCCTGGGCCAGATACTGACCTTCGCTACGCTAGTGGGCGCTTGCGGTGTCGCAGCCGCCGATGCCGAACGACTCGAAGCCGACCTACGGGCCCTGTTCGGCGAAGGCGGCACTCTCTCGCTGGGCGAGGTCTCGAGTGGCATGCTGCGCTCGCGCGTCACCGCCGAGGATATCGTCTTCGAGGCCGAGGAGGGCGAGCGCCTGCTGATCGAGCGCTACATCGTCAGCGGCGATTACGATGCTCCCGACGAGGTGACGCTGGAGGGCATTCGCATTGAGGACAGCCTTACCGAGCTGGCCTTGGTGAATATCGAGCGTCTTGTGCTGGGCGAGCCCTCGCGGGCAGTGTTCCCGCTTCACGAAGGTCTGGCTCCCGAGGAGGTGAACGTCGGCAGCCTGGCCATCGATGGCATCGTGTTGGAACTGGCCTCGGAACTGGCCGAGGAGCTCCTCTTCGACACGCCCTTGCAGAGCGGCGAGGGCCGCATGACCATCGAGCAGGTGCGCGGCGAATCGCTGACCCACGATGCCATCGGCATGCTCGAGATTACCGGCGTAGACGGGGTGGCAGAAAATCTGGATGAGTTCGGCTCGGGCTCCTTCACGCTGGGCTCACTGCGTCTCGATGAGCTGACCGGTATCGATACCGAAGGTGAGGAAAAGCTGGCCTCGCTGGTGCTGCGCGATTTTGTCGTGGAGGGCCGCGATCTGGTAGGGAGTCTGGCCATGCTCGAGGTCGATGGCGACTTCGATGACGGCAAGGGGGGGGTGCGCCTCGAGGAGCTGCAGGTCGATCTGGCACGCATGATCGAACTGGCTCCAGAAGAGGAGCGTACCCAGATGCGTATGGCCAGCAATGTGTTGACTAACGGCAGCGGCGAGCTGCGACT
This sequence comes from Halomonas sp. MCCC 1A13316, assembly GCF_014931605.1. Taxonomy (NCBI): domain Bacteria; kingdom Pseudomonadati; phylum Pseudomonadota; class Gammaproteobacteria; order Oceanospirillales; family Halomonadaceae; genus Billgrantia; species Billgrantia diversa. The sequence continues at coordinate 3,314,562 of NZ_CP053382.1, read as the reverse complement.
GGATGCCGCCTTCCTTGGCAATTGGAAGGATAAGGGCGACCACAGCGTGCTGGTCAGCGACATCCAGGTCGATATTGTTGATGCGCTGCGCCTGGCTTTCGATATCAGCCTGCCAGTGCAGCTACCGCAAGGGGTATCGGCGGCCGAAGCCTTCGCCGACACGGAGTGGCTGGAAGTCGCGACACTGCTGGGAGGTGATATGTACCTGAGCCTGTCCGACCAGGGGCTCTTCGCTCGCCTGGCGACTCTTGGCGCGGCGACTGAGGGCATCACCGAGGCGGAGTTCGTCGAGCGGGCACGCACCCAGGCTCAGGGCCTCGGCATGATGCTGGGACCTGAAGCGCAGGCGGTCCTGCTGGGACTGGTGAAACTGCTGGAGGGCACCGCCGAACGGGTCGAAGTTCGAGGCACCCTGCCCGCGGAGAGCAGCGTAGCCTCGTACAAGTCCGACCCGCTGGGGGCGGCGGGCAAGCTCAACATCAAGGTCGAGACGCACTGAGCCGGCTAAACCCGGCATGAGAAAAACTGCTTCCATTCATGACGGCCTTTCATGTGAAAGCCGTCATGGGCTGGGGTATCATGGCGCATCCCGATTCTCCCCGTGATGCGAGGTTTCCTGCCGATGTTCCGCCGTGACATGACGATTTCCGGTTTCGATGATGCCCTGTTCGATGCGATGCAGAAAGAGGTTGCTCGCCAGGAAGCTCACATCGAGCTGATTGCCTCCGAAAACTATGCCAGCCCTCGGGTGCTCGAGGCCCAGGGCAGCCAATTGACCAACAAGTACGCGGAAGGCTACCCCGGCAAGCGTTACTACGGCGGCTGTGAATACGTCGACATCGTCGAGCAACTGGCCATCGACTACGCCAAGCAGCTGTTCGACGCGAGCTACGCCAATGTCCAGCCGCACTCCGGCTCCCAAGCCAATGGCGCCGTGTTCCAGGCGCTGGTCAAGCCGGGCGACACCGTGCTGGGCATGAGCCTCGACGCGGGCGGCCACCTGACTCACGGCGCCAAGCCGAACTTCTCCGGCAAGCACTACAATGCCGTGCAGTACGGCATCGACGACACGGGGCGTATCGACTACGAGGAAGTGGCACGGCTTGCCCGCGAGCACCAGCCGAAAATGATCATCGCCGGCTTCTCCGCCTACTCCCAGATCATCGACTGGGCCAGGTTCCGCGAAATCGCTGACGAAATCGGCGCCTATCTGCTGGTCGACATGGCGCATATCGCCGGCCTGGTGGCCGCCGGGATCTATCCGACCCCGCTACCTCATGCCCACGTGGTGACCACGACCACTCACAAGACGCTGCGCGGCCCGCGCGGTGGCCTGATTCTTTCCGCCGAAGGCGACGCCGAGATCGAGAAGAAGCTGCAGTCCGCCGTCTTCCCGGGTAGCCAGGGCGGACCGCTCGAGCACGTCATCGCCGCCAAGGCGGTGTGCTTCAAGGAGGCCATGGAGCCCCAGTTCAAGGCCTATCAGCAGCAGGTGGTCACCAACGCCCAGACCATGGCCGGCGTGTTCATCGAGCGCGGTTATGACGTGGTCTCCGGCGGCACCGAGGACCACCTGTTCCTGCTCTCGCTGATCAAGCAGGGCCTGACCGGCAAGGATGCGGATGCCGCCCTGGGGCGCGCCCACATCACCGTCAACAAGAATGCCGTGCCCGGCGACCCCCAGAGCCCATTCGTCACCTCCGGTCTGCGCATCGGTACCCCGGCGGTGACCACTCGTGGCTTCGGCGAGAATGAGTGTCGCGAGCTGGCCGGTTGGATCTGCGACATCCTCGATACCATGGCCAAGGGCGAGGACAGCGCCGCTGTCGAAGCCGAGGTGAAGGGTAAGGTAGAGGGCGTCTGCGCCAGTTTCCCGGTCTATCGCTGAGCGTTTCTCCTAACCTTCCGCCACCGCCCTTCACGCCCCGCACCACTCCCTAGTGCGGGGCGTTTCGCGTATGACATTTTTCAGCCCTGAGGCTCTTTCGGGCCGTGCTAAAGTGAATAGCGTCAACATGTAACATTGCGTAATCACCCTCCGAACCCGAGCCCACGGCTTGTCACGGTGAATGTCGATGGCCATGAAACGGGATGCCACGGACCTGCAGCGCGCACTGCGTGCCTGCCGGGGGGCTTTCGCCTCGGTGGGATTCTTCAGCCTGTTCGTCAACCTGCTGATGCTGGTGCCGGCCCTATACATGCTGCAGGTCTACGATCGGGTGCTCTCGACCCAGAGCACCGAGACGCTGCTGATGCTCACCCTGGTGGTGATCTTCATGTTTGCCATCATGGGGATGCTCGAACTGGTGCGCTCGCGGATGCTGGTGCGCATCGGCAATCGCCTCGACATGCTGCTCAATGCGCGTATCTACCGGTCGATGTTCCGTCGCAGCCTGTTCAGCGAGGGAAGCCCGTCGTCCCAGCCGATCGATGATCTCTCCACCCTGCGCCAGTTCCTGGCCGGCAGCGGCCTGTTGGCCTTCTTCGATGCCCCCTGGGTACCGGTCTATCTGGCGGTGCTGTTCCTCTTTCATCCCTGGCTGGGGCTCTTCGCCACCGCGGCCGGCCTAATCTTGCTGGTGCTGGCAGTGGTCAGCGAGAAGGTCACCCAGCCCCTGCTGTCCTCAGCCCAGCACGAACAGATCAAGGCCCGTGAACTGGCGGCGTCCAACCTGCGCAACGCCGAGGTGCTGCATGCGATGGGCATGTTGCCGGGCATCATGGGGCGCTGGTCGCGTCGGCGTCACCACTTCCTGGCGGAGCAGTCCCGGGCCAACGATCGTGGCGAGGCCCTGAGCAGTGTGTCCCGGGTGCTGCGCCTGCTGGCCCAGTCCCTGATCCTGGGGCTGGGAGCCTGGCTGGTGCTGCGTGCCGAGCTGACGCCGGGCATGTTGATCGCCGGGGCCATCATCATGGGCCGTGCGCTGGCCCCCATCGACCGCCTGATCGGGACCTGGAAGGGCTTCGTCTCCGCCCGTGGGGCCTATGGAAGGCTCGATGAGCTGTTGACGCGGATCCCCACGGAGGAAAACGGCATGTCACTGCCGCCCCCTCAGGGAGAGGTTCGGGTCGAGGACGTGGCCGCCGCTCCACCCGGAGGGAAGGTACCGACCCTGCGCGGTATCCAACTGGCGGTGCCGGCAGGCCAGCATGTCGGCATCATCGGGCCCAGCGCCGCGGGAAAATCGACGCTGGCCCGGGTCCTGCTGGGCATCTGGCCGCCCCTGACCGGCACCACACGCCTGGACGGGGCCGATATCACCCGCTGGAATCGCGAGGAGGTCGGTCCCTACCTCGGCTACCTGCCCCAGGACATCGAACTGTTCGAGGGCACCATCGCCGAGAATATCGCCCGCTTCGGCGAGGTGGACTCCGACAAGGTGGTGGCGGCGGCACGCAAGGCCGGCGTGCACGAAATGGTGCTGGCGATGCCGGGGGGCTATGACACGCATATCGGCGCCAGTGGAGGCGGACTCTCCGGCGGCCAGCGCCAGCGCATCGCCCTGGCGAGGGCGCTCTACGGCGACCCGGTGCTGGTGGTGCTCGACGAGCCCAATGCCAGTCTCGACGACCGCGGCGAGCATGCCCTGCGGGCCGCCATGGTCGCCCTTAAGCATGAAGGCGTGACCCTGTTCGTGATCAGCCATCGGGTCAGCGTGCTGAAAGGAATGGACAAGTTGCTGGTCATGCGCGAGGGACAGGTCCAGCTGTTCGGTCCTCGTGAGGAGGTGATGGCCCATCTCGCCCCGAAGCCCGCCTCGCCACCACCGGCCGGCCAGCCGACAAGGGGGAAGGTTGTCGCGGTGGCGGGTGGTCGCCCGGACATCGGTGGTGATGCCAGCGGCAGGAGGAGCGACGATGAAGACGCTAGCTGAAGCGGGGGATCGGCCCTGCGAGCCCGGCAAGGGGCCGGCGCTCAAGTCGCCGGCACTGGAGGGCGAATATACCGTGCTGGTGCCGACCAATGATCGCGGCTACTGGCGGGTCGGCATGCTGGTGCTGCTGCTGGGGTTGGGTGGCTTCGGCGGCTGGGCCTTCACCGCGAACCTGGCGGTGGCGGTCGTGGCGCCGGGACATGTGGCCGTGGAAACCTTCCGACGCACGGTGCAGCACCTGGAGGGTGGCATCGTGCGCGAGATCCTGGTCGCGGATGGCGACCGGATCGAGGCGGGGCAGCCACTGGTGGTGATCGACGATACCCGAGCCCGTACCCAGTTGCGTGTCGCCCGTACCCAGTACCTGGTGGGGCGGGCCACCGAACTGCGACTGCTGGCCGAGCAGCGCGGGGATGACGAACTGCGGATACCCGACGAGCTGACCGACAGCGACCTGCCCAGGGTACAGGAGGTGCTGGCCGTGCAGCGGGCGCTGTTCGTCGCCCGGCGCCAGTCCCTGCGGGGCACCCTGGAGGCGCTGGATGAGCAGGCCATCCAGTTGCAGCGCCAGATCGAGGGGCTTGAGGAGATGGTGCGGATCAACGAGCGGCATGCGGCCTCGTTGCGTGAGGAGGCGGCCGACCTGCGCAACCTGTTCAGCAAGGGCATGGTGAACAACCAGCGCCTGCGCGAGGTGGAGCGTGACCTGCTGGAGCTCTCGAGCGAGATCGCCAGCCGCCGTGCTGAAATTGCCCGGCTGGGCTCGCAGGTCAGCGAGAGCCGCATGCAGCGCGAGATCAGGGTGCAGGAGTTCCAGAAGGAGGTTGGCGAACAGCTCCGCGAGACCCAGGCCATCGTCACCGAGGCCGAGGAGCGGATCACCGCACTCGATGACCAGATGAGCCGCGCCACGGTCAAGGCCCCGGTGGCGGGAATCGTCGTCGAACGCCGGGTGCATTCGGTGGGCGATGTGCTGCGTGCCGGCGACCCCCTGCTGGATATCGTGCCGGTCGATGACCGCTTCGTGGTCGAGGCCCGAGTGCCCGACCGTGACGTCAACCAGCTCTATCTCGGCCAGCCGGCGGAGATCCGCTTCTCCGCCTTCAACCAGCGCATGACCAACGTCATCGCGGCCCGGGTGGTCTTCGTCAGTGCCGACAGCCAGGTGGACGAGGCCACTGGCGTCCGGTTCTATCGCGTGCGCCTCAGGGTGACCGACGATGGTCGCCAGGAGATGACCGAGCAGATGCAACTCCTGGCCGGCATGCCCGCGGAGGTGATGATCCACACCGGCGATCGCACCTTCGCCAGCTATATCACCAAGCCGATCACCGACATGCTGGCTCGGGCCATCAGGGAGGAATGAAGGGGGGGCTTCACGGCGGGCCAGGACCCGCCCTGAACAGCCCCGCAAGTAGGGTTATGGCCTGAGGTACCAGGCGGGCTCTTGGTCATTGCCACGATGCGACGAGCTGATGGTGCAGGAGTGCTTCCGATGACCCAGTTGCTGTTTCTTTATTCCTGCCAGCCCCTGCATGCCTTGCCCATGACGTCGTAACACGGAGTTGCCGCCAACAGATGATGGCCCACCCGGCTGAAAGGGGGCCTGGGCTTATGGCCTTGGTCTGAATGCCGACGTCACCACGATTCATTCAGCAGGTAAGGCGATTACAGCGGTGATCGACGGCCTCGGCTGCTCCGCCACTCGCCATTGATGCTTACAAGGTATGAATAGGCGAGCCGCGAGTGGAGCAGGAAATGGTCTGGTGGGCTATCCATCGGCTTGATGATGCTCAATCGATTCGGTACTGAAAACCTCCCAGTTGGATATCCTTGTTTGGCACCTTTATGAATGAGGCGGGCTTATGTTGTGGCGATTTTTTTAATGGGTTTTTCTCGTGCTTTTAATGGCAGATAATTGGTTCTGATTTCCGGTTTAATTGATCAAATAAAAGCGACAGATCGGCTAAGTTATTTATTAGCCGTCGGCTCCTGAAGTATGGCTTGGCGGTGTTTCTTGATCGTCACCCTAGGGGGCATGGGGTGAAGATGCCATCCAGCTGCAGTGTCATGTTGAGAAGCTAATGAAGGTGGTGCAGCTTGTAGGACGGCAGGCCACGACATCGAAGTGTGTGGCCGTCCGCTTGCGAAATTAAACAACCAGGCAACCAGTGCCTGTGGCCTGCAGAGTTGATGGTCCTAACCGGCAAGGTGGCTGATAGAGCTATTCCGCCAGGGCGATCTCCGACTCGCTGGCCCGGAGCATCAGGGACGAACGTGGGTCTATCCAGAGTGGGGTAAGTTCCCCCTTCGGAAGATTCAGGTCCAGGGAATGGGTTATAAACCTTTCGCTAACCCGAGCGGTTAGGGAGACCTACCATGTCAGAAGATACTCTGGTGATCAGCGCAGACCCGGTTGCGGTCGACGAAACTCCGGGGGTACAGGGCGATAAGGACGAAATCCTTGTTGCAGATGGGGCGACACTGTTTTCCGAACTCTACCTTGAGTATGGCACGCCCGCAAACCTCGCCCTAGAGACGGGCATGATCAGCACGCCGGACGGGTTCACCACCCTTGCCTGGGCGGACGAGAATGGCGCTCCGCTCTCTTCAGCCACCAGCAACCTGACGGCGCTCGACCCCGGTTCCGGTCTCTACGAAGCGGTGACCCTTAGCACCGACCTGAACGATGGCAAGGTGCTGATCGGCACCACGGAGTCGGGCAATGTCGCCTTTATCGCGGTGATGGTGCCGAACGAAGGTGGTACCTCGTCCGATATCTACCTCCTCGACTATCTTCCGAAGGAGCACACTGACGGGGCGAATCCCGATGATGTCCTTACTCTGACGAATCTCTACGTCCATGTCAGCGTCGAGGAGTATATCCAGTTCAACTTCGATGGTGCCCCCGCGGGGCAAAACGCCTTCATGGCATTCGGTGACCCTACTGATGGGGTCGCGATCGTGGTTACCGGGCGCACCGTAGACGATACCGTCAACAGCAGCCAGGCCAACGTTACATCGCTCGGCAACAACAACCAGAATATCGACCCCGGCGACGCCCTGGTCGTCACCTATGTCCAGGGGATGAACAGCGACTACCTGGTGCCCGACCTGAGTTCCACCGAAGCGAGCGACCCCAGCAACATCGATTTCGAAGGGCTACAGGCAGCACAGGAGGCGACGGTGACACTGGTCAAGTTCACCCCTCCCAATGCAGAATCGATCGTGCGTATTACCGCGCTGCTCACGGATTTTGAAGAGGGCAATGACTTCATTCCGGGTATCACCAACGATAGTGACCCTGAAGTCGAGATCACCGCCGTCTTCGTTAATGGTGTGACCAGGGAGTTCACTCTCGACGGTAACACCGCGGTGATTGAGGGCATCAAAAACAACGACACCATCACCTTCCAGACCGATGGCGACCACAACCGCTTCATAGTCGAGAACGGGCAGCCCTTGAGCGGCTCTGGCTCGAACGTCAGCTGGAATATCGGTGGCGTTGCACTCTCCGATGTCAATGTGGAGACGGACACGGACCCCATCATGCTCCAATTCCATGATGATGGTCCGACGATCGACCTGACGCTCGGCACGGGCGTGCTGCAGACCGACGACGGCGACCTGGCGGGTGGCAACACCGGCGACGGCACGGGCACCGACAGTGACACCCAAGGCCTGGGTAGCCTGTTCACGGTGAGCTCCTCGACCGGGGCGGACAACGTCAACGACACCGACGACATCGCCTACACGCTTGAGCTGGGCACCAACACCACCACCGGGCTGGTCGATACCGCGACCGGCGAGACGGTGGTGCTAAGCCTGAATGGCAACGTGGTGGAGGGCCGCACCCAGACCAGCGACGAGCTGGTGTTCACGCTGAGCGCGGCCGCCAACGGTGACGTGACGCTGACCCAGGAACGCGCGGTCGAGCATGCCAGCGCCGACACCTCGGGCTATCCCAGTGACACCACCGGTCTGGGGGTGAGCGATGCGGTCTGGCTGCGCGGCACGATCAGCGATGACGAGACCGCGGCCGACACCGCTACCGACGCCGTCGACATCTCCGCCAACATCGCCTTCACCGACGATGGTCCGACGATCGACCTGACGCTCGGCACGGGCGTGCTGCAGACCGACGACGGCGACCTGGCGGGCGGCAACACCGGCGACGGCACGGGCACCGACAGTGACACCCAGGGCCTGGGTAGCCTGTTCACGGTGAGCTCCTCGACCGGGGCGGACAACGTCAACGACACCGACGACATCGCCTACACGCTTGAGCTGGGCACCAACACCACCACCGGGCTGGTCGATACCGCGACCGGCGAGACGGTGGTGCTGAGCCTGAATGGCAACGTGGTGGAGGGCCGCACCCAGACCAGCGACGAGCTGGTGTTCACGCTGAGCGCGGCCGCCAACGGTGACGTGACGCTGACCCAGGAACGCGCGGTCGAGCATGCCAGCGCCGACACCTCGGGCTATCCCAGTGACACCACCGGTCTGGGGGTGAGCGATGCGGTCTGGCTGCGCGGCACGATCAGCGATGACGAGACCGCGGCCGATACCGCTACCGACGCCGTCGACATCTCCGCCAACATCGCCTTCACCGACGATGGTCCGACGATCGACCTGACGCTCGGCACGGGCGTGCTGCAGACCGACGACGGCGACCTGGCGGGCGGCAACACCGGCGACGGCACGGGCACCGACAGTGACACCCAGGGCCTGGGCAGCCTGTTCACGGTGAGCTCCTCGACCGGGGCGGACAACGTCAACGACACCGACGACATCGCCTACACGCTTGAGCTGGGCACCAACACCACCACCGGGCTGGTCGATACCGCGACCGGCGAGACGGTGGTGCTAAGCCTGAATGGCAACGTGGTGGAGGGCCGCACCCAGACCAGCGACGAGCTGGTGTTCACGCTGAGCGCGGCCGCCAACGGTGACGTGACGCTGACCCAGGAACGCGCGGTCGAGCATGCCAGCGCCGACACCTCGGGCTATCCCAGTGACACCACCGGTCTGGGGGTGAGCGATGCGGTCTGGCTGCGCGGCACGATCAGCGATGACGAGACCGCGGCCGACACCGCTACCGACGCCGTCGACATCTCCGCCAACATCGCCTTCACCGACGATGGTCCGACGATCGACCTGACGCTCGGCACGGGCGTGCTGCAGACCGACGACGGCGACCTGGCGGGCGGCAACACCGGCGACGGCACGGGCACCGACAGTGACACCCAGGGCCTGGGCAGCCTGTTCACGGTGAGCTCCTCGACCGGGGCGGACAACGTCAACGACACCGACGACATCGCCTACACGCTTGAGCTGGGCACCAACACCACCACCGGGCTGGTCGATACCGCGACCGGCGAGACGGTGGTGCTGAGCCTGAATGGCAACGTGGTGGAGGGCCGCACCCAGACCAGCGACGAGCTGGTGTTCACGCTGAGCGCAGCCGCCAACGGTGACGTGACGCTGACCCAGGAACGCGCGGTCGAGCATGCCAGCGCCGACACCTCGGGCTATCCCAGTGACACCACCGGTCTGGGGGTGAGCGATGCGGTCTGGCTGCGCGGCACGATCAGCGATGACGAGACCGCGGCCGACACCGCTACCGACGCCGTCGACATCTCCGCCAACATCGCCTTCACCGACGATGGTCCGACGATCGACCTGACGCTCGGCACGGGCGTGCTGCAGACCGACGACGGCGACCTGGCGGGCGGCAACACCGGCGACGGCACGGGCACCGACAGTGACACCCAGGGCCTGGGCAGCCTGTTCACGGTGAGCTCCTCGACCGGGGCGGACAACGTCAACGACACCGACGACATCGCCTACACGCTTGAGCTGGGCACCAACACCACCACCGGGCTGGTCGATACCGCGACCGGCGAGACGGTGGTGCTGAGCCTGAATGGCAACGTGGTGGAGGGCCGCACCCAGACCAGCGACGAGCTGGTGTTCACGCTGAGCGCAGCCGCCAACGGTGACGTGACGCTGACCCAGGAACGCGCGGTCGAGCATGCCAGCGCCGACACCTCGGGCTATCCCAGTGACACCACCGGTCTGGGGGTGAGCGATGCGGTCTGGCTGCGCGGCACGATCAGCGATGACGAGACCGCGGCCGACACCGCTACCGACGCCGTCGACATCTCCGCCAACATCGCCTTCACCGACGACGGGCCGGAGATTGCCGTCGGCAATGCCAGCGGAACCTATGCGGATCCAGCCGAGGCGACAAGCACCTTTGTCGACGGACCCGGAGCCGACGGGGTCGGCGACCTGGCGATCACCTTCGATTCGTATGAGATCGACGCTAACGGTCTCATTCCGACCTCGAATAACGCCAACGTCACCTTCGAAGAGACGGGGACCGATACCCTCTGGACGGGGACCATCTTCGATGACTTTGACGGAGACGGCGAGTCCGAAACGTTCCAGTTCACCCTGGATGTCGATCTCGCCAACGACGCCTACACCGTCACCGTCGATACTCCGCCGGCCCAACGCATCGAGCTGTCGTCGGCGGACGGTTCGCTGGATGCCGGCGGACCGGACGCGGTTCGCACGCTGACCCTGCCGGATTCCAGCGAGGTCGTGTTCTCCGCCGTGGATCCCACGACCGCACCGGGAGTGATCGCGAGCTTCCTCAACGCGTCGGAGGCCTTCATCGAAGATAATGCTCTCCACCTGAGCGATGACGAGATGAACGTCAGCACCGCCGGCATCGGGAACGGCAACAACAACTTCGACGGCAACGCGCTCTCGGGCATCGACGGGGAAACGACGAGCGGCGGTAAGGTCGACGAGAGCTTCGTCATCGATCCGACCGGCTTCGACGTGAGTAGCGTCAAGGTCTACATCGACAACGCGGTGGGTGGCTACGACAATCCTCCAGAAGAGCTCTACTACCTCGCCTACGATGCGGACGGCAACGCGGTGGGTGAGCCGACACTGGTCACGGAAGACATGCTTTCACCGGAAGCGGGTGGTCAGGTCAGCTTCGTTATCGGCGATCCCGAAGGCCCGAACAACATCGACGCGGTGCAACTGTTCATGGGCAGTGGGACCATCAAGATCCCGGTGATCGAGTTCACCACCTCCGAAGCGTTCGATCCGGACACCCTCGCGCTGAACTTTACCGCCACGCTCAAGGACGGCGACCAGGACACCGCAACGGACGATTTCTCCGTGGACTTCGGCCCCGCAGTGGAGGAGGTCCCGTTAGTGTAGTGGGCTGCTCCCTCGACCGTTGAATAACGGCACAGGATCGGGCCGACCCGCCTCGCGCGGGCCGGCCCGCTTTTTTTCCGAACGCGGTCGTGACGTTCCACTATGTAGCGATGTCACGCTCGCTTCGGGGGTGGCGGCCGGGTCGTGAGCCGTATTCGGCGCTTATTTCCACGTGCCGGGTGCTTTCGCCGCGCCTTGGCACGCGCCCTGCCTGGGCATGGCGAGTCCACGACCCGGAGCCTGAGACGCCAGCCCCTCGATACCCGCCTTGCGTCCTAATCCCGCCCGGGGCCCGCGCTGACGGCGTATTTTCGTTATGATGAACGTCTTATATCCCAGCCATACAATGAATGGCGAGTGAATATCCCGTCGCTCTCGGGTTATCTCTGCTTCTCTGCAGGCGTCGCATCAGGGCAAGTCGACGACCCGACTGGTGCCGGATGACCCTCGTCAAGGGTGTAGTGTGGATGGCGCTGGCTTGGCGGGAATCCGGTATGCTGAGGTAAAGGGGTAGGCCGGGAAGGGCCTCGCCCCGTTCCTCCGCTACCAGCAGTTCCTCGGCTACAAGGAGCGAGACCATGTCGACACTCACCTTCCAAGGCGCGGTCAAGGAGGTCACCGGCTCGCGCTATCTGATCGAAGTGGAGGGGGACGACCGCACTTATCGCATCCTGTTGGAGTGCGGCCTGCATCAGGGCGGCAGACAAGCGGATACCGACAATGCCGTGCCGTTCGGCGCCTTGGCGAAGCAGCTCGATGCGGTGGTGATCTCCCACGGTCACCTGGATCATGCCGGGCTGTTACCCAAGCTGGTTCGGGAGGGGTACGACGGGCCGATACACTGCACTCGCGGCACACGCGACCTCCTCGATATCATGCTTGAGGACGCCGCCTTCATCATGGCCAAGGACGTCGAGTGGGAGAACAAATGGCGCAAGCGCCACGGCAGGCCCCTGGTCGAGCCGCTCTATGAGCTGGAGGATGTCGAGCGCACGCTGAAGCTGTGCAGCTCCCACGGCTACGGTCAGCCCATCACCCTGCCCGGTGGCGTGTCCCTGACCTATCACGATGCGGGCCATATTCTGGGCTCGGGGATCGTCGAACTGTCGGTGCCCTCCGGAGGACAAACGAAACGCCTCGTCTTCTCCGGGGACCTGGGCAACCCCAGTTCGGTACTTATGAAGGAGCCGGCCAAGCTATATGACGCCGATCTGGTGCTGATGGAGAGTACCTACGGCGACCGAGACCATCGGCCGCTCGATGAGACACTCGAGGAGTTCGCCCAGGTACTGGAAGAGGCCCACGCCAGCGGTGGCAACGTGCTCATCCCCGCTTTTGCCGTGGGTCGCACCCAGGAGATCCTCTATCACCTGAGCGTGCTCTATCACGAGGGGCGGCTGCGCCAGCAGATGGTGTTCCTCGATAGCCCAATGGCGATCAAGGTCACCGAGCTCTACCATCGTGCGCGCAAGTCGTTAGACGCCGATGACCTCAAGGTGCTCAACATCGCTGCCAGTGGCGACACCAGCCGCTACCTGCCGATTCTGCGCATGACGCGCACGGTAGAAGAGTCCATGGCGATCAATCGTATCCACGGTGGGGCCATTATCATCGCCGGGGCCGGCATGTGTACCGGTGGTCGCATCGTTCACCATTTCCGCTACAACCTCGAGAAGTCCAACACCCGGTTGGTTATCGTCGGCTTCCAGGCTGCCGGCACCCTGGGGCGCCAGCTCGTCGACGGTGCCGAGCGGGTGCGCGTGCTGGGGCAGGACCTGGCGGTAAAGGCCAAGGTGCACACGATCGGTGGTTTCTCCGCCCATGCCGGGCAGAGCCAGCTGATCGGCTGGGCCGGTGCCTTCCGAGACAAACCTCGCTTTTATCTGGTGCACGGCGAACCCGGAGCCCAAGAGGTGCTGCAGTCCGCCCTGGCCGAGAGCGGCATCGAGGCCGAAATCCCTGCCTTCGACGATCGCATCGAGCTATAGACAAGTGCTGGCGCGACAGGCTGCCGCCACGCCAGCGGTGGCCAGCAAGCACACCCTGCCATAAGGCAAGAAGGTGAAGAGGCGTCGCTGCTGATTGCCCAGCTCTTCATCGTCCAGATGCAGTCGGCGGTGTTGTGTGCGCCTCACCATCAGGCTGTTCGGACCACCTGCCGAAGAGGCCGGCTGAGAGGCGCTGCTGCCCCAGCCAGCGGCCGCATCGAGTTGGTTCAGCCCCTTCCCTTAACGACACCATCTCATCGAGATTTTCAGCCTCGTCGCCAAGAGCTGAAGTGGCAAGTCGAGCGAGCAGATCCGAATGGATTCACATGCCGTTTATTTTCTTGATCCGAATCAAGATGCGGCCACATGACACATGCCAATGCTTACCTGATGCTCTATTTTTAAATTAAGTTATTTACTTAGAGGATTAGGTTATGAGGGGGGGAGGTTGCTAACTATCGGTCTGCTGTCCGGAATGATCTCTGCAGGACATGCCGTAGCCCAGGAAGCTGAGGCCTATCGGGAGACTCAGCTTGGGCTTTATGTCACCGCAGCGGAGGCTTACGAGCTTCTCGAGGCGAACGAGCGGGCGCTACTGATAGACGTTCGCGACCCGATCGAGATCAAGTTTACCGGCTTCGCTGAGTCAACAGACATTCATGTGCCCTGGGTGCTGGCGGACCGCGACAATTTCGATGAAGAAGCAAAGACATGGCCGATGGTCAAGAACGCTGCTTTCAACAACCAAGTGCAGGCGCAGCTGGATGCCCTGGGCGTAGCCGAGGACGATCCCATTATCGTCATGTGCCGCTCGGGCTCGACCCGCAGCGCACCAGCGGCTGATGCCATCGCCGGGATGGGCTTCAGCGAAGTCTACTCGGTCACCGATGGCTTCGAGGGCGGCAAGCTCGGCGAGGGCGATTCGAAGGGAGTCCGCGCCGTCAACGGATGGAGGAACTCCGGACTGCCGTGGAGCTACGACATCGATCCCGACGTGGCCTGGCGGCCGGCACAGTGACTCGTGCCCGCCTGGTCGATAATCGTTAATGGTAAACGGCAACTCAATCAATGACTGCATAGTGAAGAGGAGGCTAACCAATGACGTTCAAGTCGAGCCTGGTGGCAGCGGTTGCGGCAGGTGCCATTGTATGGGGGGTATGGCGGTGGCCGATAGCCACGGTGGTGGGGCGATGCATGACAAAGTGCTTGTGATTCTCACCAGCGATTCGCTGCAGACCCAGGGCATGGCGATGATCCTGTCGAATGCCATGCAGGAGCAGGGCACCGATCTGTCGATCCTGCTGTGCGATGCAGCCGGTGATCTCGCCGTCGAAGGGTATTCCAGCGCAGAAGCCATTGCGACTCCACCGAGCAATCCTGCGGGGCAGGTCAAGCCGGAAGGCATTTTGCAGAAGCTGATGGACAACGGAGCCAGCGTGGATGTGTGTGCCATCTACCTACCCAACAGCGAGCACGAGCAGGAGGACCTGCGCGAAGGTGTCGGTGTGGCTTCCCCGGGTCCTGTGGCTGAGATGATGCGTGACCCAAATATGCCCGTTTTCAGTTTCTGATCTGACCCGGAGGTGCACTTTTATGAAAAGCAATGTAGGCGGTATCGACAAGATCCTGCGGATCGTGGTCGGGGCCGTTCTGATCGGTCTGGTTTTGACCGGCGCGATCGGCGCCTGGGGCTGGATCGGCATATTGCCGCTGGCGACGGGGCTGTTCAACTTCTGCCCGGCCTACCAGCTGTTGGGTATCAACACCTGTAAGCTTTCAAAGAAGTAACCACGCGGGCGAAGCTCAGTAGGTTCCAAGGCGCTATCGCTTCCGGCGGCGGCGCCTTTTCGTAGCAAGCAACTGGACACGCAGCATCAAGGAGAATTTCGGCGTCGAGATTCCCTTCCCGATCATCGAGGACCTGCAGATGAAGGTAGCCAATGCCTACGGCATGGTGCAGCCGGGGGCCAGCGACACCTCCGCGGTGCGCGCCACCTTCATCATCGATCCCGAGGGTGTCCTGCGCGCCATGATCTACTACCCGATGAGCAACGGCCGCTCCATCGACGAGGTATTGCGCCTGGTCAAGGCGCTGCAGACCAGCGACGAGCATGGCGTGGCCACGCCCGAGGCCTGGCAGCCGGGCGAGCCGGTCATCGTACCGCCGCCGCACACCGTAGCGGATGCCGCGGCACGCAAGGAGCAGGGTTACGAATACACCGACTGGTACTTCTGCAAGAAGGCACTGTAAGACCGTTCCTCAGGCCCCGGCATTGCCGGGGCCGACTGGCCACAGTCGACGCTCCAGTGTGAGCCCGAGACCAACGGCAAACGCTACTTGAAAACCCTCTCGATGCCCTGGAAGAGGCTGCCTGGGATTGAGTGGCCGGGTTGGGATAGACCTCGGGAGGAGGCATCGAAAATGGCCTGAATATATCGAAACGATATATCTATAAAACTAAATTTCTTTTACACTGTCTCAGCAGTAGCGCATGACGGTAACGGAGGTATCGCAATGACTCAGCCATTAGAAGCGTCGTATCCCGCGGGAAACCCCATCGTGACACACTTCTTCGACGAACCGACCAACACCTTCAGCTATGTGGTGCGAGATCCTCAGAGCAATGCCTGTGCGATTCTCGACTCGGTTCTTGACTTTGACTACGCCGCCGGCAGGACCGACGTGCGCTCTGCCGACGCGATCATCGACTTCATTCAGCGCGAGGGGTTGCAGGTCGAGTGGATCCTCGAAACCCACGTACACGCCGACCATCTCTCCGCCGCGCCCTACCTGCACGAGAAGCTGGGCGGCAAGACCGGCATTGGTGCCAACATTACTGTGGTGCAGGACGTCTTCGGCAAGGCATTCAATGCGGGAACCGAATTCGCCCGCGACGGCAGCCAGTTCGATCGTCTCTTCGAGGAGGGCGATACCTTCACCATCGGCAATCTGGAAGGACGGGTATTGCATACGCCGGGGCATACGCCGGCCTGCCTGACCTACGTCATCGGCGATGCCGCCTTCGTCGGCGACACCTTGTTCATGCCCGACTACGGTACGGCCCGCTGCGATTTCCCCGGTGGCGATGCCCGCACCCTGTTTCAATCCATTCAGAAGGTGCTGGCGCTACCGGGCGAGACGCGACTCTTCCTGTGTCATGACTACAAGGCGCCGGAACGCGAGGAGTACCAGCACGAGACCACCGTGGCCGAGCAGCGTGCCCATAACGTTCACGTGCACGAAGGCATCAGCGAGGAGGAGTTCGTCAGGATGCGCACCGAGCGTGACGCCACCCTCGATATGCCGCGTCTGATCCTGCCGTCGGTACAGGTCAACATGCGCGCCGGCCACATGCCCCCGCCCGAGGACAACGGCCAGGTTTATCTCAAGGTGCCGATCAACAAGTTTTGAGGACAACCGGGTGAATCCCAAGCGTTACCTGCCGATCCTTCAGTGGCTGCCGGGTTACGGGCGTGCCACCTTGTCCAACGACCTGCTGGCAGCGGTCATCGTGACCATCATGCTGATCCCGCAGTCGCTGGCCTATGCCATGCTGGCCGGTCTGCCACCCGAAGTTGGGCTCTACGCCAGTATTGCGCCATTGGTGGTCTATGCCGTGTTCGGCACCAGCCGAACCTTGGCGGTGGGGCCGGTGGCGGTGGTGTCGCTGATGACCGCGGCGGCGGTTGGGCAGATAGCTCCCCAGGGCTCGTCGGAGTACCTTGGTGCGGCACTGGTGCTGGCGCTGATGTCGGGGCTGATTCTCACCCTGATGGGAATCGCACGGCTGGGGTTTCTGGCCAACTTTCTCAGTCATCCGGTCATCTCGGGGTTCATTACCGCTTCGGGGCTCATCATTGCCGCCAGTCAGTTCAAGCATGTGCTGGGGGTGGAGGCCAGCGGCCATAACCTTCTGGAGCTGCTGGCCAGCTTGAGCGGCAGCTTGGGAGCTGTTAACGGGACTACGCTTGTCATTGGCCTCGCCGTTCTGGCGTTTCTCCATGTTGCGCGCCGCTGGCTCAAGCCCGGTCTGAGCAAGCTGGGCGTGCCCGAACGTCCGGCGGACATGCTGACCAAGGCTGCGCCGATACTTGCCGTTGCCGTCACCACCCTGGTCACCTGGGGGCTGGGCCTGGATGCACGGGGCGTGGCCGTGGTGGGTGAAGTGCCCGCTGGCCTGCCGCCACTGGCGCTGCCGAGTCTTGAACTGGCGCTGTGGCGCGAACTCTTCATGGCGGCGCTTTTAATCAGTGTGATCGGCTTCGTCGAGTCGGTCTCGGTGGGGCAAACCCTCGCCGCCAAGCGGCGCCAGCGCATTGATCCTGACCAGGAACTGGTAGGCCTGGGCACATCGAATATCGCTGCGTCCCTGACTGGCGGTATGCCGGTCACCGGAGGCTTCGCCCGTTCGGTAGTCAACTTCGATGCGGGGGCCGAGACGCCGGCCGCTGGCGCTTTCACCGCGGTGGGCATAGCCGTCGCCGCGCTGCTGTTGACTCCACTGATTGCCTACCTGCCGATCGCCACTCTGGCAGCGACCATCATCGTGGCCGTGCTTTCGCTGGTGGACTTCAAGGCCATTCGCCACACCTGGAATTACTCACGCTCCGATGCCCTGGCCATGCTCGCCACCATCGGCGTGACTCTCGGCCACGGGGTGGAGAGCGGCATCCTCGCCGGGGTGGGGCTGTCACTGGCGCTGCATCTCTACAACACTAGCCGTCCCCACAGTGCGGTGGTGGGCCGGGTGCCGGGTACCGAGCACTTTCGTAACGTCAAGCGGCATCATGTCGAAACAGACCCGCACCTTGCCATATTGCGGGTCGACGAGAGTCTTTACTTCGCCAACTCACGCTACTTGGAAGACCTGGTGATGTCGCTGGCGGCGCGAGAGCCTGGGCTTGAGCACATCGTGTTGGCCTGCCAGGCAGTCAACAGGATCGATGCCTCGGCATTGGAGAGCCTGGAGGCGATCAATACCCGCTTGCGGGACGCTGGGGTCAAGCTGCACCTGGCGGAGGTCAAGGGGCCGGTGATGGATCGGCTGAAGCACACCGACTTCTGTCATGACATGACGGGCATGGTGTTTTTAAGCACCTTCGATGCCTGGCGTTACCTGCGCGGCGAAACGCAATACCCCGGAACGTCTTGCGGTGGGGGGGAGTCCGCACCGCTGGCAATTCGGGCTGAATGAATCTGAGAGAAACGGGAGGAACGACGTGGATTGGAGCGCAAGTCTGCAAGGGCTGGCCGGTGGCGTACTCATTGGACTGTCCGCCGTCTGGCTGATGGCGACGCTGGGGCGTATCGCCGGTATCAGTGGCATCGTCGGTAGCCTGGTGACGACCTTGCCCAAGGGGGACAGCTCCTGGCGCGTGGCCTTCGTGCTGGGCCTGGTCAGCGGCCCGCTGCTGCTCATGGCGCTCGGCGGTGGCCTGGGCAATGTAGCCGGGGTGCCGGGAGCGGTGGTCGGCGAGCCCGCTGGTGGCGTGGGGCTCATGCTCGTGGCTGGCCTGTTGGTCGGGGTCGGAACCGGCCTGGGTAGCGGCTGCACCAGCGGCCACGGTGTCTGTGGCCTGGCGCGGCTGTCGCCCCGCTCGATGGTGGCAACCGCAACCTTCCTGGTATGCGCCATCGTCACCGTCTTTGTGGTGCGGCACGTCATTGGAGGTGGGGCATGAAGACGTTCATGGGCTATATCGCCGGACTGCTGTTCGGCCTTGGCCTGGCGCTTGCCGGCATGACCGACCCGGCTCGCGTGCTGGGCTTTCTCGATCTCTTCGGCGCGTGGGATCCGACCCTGATGTTCGTGCTCGGCGGGGCCGTGGTGACGACCTTCATTGGTTACCGACTAGTGTTTCGTCGCGAGCGCCCCTTGATCGGCGAAACCTTTCAACTGCCCACTCGGCGGGATCTGGATGGCCGGCTGATCGGCGGAGCTGCCCTGTTCGGCATCGGATGGGGGCTTTCGGGCTACTGCCCCGGGCCGGCCATTGCTTCCATCGCCGGTCTTACCGCGCCGCTGTTTGCCATGCTCGCGGCGATGGTGGCGGGCTGGTTCCTGGCACGCGCGATTCCCTCTCGAGGCTGAGATTATGTTCATGTTTCCTTTCAGGCTGGGAAACAGAACGAGCCCACTGCGACCAATGGATAGCCAGCCTGGGCGCAGCGCCTCCGTCCGCTTAACGCCGCGTTAATGAATACGTGGCAAGGTGTCGCACAACGCTTGAGGTTCCATTATGCATGTGTTGCTCGTCGAGGATGATGACCTGGTGGCATCGGGGATTCGCGCCGGCCTGGGTCTGTATGGGTTCGTGGTGGACCACGTGCCGACGCTGGCCTTGGCACGTTCGGCCTTGGAGGCCGTGTCGAGCGATGCGGTGATACTCGATCGCGGAATGCCAGACGGTGATGGCCTGGCACTGCTAGAAGAGTGGCGAGCGTCCGGAGTCGACCTGCCGGTTCTGGTATTGACTGCTCGCGATGCCGTCAACGATCGCGTACAGGGGCTGCAGGACGGCGCGGATGACTACATGATCAAGCCATTCGATCTGGATGAGCTGGTCGCCCGCTTGCAGGCCTTGCTGCGACGCGTCGCCGGGCGAGCCCGGGCCTGCGTTGAGCATGGCTCCTTGTGCCTCGACCCGACGACCCGTGAGGTCACTCTGAATGGCCGGGCAGTGGAGCTGTCTCGGCGAGAGCTGGTATTGCTGGAAACCTTCTTGCAGTCGCCGCGCAGTGTGCTGTCCGCCGGTCAGCTCAAGGACAGCCTCTATGGCATGAACGAGGAAGTGGAGAGCAACGCTCTCAACGTGCACATCCACCATCTGCGGCGCAAGTTCGGTAGCGGCGTGATCGAGACCGTGCGTGGCGTAGGGTTCCGTCTGGGCAAGCCCGAGCGTGTCGGGCAGCTGGGCGAGCGGAAAGCGGTGCCATGAGCCTGCGGGCCAGGTTGTTGCTCACCTTGGGGCTCACTCTGGTGTTGCTTTGGGGGTTGGCCGCGGCCTGGCTGCTGCGTGATCTGCATGACCAGTTCGTGGCCACGCTCGACCAGCGACTCGCCCAGTCGGCGCGCATGGTCGCGGCGCTGGCGGCTCAGCTTCCGCAGGAGGTCTGGTTAGCGGCAGATCGCCAAGCATTGACGATCCCGCCCATCGAAGGACTCGCCTGCCAGGTGCATTCGCCCAGTGGCGAGATCATGGCGCGTACCCATGCCGACATGGAGGACATTCTGTCAGCCGGCGGGCAGGGACACAGCTACCGCGAGTCGGACGGGGTGACCTGGCGGGTATTCACCTATGAGCGAGACGGCCTGACCATCACCACGGCGGATCGAATGGATGAACGAAACCTGCTGCTGGGCAACGTGATCAAGGTGGCTGTGGTGCCCTTCGTCGTGGCGTTGCTGGGTAGTCTGGTCGCGATATGGTTCGGCGTCATTCGCGGCCTGGCACCGCTCGAGCGTCTTCGTGGAGCCCTGTCGCAGCGCCATCCCGACGATTTGGAGTCAGTTTCCAAAGCAGGCATGCCGGCCGAGATTCGTCCCCTGATCGATGCGCTCAATGCCTTGCTTGCCAGGGTTCATGCGGCCTTTATTCGAGAGCAACGCTTCACCAGCGATGCGGCGCATGAGCTGCGCACGCCGCTGACCGCGGCAAAAACGCACCTCCAAGTGGCACGTCGGTTGGAAGGCCCAGCCTCACACAAGGCCCTGGAGCATGCCGAGCAGGGAATGGTCCGTCTGGCTCGGACCATCGACCAACTACTGACGCTTTCACGAGTCGAGGGCCGGCTGGTTTTTGACGATGGCGAGCCGAGCTGGATTGAAGCGGTGGTGAAACTGGCACGGTGGGATGCCGACCCGACCGGGGCTGCCAATATCGAGTTGACCGGCACTTGGCCGGCCTGGGAGCTGGCCATGCCGCGTGAGCTGGCCGTTACCGCATTACGTAATCTGATCGACAATGCACTTCGCCATGGCCGTGCCGGCTCACCCGTCACGCTGAGCGTCGAATCCGAGCCGTCTGGATGCGATGCGCCGAACCAAGTGACGTTTTGCGTACATAATGAAGTAGCAGGTATCGACCCCGATACACTGCCGCAGCTCACTCGCCGCTTCTGGCGAAATGGCACGCAGCAGGGTAGTGGCCTTGGCTTGTCCATCGTGGCAGCCATTGCAGCGCGATTCGGTGGCGCCGTGAGCTTCCGTTGCCCCACGGAGGGAGGTTTCGAGGCTCAACTGACGCTGCCGCTTGTGCAGCAACAAGAGGGTCCGGAAACCCCGGACCAGATGACCCGCAAGGGACCCATAACAACGACGAGAGAGTGATGCGAGATGACGACCGTGAATAGCGCAGTCAGCCTCGGCTTGGTGCTTGGCCTCGCGGCCGGTCCGGCTTTGGCACAGGAGGGAGATCCGCAGCGCGGTGAGACTGCCGCTGCCACTTGTGTGGCCTGCCATCAGGCGGATGGTAGCGGAAAGCATATAGACGGGGGAGAGTCCTGGCCGCGGCTGGCCGGCCAGAATGCCGACTATATCGCGAAACAGCTGAAGGATTTCAAGGCTGGCCGGCGGCAAAACGCCACCATGCAGCCCTTCGCCAATATGCTCGACGACCAGCAGATCGCCGATGTGGCCGCGTACTACAGCCAACTGCCCGCTACCGAGGCGGAGGGCGGCGGGAATGCCGACGAGGCTCTGCTCGCGCGAGGTGAGCAGTTGGCGCTACGGGGCGACTGGAACGACTATATCGTTTCCTGCAAGAGCTGCCATGGTCCCGGAAACGAGGGGGCGGGTAGCACGTTCCCCGGCATCGCCAGCCAGCACGCCGGCTATATAGAGAATCAGCTGCGCGCCTGGCAGGCCGATGAACGTGGCAACGATCCGCAGAACTTGATGGGATCCATCGCCAAGCGCATGAGTGACGAAGACATCCGCGCCGTGGCGGCCTGGCTCTCGCGCCAGACCGTGGCATCTGAATAAGGGGACAGAGCATGAATAGCAGAACGATTGGCCTGGCTCTGACCGGCATTACCTTGGCCGGAGGCGTGAGCGCAGCGGTCTGGGCAGAATACGAGACCCTGGTTGAGATGGGCTACCCCGCACCCAAGGAAGGCGAGCTGGTGCATGTACCACCGACCATGGAGGACCTCGAGGAAGCGGATCTGAACCCCGAGCTGAAGAAGGTGATCCGTCGAGGTTACGACCTGTTCACCAATACGCAGCAGTTGCGCGGCGTAAATGTCTTCAATGACATGAACTGCTCGAGCTGTCACCTGGGAGAGGGGCGCCAGCCGTTCAGCGGTCCGGTGTGGCCCGCAGCCGTCACGCTGCCCGACTTCCGCGGCAAGAACCAGCACGTTAACAGCTTGGAAGAGCGCATCGCGGGCTGCTTCGCCTACTCAATGAACGGTTCTCCACCCATCTATGGCAGCGACGACATGGTGGCGCTTTCGGCTTACCACCAATGGCTGGCAACCGGCGTGCCCATGTACCCTGAACAGCCGATTTACGGCCGGGGCTTCCCGCGCCTCGAAGAGCCTGAACAGGCGCCGGATTATGCCCGTGGTGAACAGATCTACCAGGAGCAGTGCGCGGTCTGTCACAGCGAGGACGGCTCTGGACTCTACCAGGAGGGTGAGTACATCTTCCCGGCTCCTTGGGGAGACGGTTCCAACAACTGGGGCGCAGGAATTTCGCGCACCTATACCATGGCCGGTTTCGTCAAGCATAACATGCCGCTGGGTCAACCGATGAGCCTGTCCGATCAGGAAGCCTGGGATGTCGCCCTTTACATCACCAGCCAGGAGCGGCCGCAGGATCCTCGTTACACCGGTGACGTCAGGGAGACGCGGGAACGCTTCGAAGCGACCTTCCACAAGCATACGCAATATGGCACCGAGCGTGAGCACGATGGAGCCCTGTTGGGAGATCATGACAACACAGGGGAAAAAGGAGAGGTTCGTCCCTGGAATGTCGGAGTGCCGCGTTTCGAGTACCTCGAAGATTAAAGCGACATGAAGAAGGCCCCGCTCGGCTCGCGCCCTGCGGGGCTTGCCCTAAGCTGGCTCAGGGAGCTTCGCTGCCCATCATCTCAACCAGGCGCGCTTCGCTGGGCATCCCGTCCACGCGCTCGAGACGGCCATCCTGCCGGTACAGAGTGGACGGGGTAGCATATAAGCCAAGCTCCTCGAACAGCTGGTTGTTGCGGTAGACCTGATCCTCGATTTCACGGGGCTGGGCGGAAGGGGCAATGCCATCGCCATTGTTATGGCGATGTAGAGTGTTTTCCGGATCTTCGGCACCCAGCAGGGCTGCCGCCTTTGCCGGGCTGTCGGGTTCCAATATACCCACCATGACATGGCGTAGCTGGACTTTGCCAGCTTCCACCCAGGGCCGCGCGGCTTCCCAGAACCGGTGGCAGTAGGGGCAATTGGGGTCGGTAAAGGTGTAAAGCACGCGGGGAGCATCAGCGGAGCCATCGGCGATCCAGTGGCTCTGCTGAAGCCGTTGCCAGAGTTCGTTTTCCTGAGGTATACGCACCAGCTCATCCAACGAGGCCTCGGAAAGGTCGTTGCCTTCGGCGTCGATCATGGTGCCGACGATGGCCTGCTTGTCGTCCGAAGTGACGTAGACGGTCATCTCTCGGCCCTGATGGGTGGCGGCATAGCCGTTGAGGCCTCCCGGGGCCTCGAATTCCCCATGAACCTTCAAGCCCTCTTCAATCAAGGCCTGAATAGGCGCGGGCCAGGCGTTAGCGAGCACCATCGGGGCGCTAATGATGGCGGTCAGGCCGATTGCAAAAACACTGTATCGAAAAACCATTGGGGTTCCCTTGGTGCTCATGCGCCGCGAAAGGCCACAAGATTTCCGTTGGATGGGGAGGGCTGATGTCAGCGCAGTTTCTCAATGCCGCTCAGCAGAGTCGCACGAGAGAGTTCGCCGAAGTGCGTGTTGTTCAATTGGCCGTCTGCATCGTAGAACAGTGTCGTCGGCATGGCCATCGAGCCGGTGACCTCACCGAGTGTGTTGCGAGCATCTAGCAGGACATTTTCGAGCTCAAGGGAATGTTCGGCGAGAAAACGCTCCACTTGCCGTGTATCTTCCCCCTGGTTGACGAAAACGAAAGTGATGTCTTCCGCTTCCTCCTGCATCTGTTCGAACACCGGCATCTCACGAATACAGGGAGGACACCAGCTGGCCCAGAGGTTGACCACCAAAGGCTTGCCCTCCTTTGCTGCCAGTGAGGGCAGGTTGGTCTGGGCGCCATCCAGGCTGGCTAGTGGTGTATCCGGTAGGGGGCGCGCGGTGGTTTCCATCAGCATCAATGGGCCGGCAAGCACCCCCCAGGTGAGTGTCCCCGCGAACAGCGCGCCGGCCAAGGGCACCCGCTGTAACGGGTGGCGCCACATTATCCAGAGGGCATAGGCCAGGCCAACCATCAGGCCTGCCAAGGGATCGAATCCACCATCGCGGATATCGACTATTGAGGCTATACCGTCGTAGCTACTCCAATGACGTACTACGAACAGCAGGCGGGCACCGGCCAGAGCGAGGAGCAATAGTGTAAGGAGGGTGTCAACGACCGGTATGCGGTGACGCCGACCGAGCAGTGCCCCGACCACTAGAGCGATGCAGAAGGCTGCCACTATCAGCAATTGGCCAATCGAGAATCCCAAAGGGCCAAGGGCGATGCTTTGTTGCATGGAATTCATCCGCTACCGTCCTTCTTGAAGCCAGTCTAGTTGCAAGGGGGAGGGGCCATGCTGTCAGAAGCGGATTAAGTGCCGGTTAATCAAATGCGTGTCGTGATGCCGCAGCTTGCCCTGTTTGTGGCAAGGCATAGTATTCTCTGCGTTGCTTTTTCTCCTGGCATTACAACCCTAAGATGAGGAGCTTGCCCATGACACTGCCCCGTTTACTTCTGCTTGCTGCTGGCCTTGCGCTGGCATCGTTCGCGGCTCATGCCGAACCCTTGACCATAGAGGGCGCGCAGGTGCGTGCCGTGCCGCCTGGCTCGAATACCTCGGCCGCCTTCATGACGCTACGCAATCCGAGTGAACGAGATATGATTCTGTTGGCGGCAAAATCGCCGGCAGCGGAAGTGGTGGAGTTGCACGATCACCAGAACGTGGACGGCGTGATGCAGATGCGCCAGGTGGCGCAGATCGTCGTCCCGGCCGGGGGCAGTGCAGAGCTGGCGCCTGGTGGGCTGCACATGATGTTGATCGGATTGACCGCGCCGCTGGTAGAGGGCGAACCCGTCGAGATCGAACTTCAGTTCGAATCGGGCGATACCCAGCGACTCGAAGCACCGGTCAAGCGAATCGTCATGGAGAACGAAGGAAGCCTGGGGCATGGGCAAGACCAATGAAGCCGTCCTGAAGGCGTAGCAAACGCCTGTGCTGGGCGGCCAGCGGGGGAGCGAGTACACTATCGGGTCAACGAGCTAACACTGATGACCATGCGCGGCCATCCGGTCGCCCCGCTTCACGTTTGGATCGATACCATGCATTGCCCCTTCTGTGGCGCCCATGACACCCGCGTGACCGACTCCCGCCTGGTGGCGGAAGGCGATCAGGTGCGCCGCCGCCGCCAGTGCACCGATTGCGGCGAGCGCTTCACCACTTACGAGACCGCCGAACTGGTGATGCCCAGGGTGGTGAAGTCCGATGGCTCACGGGAAACCTTCGACGAGCACAAGTTGCGCGCCGGTATGCTGCGCGCGCTGGAGAAGCGCCCGGTGAGCGCCGAGGCCATCGAAGCGGCGGTGGAGCGGATTCGCCATCGCCTGCGAGCCACCGGCGAGCGCGAGATCCAGGCGCGCGATATCGGCGAGGCCGTAATGCAGGCGCTCAAGCGACTGGACCAAGTGGCCTACATTCGTTTCGCGTCGGTCTATCGGCGCTTTCAGGACATCGACGAGTTCCGTGCCGAGATCGACCGGCTCTCACAGGAACCCGGATTCCCGCCCGGCACCGCCGACGACTAGTGCAGCAGGAGTGATATGGCCAAGCCGACCGATATCACCTGGATGGCCCGGGCGCTACAGCTCGCCCGTCGTGGCCTCTATACCACTCACCCCAATCCACGTGTCGGCTGCGTGCTGGTCAAGAACCAGCGCCTGATCGGCGAAGGCTGGCACGTGCGCGCCGGCGAGCCGCATGCCGAGGTGCATGCGCTGCGCATGGCTGGCGAAGCCGCTCGTGGTGCCACTGCCTATGTGACCCTGGAGCCCTGTTCCCACCAGGGGCGCACGGGCCCCTGCGCGGCGGCGCTGACCGAGGCCGGCGTCGTTCGCGTCGTAGTGGCCATGCAGGATCCCAATCCCGATGTGTCCGGTCGTGGCATCGCCAAGCTGCGTCAGGCAGGCATCGCGGTGGAGGTCGGGCTGCTGGAGGAGGAAGCGAGGTCGCTCAACCTTGGTTTCATCTCGCGCATGACTCGCCTGCGCCCCTACCTGCGCCTGAAGATGGCCATGAGTCTGGATGGCCGCACCGCCATGCAGTCAGGGGAATCGCAGTGGATCACGGGGCCGCATGCCCGGGCCGAGGTGCAGCGGCTGCGGGCCAGCGCCAGTGCGGTCATGACCGGTGTCGACTCGATCATCTTCGATAATTCGAGGCTGACGATCAGGGCGGCAGAGCTGGGTCTCGAGGATGGCGAGTCAATCGTCGAGCGCCAGCCGCTGCGCGTCGTGGTCGATACCCAGTTGCGCCTGCCCCAGGCCGCGGCCTGCCTGCGCGAGCCGGGGCGCACCCTGGTAGCTACCGTTTCTGGCCACGATCCGCAGCGTCGAGTGCGCCTCGAGGCGGCCGGTGCCGAAGTGGTGGTGCTACGTGCAGGTGGCGATGGGCGTGTCGATCTTTCTGCGCTGATGCGCTACCTGGCCGAGCAGGAACTGGTCAACGACGTATTGCTCGAGACCGGCGCTACCCTGGCCGGGGCGATGCTGGACGCGGGCCTGGTCGACGAGATGCAGCTGTTCGTGGCCCCGACCCTGCTGGGTGGCGAGGCGCGCCCGCTGTTCGCCTTGCCGGGGCTGACGCGCATGGCTCAGCAGCGCCCGCTGGAGATACTCGATATACGCGCCATCGGCCGCGACTGGCGTATCACTGCGCGGCCGGAGCGCAGGCAGGAGTGAGGGGGCGGGTGCTCACTACTGGCGCCCGAGGCCGCGCCAATGTGCTCACTACTGGCGCCCGAGGCCGCGCCAATGTGCTCACTACTGGCGCACGAAGCCGCGCCAATGTGCTCACTACTGGCGCACGAAGCCGCGCCAATGTACTCTGACGCCCATTCAGCGTGGTGCGATACCGGCGGCAACGTTCTGTTGCGGTGCACTGTCGCCCATGACGTCGTTCGAACATTCGGAGATTCCAGCGTGCAATCTTCCCCCGGGGGCCTGGCTCCCATCGAAGACCTGATCGAGGACATCCGTCAGGGCAAGATGGTGATCCTCATGGACGATGAGGATCGCGAGAACGAAGGCGATATCATCATGGCCGCCGAGAGGGTCGAGGCCGAGCATATCAATTTCATGGCGCGCCATGCGCGCGGCCTGATCTGCATGCCGATGACCCGCGAGCGCTGCGAGCGACTCAAGCTACCACTGATGGTGAGTGACAATGGTTCCGGCTTCGGCACCAAGTTCACGCTTTCCATCGAGGCTGCGGAGGGTGTGACCACCGGGATCTCGGCCGCCGACCGGGCGCGTACCGTGCAGGTGGCCGCGGCGCGTAACGCGCGCGCCGAGGACATCGTCCAGCCCGGGCATATTTTTCCGCTGATGGCGGAGCCGGGCGGTGTGCTGCGCCGCGCCGGGCATACCGAAGCGGCCTGTGACCTGGCCGCCCTGGCCGGCTTCGACCCCAGCGGGGTTATCTGCGAAGTCATGAACGACGACGGCAGCATGGCCCGGCGCCCCGAGCTCGAGCGCTTCGCCGCCGAGCACGGCCTGAAGATGGGCACCATCGCCGACTTGATCCACTATCGTATCCATAACGAGCAGACGATCGAGTCGGTCGAGTCCACGCTGGTTGATA
The DNA here is from genome assembly GCF_014931605.1 of Halomonas sp. MCCC 1A13316. Lineage (NCBI taxonomy): Bacteria > Pseudomonadati > Pseudomonadota > Gammaproteobacteria > Oceanospirillales > Halomonadaceae > Billgrantia > Billgrantia diversa. Next base: position 3,286,405 of record NZ_CP053382.1, on the reverse strand, counting down.
CGGCAGTCGGCAAGCTGACCCTGCACGTCTTTCACGACCGTATCCAGAACGCACACCACGTGGCACTGGTGAAGGGGGAGCCGAGCCCCGAGACCCTGACCACGGTGCGCGTGCATCTGGCCGATACCATGCGCGACCTGCTGGGCCTGCACAAGAGCGAGAGCCACAACTGGACGACCCACAGTGCGCTGGAAGAGATCGCCCGGGTCGAGCACGGTGTTTTCGTGCTGCTCGACGATGGCCGCCCGCACCAGGACTTCCGCGACCAGCTGGAGGTGTTCCTGGAGCGCCGCCGGCTGCCGCGCACCAGTGACTCCGACGGCGCCGGCAATTACCTGACCATAGGCACCGGCTCGCAGATTCTGCGGCACCTCGGGGTCGGACGCATGCGGCTGCTCAGTTCCCCGTGGAAGTTCTCGGCGCTGTCCGGCTTCGACCTCGAGGTGGTCGAGCTGATTGCGCCGGGTGAAGAGGGGGCGGCCGCCGAGGGCTGAGCCGACACTCTTCCAATTTGCCAGGGGCCGGCACCAGCTGCCGGCCCGCTCGACTTCAGCAGAATTCATATCGTTTTCAGCAAGATCATTTTCTTCAGGAATCAGCGATGCATACCCTGTCTCAACTGGAAGGCAACTTCGTCGACGTCGATGGTCGCTACGTAATCGTGGTGGGGCGCTTCAATCACCACGTAGTCGACAGTTTGGTCGAGGGCGCCGTGGATAGCTTGGTGCGTCACGGTGTAGAGGCCGAGAATATCGATATCGTTCACGTGCCGGGTGCCTGGGAACTGCCGCTGGCGGTGAAACGCGCCCTGCAGGTGGCACGCCCCGATGCGGTGATCGCGCTGGGCGCGGTGATCCGTGGCGGCACGCCGCACTTCGAATACGTGGCAGGCGGCTGTAACGCGGCTCTCGGCAATCTACAGCTGGAGTTCGACACGCCCATCGCCAACGGCGTATTGACGGTCAACACGATTGAGCAGGCCATCGAACGCTCCGGTACCAAGGCCGGCAACAAGGGCGCCGAAGCGGCCATGGCCGCCATGGAAATGGTCTCCCTGCTGCGCGGTTTCGGTGACAGCGACAGTCAGAACGGAGAAACCTCATGAGTGCATCGCGCGCTCAACGTCCCCCTTCAGCGGGCCAGCAAGCGCGGCGTGCGGCCCGGGAACTGGCGGTACAAGGCCTCTACCAGTGGCACATGACCGGCAAGTCGGCCACCGCCATCGAGGCGGAGTTCCGTACTCAGCTACCCGACGACGATCTCGAGGATCATGAGAACTGGGCCAAGGTGATGCAGATCGCCGATCTGGCCCTGTTCCACGAGCTGCTGCACAACGTGGTGCGCTATCGTGACGACCTGGATGCCTCCATCGCACCTCTGCTCGACCGTCGCCTGGTAGAGCTGGACCCCATCGAACTGGCCATCCTGCGTCTGGGTGCCTATGAACTCAGCCGCCGGCTGGAGGTGCCCTATCGCGTCGCGATCAACGAAGGCGTCGAACTGGCCAAATCGTTTGGCGCCACCGACGGGCACAAGTACGTCAACGGCATTCTCGACAAGCTGGCCGCCCGGTTGCGTAGCGCCGAGGTCAGGGCTCGTCGCGGCTGAAGGTGCCACCGGTGGCCAGTGAATTCGAACTGATCGCCCGCTATTTCACTCCCGCTGCACCCGGCCCGGATGCCGGCGTGCCGCTTGGCGTGGGAGACGACTGTGCGTTGCTCGCCCCTCGTCCCGGGCGGCAACTGGCGGTCAGCGTCGATACCTCCGTCGCCAACGTGCACTTCCCTGCCGACGCGCCTGCTGAGGCGATCGGCTATCGGGCACTGGCGGTGAGCCTGAGCGATCTGGCGGCGATGGGAGCCGAGCCGCGCTGGTGCCTCATGGCGCTGGCGCTCGAGAACGATGACGAAGCATGGCTGGCGGCTTTTGCTGGTGGTTTCCACTCGCTGTGCCACAGCAGTGGCACGGCGCTGGTGGGGGGCGACGTGACCCGGGGTGAACTCTCCGTCGGCGTCACGGTGATGGGTGAAGTTCCTGCAGGCGAGGAGCTGACTCGCCGCAGTGCTCGTCCCGGCGACGTGCTGGCGGTGACCGGCGCTCTCGGTGGCGGCGCGGGTGGCCTGGCTCTATGGCAGCGTGGCGAACGCGACCTCAATCACCCCTTGCTGGCGCGCTACCTCAAGCCCACGCCAAGGCTTGCGGCTGGCTTGGCACTGCGCGACCTGGCTCATGCCGCCATCGATATCTCCGATGGATTGCTGGCCGACCTGGAGCATATCCTGGCCGCTTCGGGCGTAGGGGCGCGGCTCGAACCCGAGACACTGCCGCTGGCAGCGGGCCTGAGTGAAACACTGGGCGAGCCGGCGGCCTACCGCGCCGCGCTGTGCGGTGGCGACGACTATGAATTGTTGTTGAGCCTGCCTGGCAGCGTCTTGAAAGAGGCCCAGCGACGCCTGGCGGGGCAGGGCCTGGCACTCACGCCGATCGGTACGGTGTGTGTCGAAGCCGGTGTTGCGGGGGTTGAGCTCGGCGGTGCCCATGGCTGGCAGCACTTCCGCGGAGGTAAGCCATGAATCGCTGCCCTCAAAGCGTCTGGCGTCGCCCCGTCCACTTCTTTGCCTTCGGCCTTGGGAGCGGCGGTGTGCCCTGGGCGCCGGGCACTTTCGGCACCCTGGCGGCGATTCCTTTCTATTGGCTGCTGTCCGAGCTGCCACTGGGCTGGTATCTGTCACTGGTGACCGTCTCCTTCGTCGTGGGAGTCTGGCTGTGCGACAAGACATCGCGCGATCTCGGGGTCCACGATCACTCCGGTATCGTATGGGACGAGTTCGTCGGCTACTGGATCACCATGGCCGCCGTGCCGTTCTCCTGGGAGGCGGCGCTATGGGGGTTCGTGCTGTTCCGTATCTTCGACGTCTTCAAGCCCTGGCCGATCCGCTGGGCCGATCGACGCGTGGCGGGTGGGTTCGGCATCATGATCGATGACGTTCTCGCCGCCATTTACGCCTGGAGCACGATGCACCTCTGGCTCTGGTTGCATTAAATGACAAATTGACATAAACGGGCTGGCGCAAGGAAACGGACAGGGGAGGCGAAAGCTATGCGCAAGGAACGGCTCATCGTCCCGCTGCTGGTCGTACTGCTGCTCGCCTGGCTGACCGGACAGGCGATCTCTAGCTGGCTGTTCGAGCGTGAGATGCAGCGAACGCTCACTGACCTGGAAGCGCGTGGGGAACTCGACATCGAGCGCGTGGACGTGGAGCAGGGCTGGTTGTCTTCCACTGGACGCATCCACCTGGCGCCGCTGTTCGGCCAGCAATGGCAGTTGGAGCTGACCTATCGTGCCCGTCATGGGGTGCTCAGCACCCATCTCAACGGCGAGGCGATGCTGCACCGTGGCCCCGACGGCACGCAGCCGTTCGGTGGTTCACTGGTATCTTCTCCCCCCCAATGGGAAGCCAGCTACCACACCCTGAACGGTACACTAGAGGGCAGGATCCGGCTCTCTCCCTTGCGTATCACCCAGCAGGAGCGTGAACTCACCTTCGAAGGCGGGCGCTTGCGCTTCAGTGGCGAGCAGGGTAACTGGCGGCTGCGTGCGCAGCTCGACTCATGGACGCTCAGTGACGGTGCCGCTCGGCTGGAAATCGGCCCCGCCACGCTCAATAGCCAGTATGCCTATACCGAAGGTGCGCACGCTTTCACCCAAGAAGACCGCCTGCAGATCGAGTCGCTCTCCTGGCAACAGCCACAGCTCAAGCTCGATGCCCATGGCATACGGCTGGCGAATCGTATCGCTCTGGATGACGAGGAGCTTCGCATGAAGCTAGAACTCGATCTGGGCGAAATTCGCACGGCAGAGCAAATATTGTTGGTCGGGCAGATGGAAGCCGAGTTGTCGCGCCTCAATGCCGATGCGATACGCAACACCATGTCGCGGCTGCGCGAGCTGGCCGCCGGCAGTCGGCACGGCAACGGACACGATGCGTTGCTGGCCGATCTAGAACCCTTCCTGCTGGCGACACTGCAGGACTCGCCGCGCCTCGATCTGCAGCGCCTCGAACTGGACAGCCCGATGCTGGGGCTCTCCGCCCGGGTCGATGGCTCGCTGTTCTTCGATGGTCGCCGGCTGGAAGAGCTCAGCCTGGTCGATCTCGAAAAGCCCGCGGTCAAGGAACGCTGGCGGCAGCGCCTCGATGGCGACTTCACCTGGCATGAGTTGCCCACTGTGGTTGCACTCTGGCTCGGCTTGCCATTGGATACCCGCACGCTGGAGATCGACATCGGACGAGGCCAGGTCCGCGTCAACGGCCGCCCACTGCCTCCCCTGTGGCGCTAGCCCGTCGCTTGGCACCTTTCAGCCATGAAGTGACGCATCCGACTTGAAGTTCATCGCCGTCGCCCGCATTGCTCAGCTCAGTGCATATCCGGCTTTCATAGCTTCAGGACGAGGTTTCCATGAGCGAGCATGATCAGGACGAACAGAACTGGCAGCAGGCGAGGAGGGATTCCGACGAGATGCTGGGTTCCGATGGTGAGGTGGACGAGGTCGCCAATGCCGTCATTCCGGCCAGCGACTACCTGCCAGAGCGCATCTATCTGCTGCCGATCCACAACCGCCCCTTCTTTCCCGCCCAGGTCCAGCCGCTGGTCATCAACCGTGAACGCTGGGAAGAAACCATGCGCCGGGTCGGCAACACGCCTCACCAGACGCTGGGCGTGGCCTTCGTCGGCGACAAGGCGGTGGACGAGCTCGGTCATGATCACTTTCCCGAGATCGGTACGGCGGTCAAGGTACACAAGTTGCACGGCGAGGAGGGGCAGTTGCAATTCATTGCCCAAGGCCTGCGCCGCTTCCGTGTACAGCGCTGGCTGTCGAAGGAGCCCCCCTTTCTGGTCGAGGTCAGCTACCCGCGTGAGCCGGTCAAGGCCGACGAGGACGAGACCCGTGCCTATGCCATGGCGATCATCAATGGCATCAAGGAGCTGCTGCCGATCAACCCGCTCTATGGCGAGGAACTCAAGCACTATCTCAATCGCTTCAGCCCACACGAGCCGGGGCCGCTGACCGACTTCGCCGCTGCCATTACCTCGGCCAAGGGGCGCGAGCTGCAGGCCGTGCTCGAGACCCTGCCGGTACAGGCGCGCATGGAGAAGGTGTTGCCGCTGCTGCGCAAGGAGATCGACGTCGCCCAGCTGCAGACCGAGATCAGCGAGCAGGTCAACGCTCAGATGCAGGAGCGCCAGCGCGAGTTCTTCCTGCGTGAGCAGCTCAAGGTCATCCAGCGCGAGCTGGGCATCTCCAAGGACGACCGCGAGAACGACGTCGATACCTTCCGCGACCGTCTCGAAGGCCTGACCGTGCCGCCCAAGGTACTGACCCGCATCGAGGAGGAGCTCGACAAGCTCTCGGTCCTGGAAACCGGTTCGCCGGAATACGGCACCACCCGCAACTACCTCGACTGGCTCACCGCGATGCCATGGGGCGTGCGCAGCCAGGATCAGCTCGACCTGGGGCATGCCCGGACGGTGCTCGACCGCGACCACGACGGCCTCAAGGACGTCAAGGAGCGCATCATCGAGTTCCTCGCCGAAGGCACCTTCAAGGGCGACGTGGGCGGCTCGATCCTGCTGCTGGTGGGCCCGCCCGGGGTGGGCAAGACCTCGGTCGGTCGCTCCATCGCCGAGGCGCTGGGGCGGGAGTTCTACCGCTTCTCGGTAGGTGGCATGCGTGACGAGGCCGAGATCAAGGGCCACCGTCGAACCTACATCGGTGCCATGCCGGGCAAGCTGGTACAGGCGCTCAAGGAGGTCGAGGTCGAGAACCCGGTGATCATGCTCGACGAAATCGACAAGCTGGGGAAGTCGTTCCAGGGCGACCCGGCCTCGGCACTGCTCGAGGTGCTCGACCCCGAGCAGAACGTCGATTTTCTCGATCACTATCTCGACGTGCGCCTGGACCTCTCCAAGGTACTGTTCGTGTGTACCGCCAACACCCTCGACTCGATTCCCGGGCCGCTGCTCGACCGCATGGAGCAGATCCGTCTGTCCGGCTATATCGCCGAGGAGAAGGTGGCGATTGCCAAGCACCACCTGTGGCCCAAGCTGCTCGAGCGCGACAATATCCCGAAGCGGCGTATCAACCTCACCGATGCGGCGCTGCGCCAGGTAATCGAGGGCTACGCCCGAGAGGCCGGCGTACGTCAGCTCGAGAAACAGCTGCACAGCATCGTGCGCAAGTCGGCCGTCAAGCTTCTCGAAGGCGATCAGGAGTCGGTGCGCATTTCGGTCAAGAACCTGGAGGAGTTTCTCGGAGCCCCGTTGTTCCGCCAGGAGCAGGTACTCAAGGGCGAAGGGGTGGTCACTGGCCTGGCCTGGACCTCGATGGGAGGAGCCACCTTGCCTATCGAGGCGGGCAAGGTGCACTCGCTGACCCGAGGCTTCAAGCTCACCGGCAAGCTCGGTGAAGTGATGCAGGAGTCGGCCAACATCGCCTACAGCTACACGCTCGGCCATCTCGCCGAGTATGGCGTCGACGCTGATTTCTTCGACTCCGCCTTTGTCCACCTGCACGTACCGGAGGGTGCCACGCCCAAGGATGGCCCCTCGGCAGGCGTGACCATGACCACGGCGCTGCTGTCGCTGGGGCGGCACCAGGGCATCGACCGACCGCTGGCGATGACCGGCGAGCTGACGCTGACCGGCCAGGTACTACCGGTGGGCGGCATCCGCGAGAAGATCATCGCCGCCCGGCGCAGCAGGATCTTCGAGGTTATCCTGCCCGAGGCCAACCGGCGAGACTACGATGAGCTGCCCGATTTCCTCAAGGAGGGCATGACGGTGCACTTCGCTAAGCGTTATCGCGACGTGGCGAAGGTGACGTTCGGCATTTGATGCCGGCAGTTTCGAGGGCGGTGCTACATGGCGACGTTGGCGCCGCCGTCTACCATCAAGGTGTCGCCCGTGATGAAGGTGTTCTCGGCGGAAGCGAGAAAAACCACCGCCCGAGCCACTTCATCAGCTTCGGCGACCCGACCCAGCGGCGTCGCTGCCTGCCAGCGGCGGCGCGATTGCGATTCGGTATCCTGCATGCCGGTGCTGACCGGCCCGGGCGCCACGGCATTGACCAGGATGCCATGGGAGGCGAGCTCCACCGCCAGCGCCCGGCCAAGCGCCAGCATGGCGCCCTTGCACATGGCATAGGCAGAGCGCTCGGCCGTGGTACGCAGGCCATGGGCCGATGAGACGATAACGATATGACCGCCACCGGTGGCAATCATCAACCGTGCGGCGGCCTGCAACGCCAGATAGGTGCCGCTTACGTTGACCGCCAATATCTCGCCGAGCGCCGTCGGTGAAACCTCGACAAAGCGCTCCCTTTGGATCACGCCGGCGGCGTTGATGCAGACGTCCAGCCCGGCGCCATGCGCCTCGATGCGGGCGAAAGCCGTCGCGATGTCGTCGGGGCTGTGCAGGTCGCAAGCAATGAAGGCGCAGCTCTCTGGCCAGCGGGCCACGAGGGTAGCGGCCTTGTCTTGTGTCGGCTCGCGATCCAGCAGGTAAACAAAATCCCCTCCTGCGAGCAGCGCTTCGGCAATACTGCTACCGATTCCCCCCGCGCCGCCCAATATGGCTGCAATTCGCATGGTCACACCCTAGGTATTCTTCGTGCCAAAAAATCGGCATTATAGACGGATGCATGACATTTCTTTATAACGAATTCATCCATTCCGACAAATCAAAACAATGCCATCGTGCCTAGACGCGATGCTGGACACCAATAACGGAGAGACACATGTCACACCGTAAGCCCGCTTTTCCTCGTGCCCTGCTGGTATCGGCAACCGCAGTAGTGCTGGGGGCAAGTGCACTTTTCGCTCAGGCCGAGACCCGTGTCACCTACAAGTCCGCCTCTGCAGGGACCGCCTATTACCAGATGGGAGTCGAGCTATCCGAGGCTATCCGTCGGGGAACCGACGGCGAGGTGGTATTGACGCTGGAGGAGAGCCAAGGCTCGGTTCAAAACGTCATGGAGGTGATGGCACGCCAGGGCAACTATGTATTCACCACACCTCCGGGTCTGGTCGAGCTGGCAATGGCCGGCAAAGGTCCCTTCGCTGAGCGCCAAAGCCCGCGCTTCGAGGAGATTCGCGGCTTGTTCCCGATTCCTGCCATCACCATGCACTTCGTGGTGGCTGGCGACGAGGGCGTGATCGATTTCGAGGATCTCGAGGGCAAGCACATCCTGATCGGCCGCGGCACCTTCGGTGCTCGCGAGGCCGAACGCTATCTTGAGCTGTTCGACTTGCTGGACAAGGTGGAGGTGGCCGATGCCGAGATCGGCAGCGGTCCCGATGCGCTGAAGAACGGCCAGATCGATGCCTTCGTCACGGCAAGCTCGTTTCCCACGCCCAACGTGATCGAGACTGCCGCCAGCATGCCGATCAGCCTGGTCAGCCTCACCGACGAGCAGATCGAACAGTCCGGCGCAGCGCGCCAGACCATTCCCGCCGGCACTTATTCCGGTGTTGACGAAGATGTGGAAACCACTTCTTTACCAGTGATCGCTTACACCACCTCCGGCATGGATGAGGAGACCGCCTACACCCTGACCAAGACGTTCTGGGAGCGTCGCGAGGCCATGGCCGAGGAATCTCCCTGGTGGGGCAGTATCACCCACGACATGATCGGCAACATCGCCGGTAGCCTGCATCCGGGTGCCTTGCGCTACTACGACGAAGCCGATATCGAGATTCCCGACGACTTGCGTTAACCCTGCCTGGCCGGCCTGACAAGTTCCTCGCCAGCCACATTCAAGGCTTCCTTATGCCATCGACATTCTCTTCTCCGGCGGCCGATTCGGCCGCCGGAAACGGTCTATCGCGCACACATTCCGTCTGGGTACTTCTGGGCGCGGTCACGGTCGTCTTCCATCTTGGGTTGATTTTCTATGGGCTGGCACCGGCACTGGTGAGTCGGCCGATCCACATGGCGCTGGCATTGCCGTGGATACTGATACACGCCGCGAAAACGCCCTTTGAGCGCTGGAGCGGCTGGCTGTTGACCTTGCTGGGCATTGCCGCCTGCGGTTACATCGCTTTCAACGAGGAGGCGCTGGCAGGCCAGTACGGTTTCATCGATACGCACTTCCAGATGCTCGTCGGTGCGTTCCTGATCGTGCTGGCGCTGGAAACGGCACGTCGTGCTATCGGTTGGCCTTTGCCGCTGGTGACACTGGCGGCATTGCTCTATGGGCTATTCGGCAATCTTATGCCCGGCCAGTTCGGCCACCCCGGGCTGCCGGTTCAGAGCTTCGTGGGAACCCTGACCATCGCCGAAGGTGGCCTGTGGGGCAAGCTGACCGGAGTCAGCGTCGGGGTGGTGGCGATCTTCGTCATCTTTGGTGCAGTGCTCAACGCCGGTGAGGCGGGGCGCGGCTTCATGAACATGGCCAGCGCTGTCGCCGGGCGCCTGACCGGCGGTGCAGCCAAGGTGGCGGTGATCTCCTCGGCCCTGATGGGCTCGATCTCGGGTTCGGCTTCCGCCAACGTAGCCTCTACCGGCGCCATCACCATTCCTTCCATGGTGAGGCTGGGTTATCCGCGCGCGCTGGCCGGAGGCGTCGAAGCGGTGGCTTCTTCGGGCGGTCAGATCATGCCACCGCTGATGGGAGCCGGGGCGTTCGTCATGGTCGAACTGACCGGTACGCCTTACACGCAGATCATGGCCGCCGCACTGCTGCCGGCGATACTCTACTTCGTCACCGTATGGATGGGCATCAATGCCTATGCCACTCGCCACGACCTGCGTCCGATGGCGGCAAGCGATCAGCCGGGCGGCAAGGAGGTGGCGATAACCTCGCTATTTTTCGCCGTACCTTTTGTGCTACTGCTGGAACGCATCTTTCTCGGCGGCTATACCCCGCAGTATGCAGCCAGTATTGCCATCTTCGCCGGCATGCTGCTGCTGTTCTTTGACGTAACCCTTACCTTCTCCCTGCGTGGCTTCGCCTCTCGCTTGGCTGAGGCAGTGGTCACTGCAGGGCGCCAAGTGGCGGTGATCGGTGCCATCATCATTTGTGCCTCTCTGGTGATCGGCGTGCTCTCGCTGACCGGGCTCGGCGTCAAGATCACCTCGGGTATCCTGTCGCTGTCGAACGAGATGCTGTGGCCGGCACTGCTGCTCACCGCGCTCGCCTGTCTGGTACTGGGCATGGAGGTGCCTACCACCGCCGCCTATGTGATCTGTGTCTCGGTGGCCGGACCCGCGCTCACCGAGCTCGGCCTCGAACCGCTGCTGGCTCACCTGTTCGTGTTCTGGTACGCCTTGCTTTCGACCATAACGCCGCCCGTTTGTGGCGGCGTGTTTATCGCCGCCGGCATGGTGGGCGAGAGCTGGCTCAAGGTGGCGTTCAAGGCCATGGCGCTGGGCATCGGACTCTACCTCATTCCATTGGCGATGGTTGCCAACCCGGACGTGATCCGTCTGGCCTTCGATCCGGTCTGGGCAGTCTTCGATGGGCTCAAGATTGCGCTGGGCCTGGTTGCCATCTCCTACGGTGTCATCGCCAAGCGCTCGGTACTGCTGCGAGTGGGGTTGGTTGTGGTGGGTGCGCTGGTGATCTTCGCCATCTAGCATGAGCGCATGAGGGGGCAGACAGCATGATCATTGCCACATTGGGCCCCGAAGCCAGCAATCATGTGCTGGTGCTGCGCCGCTATCTCGAGGCGCGCGGGCTTGCCGATGCGCAGGTGAAGCTTTTCGATGATTTCCCGGCGGCCTTTGCGGCGCTGGTGGCGGGGGAGGTGGATCGGGTGCTGCAGTGCACGGCCCACTTCAGCCATGCCGACTGTGTAGGGCGCCATATGCATCGTGCCTTTCCGGTGGATGCCTTCGTCGCCGGTAGTCATCCTTTGGCGTTGTTGGCGCGACGAGAGATCGCCGAGCCGCGCCAGGTGGCACGTCAGCCGGCCACCCGCTTCTATACCGATCTCTCCTCCTTCGAGGAGGAGATCGATGCGCCGACCACCGTGGCCGTGGCCGAGGGGCTGGTGGCGGGGCGCTTCGAGGCGGGTATCTGCGCGAGACAGGTATTCGAAGACCGCCCAGACGAGCTGCGCCTGATCGAAGACCTGGGGCCGGCACTGGACGTCTGGGTGCTCTATGGTACCGAGCCGCTGAGCGACGATAGCGCTCTCTTAATCTAATCTAGCCGCCTCGGCTCGTGCGTGACAGAATCATGCCAGACCCCATACCTGGCTCGCCTAGACCGTCGCCGCCCATGGGTGGCAAAGACGGCGTGAACCGAATAGCGCAACGCGCACGAAGAGGACACCATGCCCGAATATCGCTCTCGTACCACCACTGCCGGCCGCAACATGGCCGGAGCCCGCGCACTGTGGCGCGCCACCGGCATGAAGGACGACGATTTCCACAAGCCGATCATCGCCGTGGCCAATTCCTTTACTCAGTTCGTGCCCGGGCACGTGCACCTCAAGGACATGGGCCAACTGGTGGCGCGGGAGATCGAGAAGGCCGGCGGGGTAGCCAAGGAGTTCAATACCATCGCCGTGGACGATGGCATCGCCATGGGCCATGACGGCATGCTCTATTCGTTGCCGAGCCGCGACATCATCGCCGACAGCGTCGAGTATATGGTCAACGCCCACTGCGCCGACGCCCTGGTATGCATCTCCAACTGCGACAAGATCACCCCGGGGATGCTGATGGCCGCCATGCGCCTCAACGTCCCGGTGATCTTCGTCTCCGGCGGACCGATGGAAGCTGGCAAGACCAAGCTGCTCGACCATGGCCTCGACCTGGTCGATGCCATGGTCATGGCCGCCGACGACTCGGTTGACGACGAGACCCTGGCCGAAGTGGAGCGCAGTGCTTGCCCCACCTGCGGTAGCTGCTCGGGCATGTTTACCGCCAACTCGATGAACTGTCTGACCGAGGCGTTGGGCCTGGCGCTGCCGGGCAATGGCACCGTGCTTGCCACTCACGCCGATCGTCGTCGCCTGTTCGAGACCGCCGGCCATCGCATCGTCGAGCTGGCCAAGCGCTACTACGAAGGCGACGAGGCGCACCTGCTGCCCCGCGCCATCGGCTCCAAGGCGGCGTTCAAGAACGCCATGACCCTGGACATCGCCATGGGCGGCTCCACCAATACCATCCTACACCTACTGGCCGCCGCCCAGGAGGCGGAGATCGATTTCACTCTGGCCGACATCGACCGACTGTCGCGTGAAGTGCCGCAGCTGTGCAAGGTGGCACCCAACACCCAGAAGTACCATATCGAGGACGTGCATCGCGCCGGCGGGATCATGGCGATCCTCGGCGAGCTCGACCGCGCCGGCGTGCTGGATACCCGTGTGCCCACCGTCTACGGTGACAGTCTCAAGGCCGCGCTGGACGAGTGGGACATCATGCGCAGCCCCTCGCCCGACGTGGTGGAGTTCTTCAAGGCCGGCCCTGGCGGGGTACCGACCCAGGTGGCGTTTTCCCAGAGCGCGCGCTGGCCGAGCCTCGACGGTGATCGCGCGAGCGGCTGCATCCGCGACCTCGAGCACGCCTTCTCGAAGGAGGGTGGCCTGGCGGTGCTCTATGGCAACATCGCCGTGGACGGCTGCGTGGTGAAGACCGCCGGGGTCGACGAATCCATCCTGGTCTTCGAGGGGCCGGCCCATGTGGTCGAATCGCAGGATCAGGCAGTAGAGCACGTCCTCGCCGGCCAGGTGAAGGAGGGCGAGGTCGTCGTCATTCGCTATGAAGGGCCGAAGGGCGGGCCGGGCATGCAGGAGATGCTCTATCCCACCTCATATCTCAAGTCGAAGGGGCTGGGCAAGGCCTGCGCGCTGCTCACCGACGGCCGCTTCTCCGGCGGGACTTCGGGGCTTTCCATCGGCCATGTCTCGCCAGAGGCGGCAGCGGGCGGGGCCATTGGCCTGGTGCGGTCGGGTGATATCATTCGCATCGACATTCCCAACCGGCGCATCGACGTCAAGCTCTCCGACAGTGAGCTGGCGGCGCGCCGCGAAGCCGAAGAAGCGCGCGGCAGTCAGGCCTGGAAACCCAGCATTCAGCGCGTGCGCAAGGTCTCGGCGGCGCTCAAAGCCTATGCACTGCTGGCCACTTCCGCCGACAAGGGAGCGGTGCGCGACCTCTCCAAACTCGACTGACACGAGTGACGAATCGGGCCCTGGCCCGGTTCGTCATCGCGAGCTTTTTCATGCAGCAGTAAGGAACGATGACATGCGCAAGCAGACCTTCGGTGTCGGCCTGATCGGTTTTGGCACTGCCGGCCGGATCTTTCACACCCCGCTGATCCAGGCCACGCCCGGGCTGGAATTGCTGGCCGTGGTCAGCAGCTCGGCCGAGCGAGTGCATGAAACGCTGCCCGAAGTCGAGGTGATGCCCAAGGCGGCGGCGCTGTTCGCCCGCTCGGATATCGACCTGGTGGTCATCGCCAGCCCCAACGAGACCCACTATCCGCTGGCCAAGGCGGCGCTTGCCGCCGGCAAGCATCTGGTGATCGACAAGCCATTCACCGTCTCGCTCTCCGAGGCCCGGCTGCTCAAGGCAGAGGCCGACAAGGCCGAGTGCATGATCAGCGTCTTTCACAACCGTCGCTGGGACAGCGATTTTCGTACTCTGCAAGCATTGGTCGAGGAGGGCGTCGTAGGCCGCCCGGTCTCGCTCGAGCTACGCTTCGACCGCTTCCGGCCGGCGGTGGCCGACCGCTGGCGCGAACAGCACAAGCCGGGCAGCGGTATCTGGTACGACCTGGGTTCGCACCTGCTCGACCAGGCCCGTACATTGTTCGGCATGCCGCGGGCGATTCTGCTCGACTTGATGGCGGCACGAGACGGCGCCGAGGTGGACGACGAGTTTCATGCCCTGCTGGATTACGACACGCTCCGGGTCACCCTGCGGGCCAGTTCGCTGGTGGCAGAGCCGACGCCGCAGCAGGCACTGCACGGCACCAGGGGCAGTTTCGTCAAGTATGGTCGCGACCCTCAGGAGAACTGGCTGAAGGAGGGGCGTACGCCTGCACGCGACTGGGGCGTTGACCCTCGCCCTGGGCAGCTGACCTTGGCCGAGGGCGCCGACGGAAAACTGGTAACGCGTGAACACCCGGGGCTCCCCGGCGACTACCTGGCCTACTACGCCGGCATCGTCGAGGCTCTGACGAACGGTGCGCCGGTACCGGTCAGCGTGGAGGAGGGGATCGGGGTCATGACCCTGCTGGAGGCGGGGCTCGACAGTTATCGCCAGAACCGCTGGATCCGCCTCAAGGAAGGTAACGGCAACCTGCGCCTGCTTCACCGTCACGGCTGAACTTGCAGCCGGCACGGCTACCAGCTTAGCGGTGTCTCTATACCACGCCGTTCGCGCAGTGTGTCGCGGGCGATGAACAGCGCGGCGATGGCCCGCGCCTCGTGGAAGTCTTCGCGCAGCAACAGGGCCGGCAGTTCCTCGAGGGCATGGGTCTCGACCACCAGCGGTTCCGGCTCGTCCCCGGGCAGGCGTTTGGGGTAGAGATCGGTGGCGAGCAGGACCTGCATGCGGTGGCGCATGTAGTTGGGCGCCAGCGACAGCTCCACCAGTGGCTCGATGTGTCGGGCGCCGAAGCCGCACTCCTCCATCAGTTCCCGGTTGGCCGCGGTGACGATATCCTCGCCCGGATCCACCAGCCCCTTGGGCAGGGTCAGCACGTAGTCCTCGAAGCCCGCCGCGTATTCGCGTATCAGCAGCACGTGGTCCGGGTCGGGCATGGCGATGATCATCACCGCGCCTTGATCGCTGCCGGTCAGGCGTTCGAAGGTGCGTTCGGCGCCATTGGCGAAACGCAGCTCCAGTGATTCGATATGAAACAGGCGACTTCTGGCCACGGACTTTCGTGCCAGCACCTGGGGTTTCTGCAATATCTTCTTCTCGGACATGAAGGCTCCGTTTCGTACGTGCGAGCGCGGCACCTGCCGGGAATGCGCCGATGGTATCCATTGAGTACAATATCACGCCTTCCACCGCTCAGATGCCACCGGGAGTCGCCATGATCGACTGGCGCGCCATCGATACCGTTCTGCTGGACATGGACGGCACACTGCTCGACCTGCATTTCGACAGCCATTTCTGGCTGGAGCACCTGCCGCGACGCTACGTCGAACTGCACCGCCTCGACGAGGCCAGCCAGGAGCAGATCCGCGCGCGCATCCTGCGCGAGCGGGGCACCCTCAACTGGTACAGCCTGGCCTACTGGAGTCGTGAACTGGGGGTGGACATCGTCGCCCTCAAGCGCGAGATTCAGCACCTGATCGGCCTGCGCAGCGATGCGCTGGATTTCCTCAAGTGGCTCAGAAAGGCGCACCCCAGAGTGGTGCTGGCGACCAATGCCGACCGCGAGAGCCTGGAGCTCAAGTTGCCGCTTACCGGGCTCGAGGGCTACCTGGATGC
Organism: Halomonas sp. MCCC 1A13316; assembly: GCF_014931605.1. Lineage (NCBI taxonomy): Bacteria > Pseudomonadati > Pseudomonadota > Gammaproteobacteria > Oceanospirillales > Halomonadaceae > Billgrantia > Billgrantia diversa. The sequence continues at coordinate 3,270,949 of NZ_CP053382.1, read as the reverse complement.
CATCGTCTCCTCGGCCGATCTCGGCGTGCCCAAGGAGGCCCAGGAGTTCTGGTTTGCTCTGCAGGAGGTCGAGCCCTTCGACCCGACGCGGACGTTGTTCATCGATGACAACTCCGATGTGCTGGAGAGTGCGCGGGAATACGGCATCCGCCATCTGCTCGGCATCAAGCAACCCGACAGCACGCGGCCGGAAAAAGAGCTGGAGGAGTTCATTGCCCTGGACCGCTTCGCCACGATCCTGCCCGAGGAGCTACCCTCGGAAGTACGCGGCGACACAGGACCACACGGCGAGAAGGGAGGCGAGATTGGATAGCGTACGACTCGACAAGTGGCTGTGGGCCGCCCGCTTCTTCAAGACTCGCGCCCTGGCCAAGAAGGCCATCGAAGGCGGCAAGGTTCACTACAACGGCGGGCGCGCCAAGACCAGCAAGAACGTCGAAGTGGGTGCCCTGATTCGCGTGCCCCAGGGCTGGGACGTGTGGGAGGTGGAAGTGGTGGCACTCTCCGACCAGCGTCGCGGCGCCCCTGAGGCCCGTGAACTCTATCGCGAGACGGCCGAGAGCGCCGAGCGTCGTGAGCGGGAGTCCGAAGGCCGGCGTCTGACTAACCAGGCCATGCAACATCCGCTCAAGCGGCCAGACAAGAAGCAGCGCCGCGAGATCCAGCGCTTCCAGCGTCAGCAGGACGAGTGAACCCACTGCCTGTTGGCCACCGTGAACGACCTCTTTCGGAATCGATCATGACCGACCAGATCCAGCGTTTCCTGTTTGAACGTACCAACGTCCGTGGTGAGATCGTCACCCTGGAGCGCGCCTACGGCGATGTGCTAGAGCGGCATGGCTACCCACCTGCCGTCAACCGCCTGCTGGGCGAGCTGCTGGCCGCCGTGGCGCTGCTCACCGATACCGTAAAGCTCGACGGTATCCTCAGCATCGAGGTGCGCGGTCAGGGGGCTCTGTCGCTGCTGATGGCTGAATCCAATCCCGGTGGCGAGCTGCGGGCCATTGCTCGTGTGGCGGAAGATGCCACACTGCCCGAAGGGGAAGCGAAATTCCGCGATCTTGTCGGCGATGGCCATATCGTGATTACCCTCGACCCGCGCGAGGGCAATCGCTACCAGGGCATCGTGGCACTCGACCAGGACAGCCTGGCCGGCTGTCTCGAGGCCTATTTCTCGCAGTCTGAACAGCTGCCCACCCAGCTGTGGCTGCGCGCCGACGACCTTCGGGCGGGCGGGCTGTTGCTGCAGCGGCTGCCGGACGAGTCGCAGAATCAGGACGACGACGCCTGGGAGCGTACCGTTCAGCTGGCCCGCACCCTGACCACCGACGAATTGCTGGGGCTCGACCAGCGCGAGCTGCTGCACCGGCTCTATCACGAGGAGACAGTGCGGGTCTTCGAACCGAAGTCGCTGCGCTTCGGTTGCACCTGTTCGCGGGAGCGCATCAGCGATGCCTTGCTGACCCTGGGGGCCGATGAACTACGTGACGTGCTGGCCGAACAGGGTGAGATCGAGACCCAGTGTCATTTCTGCCATACCCACTACCGCTTCACGGAGAGTGAAGTCGAAGCACTGCTGCGCACCCAGCATGGGCCGCCTCCCACCCTGCATTGAGGCCAAGATTTGCCGGAGCGTACGAGACGTCGAGGAGGCGTCTCGTGCATTCGTGCGGGATTGCTGCAACGCACAAGTATGGTTGTAGTCAACCTGCGGCGAAATGCCCCGATGTAGTAGTAAAACTACAAGAACTTCGGTCAAAGTTAGCGTTTCCTGACGGCCCCCTTTTTGCCATAATGTCGCCGCCTCAAGGCCGATCGCCAGAATACAAGACGGCATGCATCCGCACACGGACGATCGGAAACGCAACGCGATGGCGTATGACGCCTGGCACACGAGAGAGAACCGGCCGCAAGGCCCAGGAAACGACATGACCACATCCCAAGCCGCTCCTCAAGCACACGTCAATCTCAGCAGCGCCGAACTCATCGAGCGTGCCGTGGCACGCGGAGAAGGCCAACTGGCCGCGAATGGCGCCCTGGTGGTGAATACCGGTCAGCGTACCGGCCGCTCGCCCAAGGATCGCTTCATCGTCGACGAGCCCTCCACCAGCGGTGAGATCGACTGGGGCAGCGTCAACCGCCCCTTCGATGCCGGCAAGTTCGATGCTCTCTGGGCCCGTGTCGAAGATTATCTGGGTAGCGGCGAGCGTTTCGTTTCCGAACTCCACGTGGGCAGCGACCCGACTCACTACCTGCCGGTGCGGGTAACGACCGAGACGGCCTGGCACAACCTGTTCGGCCGCACCATGTTCGTGCGCCCCGAGGGCTACAATCCTTCGGCCAAGCAGGAGTGGACCATTCTCAACGCGCCGCATTTCGAATGCGACCCGGATCGTGACGGCACCAACTCCGACGGTTGTGTGATCCTCAATTTCGCACAGCAGAAGGTGCTGATCGCCGGTATGCGGTATGCCGGTGAAATGAAGAAGGCGATGTTCTCGGTGCAGAACTTCCTGCTGCCGGCCTCCGACGTTCTGCCCATGCACTGCAGCGCCAATGTCGGCGAGGATGGTGAGACCGCGCTGTTCTTCGGCCTTTCCGGCACCGGCAAGACCACCCTCTCCGCCGACCAGGCGCGCTACCTGATTGGCGACGACGAGCACGGATGGGGCCCTGGCACCGTGTTCAACATCGAGGGCGGATGCTATGCCAAGTGCATTGACCTCTCCGAGAAGAACGAACCGGTCATCTGGAACGCCATCAAGTTCGGCACCGTGCTGGAGAACGTGGTGCTCGACGACCGCCGCGAACCCGACTACACCGACGACAGCCTGACCCAGAACTCGCGTGCCGCCTACCCGCTGGAGCACGTCGGCAAACGCGTTCCGGAGAATCGCGCCGGTGAGCCCAACGCCATCATCTTCCTGACCTGCGACATGTCCGGCGTGTTGCCGCCGGTGTCGGTGCTGTCCAAGGAAGCGGCGGCCTACCACTTCCTCTCCGGTTATACCGCCAAGGTGGGGTCCACCGAGATGGGGTCCTCCTCAGGCCTGGAAGCGACTTTCTCCACCTGCTTCGGCGCGCCGTTCTTTCCGCGTCCGGCACGCGTCTACGCCGACCTGCTGATCAAGCGTGTCGAGGCCAAGGACGCCCAGGTCTACCTGGTCAACACCGGCTGGACCGGCGGTGCCTACGGCGAGGGTGGCTCGCGCTTCTCGATTCCTACCACCCGCGCCATCATCAGCGCCATTCAGTCCGGCGTGCTGCGCGAGGTCGAGACTAAGCGCATCGAGGGGCTCAATCTGGATGTGCCGGTTTCCGTGCCGGGCGTCGACTCCAGCTTGCTCGACCCGCGTGAGACCTGGGAAGACAAGGCCGCTTACGATCGCAACCTGCGCGACCTGGCGGCCAAGTTCGTCGACAACTTCAAGAAGTTCGAAGGCGTCAACGAAGCCATCACCAAGGCCGGGCCCAGCCTGACCTGAGGTGAACCCGCGGTTTTCGTAGTGGTCTGAACGGGGAAGGGGCATTTGCCTCTTCCCCGTTCGTTTATAGACCTGGCAAGTCGGCTGGCTGACCAGGGGGAGGGTCCAATGAAACGACGTCTTTTCCTGGGGCTATTGGGTATAGGCGGTGCGGCGGGGCTCGTGCCTGGGGTCGGCTGGGGGTATCCACGCCTGTCTCTGGAAGCGGCACCCGACCTGGAGCGTCTCGAACTCTCAAGCGACGAATGGCGCGAGCGCCTCACGCCAGAACAGTTCGAGATCCTGCGCGATCATGGCACCGAGCCGCCGTTCTCGAGCCCCCTCGACAAGGAGTGGGGCGAAGGGGAATACCGCTGCGCCGGCTGTGACCTGCTGCTGTTCCAGAGCGCCATGAAGTACGACTCCGGCACCGGTTGGCCGAGCTTCTTCGAACACGTCGAAGGGCATATGCTCAGCCAACTCGACTTCAGCCTGGTATGGCCGCGGCTCGAGTATCATTGCGCCCGATGCGGCGGCCACCAGGGCCATGTCTTCAGCGACGGTCCCGAGCCCACCGGTCTGCGCTGGTGCAACAACGGGCTGGCGCTGCATTTCGTACCAGCGGCTACTTGAACCCCTCGATAATGTGCTGCGCCAGTCCGTCCACCGCCGGGGATGTGGTGTCGGGCGAGCGCAGCAGCACGATCGAGCCGTCGGGCAGCGGGGGGAAGCCATCTGCCTCGCCGAGCACACGCATGCCCGGCGTGACCAGGCTCTTCATCAGGGCGGAGACGGCAAGCCCGGCACCGACCACCGCCTGCAGGGTGGCCAGGCTGGGGCTCGAGTAGGCGATGCGGTACTGGCGGCCGGCGCGGGTCAGGCTGTGGCAGGCATGCTGACGGCACAGGCAGGGAGCCTCGAACAGTGCCAGCGGCAGTGGCGTTTGGCGATGCACAGCGTGACTTTCCGCCACCACCCATACCGTTTCCTCGCGGCGCAGGATGGTGCCGATCTCCTGGCCGACTCCTCGGGTCACGATGCTCAGGTCGAGGCTGCCGTGTGGACGATTGAGCAGATCGGAAGAGGGGGCGCACTGCACCTCGACGTCGACCAGCGGCCAGGTCTGCGAGAACGACTTGAGGATTCCGGGCAGGAAGCGCATGACGAAGTCGTCGGGCACGCCGATCCGCACCCGCCCCACCATGTCCGGCTCGCGCAGAATGTTGAGCGCCTCACCCTGCAGGTCGAGTATGCGACGGGCATAGCCGAGCAGCGTGGTGCCTTCGCTGGTGAGGTGCATCTGACGCCCTTGACGCTCGAACAGCGGGCGCTGGATAACGTCCTCCTCGAGCCGCTTGATCTGCATGCTCACTGCAGACTGCGTGCGGTTGACCGCCTGGGCCGCGCGAGTGAAGCCGCCATGGTCGACGATGGCGACGAAGGTGCGCAGCAGTTCGTGATCGATGGTGGCACTCACGGTGGCATCACTTTGTTTGATGTAAGGCATAAAATCTATTCGTTGGATTGATTTTATGCCAGGAGCGAGACTTTTTCCATCGCCCGACATGACTGGAGGAAGTCCGATATGAGCAGCCCAGCTACTTGCTACGATTCGTCATTCTGTGCCGCATCTGCCAGCGTCAAGCGAGACTGGCCGATCGTTTCGCGACTGTGGCACTGGAGAAGTTTCGTGATGCACCAGGCGCAGCTGCGCCGCGAACGCATCCAGCTGCAGGAGCTCAGCGACCATCAACTGCGCGACATCGGCCTGACTCGCGAGCAGGCGCGAAGCGAAGGTCGCCGCCGCTACTGGGACGACCTCGGCTGGTGGCGTTGAACCTGGCGGCGACACGGTGGCGTTTGTGGTAACTTGGCGCGATCTTTCGTAGTCGCAATACCAAGGAAGTCATGGACGCCACGACCCGGATCATTTCGCGCCTCGCCGAGGAGCTCGCCGTTCGCCCGCAGCAGGTGACAGCCACCGTGGAACTGCTCGACGGCGGCGCCACCGTGCCCTTCATCTCCCGTTACCGCAAGGAGGTCACCGGTGGCCTCGACGATACCCAGTTGCGCAATCTCGACGAGCGCCTGCGCTATCTGCGCGAGCTCGAGGAGCGCCGGGCAGCGGTGCTCGCCGCCATCGACGAGCAGGGCAAGCTGACGCCGGAACTCGACAGGCAGATCCAGACGGCCGATACCAAGCAGCGTCTGGAAGACCTCTATCTGCCCTTCAAGAAAAAGCGCCGCACCAAGGCGCAGATCGCCCGCGAAGCGGGGCTCGAGCCGCTTGCCGATGCGCTGCTGGCCGATCCGACCCTGAAGCCTGAAGCCGAGGCAGCCAAATACATTCGCCCCGCCGAGGGGGACGTACCGGCCGTGGAGGATGCCAAGGCGGCGCTGGACGGCGCGCGACAGATACTGATGGAGCGCTTCGCCGAGGATCCCGAGCTGGTGGGTAGGCTGCGCGAGCGACTCTGGCAGGAGGGCGAGCTCAGCGCCCGGGTGCTGCCGGGCAAGGAGCGTGAAGGGGCCAAGTTCTCCGACTACTTCGAGCACGACGAAGCGCTGGCCAAGGCGCCGTCCCACCGCGCACTGGCCATGTTCCGCGGCCGTAACGAGGGCGTATTGACCCTGGCCATCCGTCTGCCCGGCGAGGAGGAGGCGCCGATTCACCCGGCTCAGGTTGCCATTGCTCGCCACTTCGATATCCGCGACGAAGGCCGCGCCGCCGACAAATGGCTGGCCGACGTGGTGCGCTGGACCTGGCGGGTCAAGCTCTACACGCATCTCGAAACCGAGCTGATGGGACGGCTGCGCGAGCGCGCCGAGCTGGAAGCCATCGAGGTCTTCGCCGCCAATCTCAAGGATCTGCTGCTCGCGGCACCGGCGGGGCAGAAGGCCACGCTTGCCATCGACCCCGGCCTGCGCACCGGCTGCAAGGTGGCGGTAGTGGACGCCACCGGCCAGTTCCTCGAGCATGCCACTATCTATCCTCATGCGCCGCGCAACGCCTGGGACGCCTCGCTGGCCGAATTGGCCAGGTTGGCGGAGAAACACGACGTGGCACTGGTCGCCGTGGGCAACGGCACCGCGAGCCGAGAGACCGACAGGCTGGCCGGAGATCTGGTCAAGCTCCTCGCCAGCAAGAGAGTGCTGTCGAAGGTGATGGTCAGCGAGGCCGGCGCCTCGGTCTACTCCGCCTCGGAATATGCCTCGAAGGAGCTGCCCGATCTCGATGTCACCATCCGTGGCGCGGTTTCTATTGCCCGGCGGCTTCAGGATCCGTTGGCCGAGCTGGTCAAGATCGAACCCAAGTCCATCGGCGTGGGTCAGTACCAGCATGATGTCTCCCAACTGCAGCTGTCGAGGAGCCTCGAGGCGGTGATCGAGGACTGCGTCAACGCCGTGGGCGTCGACCTCAATACCGCATCGAGCGCGCTGCTGTCGCGGGTGGCCGGCCTCAACCCGGCACTGGCCGAGGCCATTGTCGCCCGTCGCAACGCGGAAGGGGCTTTCGCCAGCCGTAAGCAACTGCTCGACGTCAGTCGCCTGGGGCCCAAGACTTTCGAACAGTGCGCTGGCTTTCTGCGCATCATGAACGGTTCCAATCCGCTGGACGCCAGCGCCGTGCACCCCGAGGCCTATCCGGTGGTGGAGCGTATCGCCAGCCGCAGCGGGCGCCCGGTGGCCAGCCTGATCGGCGACAGCGCCACGCTCAAGGCGGTCAAGCCGGCCGAGTTCGCCGACGAGCGCTTCGGCGTGCCCACCATCAGCGATATCTTGAAGGAGTTGGACAAGCCGGGCCGCGATCCGCGCCCCGAGTTCAAGGCCGCCGAGTTCCGCGAAGGCGTGGAGACGCTCAAGGACCTGGAGCCGGGCATGATACTCGAGGGCAGCGTGACCAACGTGACCCACTTCGGCGCCTTCGTCGATATCGGCGTGCACCAGGATGGCCTGGTTCACATCTCGGCGCTATCCGACAAGTTCGTCGAGGACCCGCGTTCGGTGGTCAAGGCCGGCGACATCGTCAAGGTCAAGGTGATGAGCGTGGATATCGAACGCGCCCGCATCGGGCTCTCCATGCGTCTCGACGACCAGCCGAGTGAGGCCGAGGGTGGCAAATCGTCGCGCGGTAGCCAAGGAGAGCGGCGTGGCGGGCAGGCCAAGGCGCAGCGCAAGGGCGCGCCTAGCGAGCAAGCCCAGCCCAATCAGATGGGCGCCCTCGGGGCCGCGCTGCTAGCGGCGAAGAAGGGCAAATCTTGATCCCGGCATGCCTCTGGCCATACTCTCGACAAAAACCGCATGACTGGCCGCCCCGGGTGGCCTACATGCTTCGACCGGGAGGCCCGTTGAAGGCCTCCGAGACACGGGGTCCATGCCTTGTCTGATTCCTATACCGACACCGTTTCATATCTCGCCGGGCTGGCGACAAAGGGGCGCTTCGGGCGCTTGCGACGCGGCCTGGAGAAGGAGGGGCTGCGCGTCGATCACCAGGGACGTATCGCTTCCTCGCCGCACCCGCATGCGCTGGGCTCGAAGCTGACCCATCCGCACATCACCACCGACTACTCCGAAGCGCTGCTGGAGTACATCACGCCGGTCTACTGTCGCCCCGGCGATGCCATCGACTTCCTCGCCGACCTGCATCGCTTCAGCTATCGTCACCTGGGTGACGAGCTGGTGTGGCCGGCCAGCATGCCGGCCAGACTCGACGGCAACGACAGCGTGACCATTGCCGACTACGGTAGCTCCAACGTCGGCACCATGAAGCATGTCTATCGCAAAGGGCTGGACGTGCGCTATGGCCGCATCATGCAGGCCATCGCCGGCATCCACTACAACGTCTCGCTACCCGACGAGCTGTGGGAGCTGCTGCGCGAGCGCGACGGCGCCACGCAGATGTCGCTAGACGACTACCGCTCGAGCCGGTACTTCGGCCTGATCCGCAACTTCCGGCGCCACAGCTGGCTGCTGCTCTACCTGTTCGGTGCCTCGCCGGCGCTGGACCGCAGTTTCCTGCCCGAGGGCAACATTCCCGACAAGCTGCGTGCGCATGGTCGCGAGACCCTGATCTCGCCCTACGCCACCAGCCTGAGAATGTCGGACCTGGGCTACCAGAACAAGGTGCAGGAGCAGCTCAAGATCTGCTTCAACTCGCTCTCCAACTACGTGGGCACCCTGCGTCACGCGATCTCCACGCCATGGCCCGCCTACGAGGCGCTGGGCGTCAGGGATGACCTCGACTGGCAGCAGCTCAATGCCAACATCCTGCAGATCGAGAACGAGTACTACAGCGACATCCGGCCCAAGCGCGTCACGCGGCACAACGAAACGCCGAGCCAGGCGCTGGAGTCGCGCGGCGTCGAGTACATCGAGGTGCGCTGTCTCGATCTCGATCCCTTCCTGCCGCTGGGCATCGACGAGCCGCGCCTGCGCTTCATCGATACCTTCCTGATGTGGTGCCTGCTCTCCGAAAGCCCTTGGATTCCCGACGAGGAGTGCGATCGGCTGGACGACAACCGCCGGTTGGTCGTCGAGCGCGGGCGCGACCCCGAGCTGCGCCTGCTGCAGGACGGCCAACTGCGCTCCGTGGCCGAATGGGGCGGCGAGATCTTCGCCGAGCTGGCCAAGGCCGCCGAACTGCTCGACGCCCTGGAGGAGGGCGCGCCTCATGCCGAGGCCGTCGCGTCGCTCGCGCCCTGGATCGAGGACCCTGAGTTGACGCCTTCCGGGCGGCTGCTGGCGCGGCTGGAATCGACCGGCGAGGAGTTCATTGATGCGACTCTTGCTCTCGCCGAGGAGCACGCCGAACGGATGCGGCATGAAGCCGTGAGCCCGGCGCGCAAGTCCACCTTCGAGCAGATGGTCGAGACGTCGCACCAGCAGCAGCGCGATATCGAGGCAGCCGATACCCTTCGCTTCGATGAATTTCTCGAGGAGTATTTTGCCAGTGCCCGCGAGCCCCGTGTGGCGATGACCAGCCAGGGAAATGCCTGATGATCGAGCGACTCCGACGTCTCTCCGTACGCCAATGGAGCCTGGCCGGGCTGGCCTTCTGTATCCTGATGATGCTCGTTGCCCTGGGCCTGGAGCACATCGGTGGGCTCGAACCCTGCCCGCTGTGCATCTTCCAACGGGTGGCAGTGCTGGCTGCGGCGACGGTGTTCATCGTCGCGGCGATCCACAACCCGCAGGGCCGGCTCGGCCCGGTGGTCTACGGCGGGTTGTCGCTGACGGCAGTGCTCGGCGGCATCGTGGTCGCTGCTCGCCACCTGTGGCTGCAGTCGCTGCCGCCGGATCAGGTACCGAGCTGCGGTCCGGGGCTCGACTACATGATGGACATCCTGCCCATGCGCGACGTCATCGCAACGGTGCTCTCCGGCTCCGGCGAGTGCGCCGATATCGATTTCCTGCTGTTGGGTATTTCGTTGCCGGGCTGGACGCTGATCGGCTTCATCGTGCTGGCGTTGGCCCCGCTGGGGATCCTGTACCGTGCCGTCCGCGGTCTGCGGCCCTGACGCAGGAGGACGACGCCATGCTCTATCGTGACTTCGCCACCCAGGAGGCCATCGACCGCGAATACGACCCCATGCGCGGCCGCGACCCGGCCGCACTGCTTGCGGGTTGGCGAGCACGCAGTGCGGCCGTACGCGAGCAGTGTCGCGTCTCGTTGGATGTCGCCTATGGCCCGACGCTTGCCGAGTGCATGGACGTCTACCACGCCGAGCGTGACGATGCGCCGCTCCACCTGTTCTTCCATGGCGGTTACTGGCGTTCGCTGAGCCATCGAGAGTTCGGCTTCGCCGCCGAGGGGCTGGTGCAGGCGGGCATTAGTGTGGCGGTGGTCAACTACGCGTTATGCCCCACGGTGGCCTTCGGTGAGCTGGTACGTCAGGCGCGTGCCGCGGTGGCATGGGTGCAGCGCAACGGTTCGGTGCTGGGCGTCGCCCCGGCACGCCTGAGCGTCTCCGGCCACTCCGCCGGTGGCCATCTCGCCGCCATGCTGCTGGCCACCGACTGGCAAGGGAGCTATGGGTTGCCCGACGATAAGATCGCAGGGGCGCTGTGCGTGAGCGGGCTCTATGACCTGCGCCCCTTCCCCTGGTCGTGGTTGCAACCCAAGCTGCAGCTCACCGGGCGCGACGTGACCGACTACAGCCCGCTGTTCCTGCCGTGCCGGGTGCCCGCGTCGGTGCATCTGGTCGCGGGCAGTGAGGAGTCTTCGGAGTTCGCGCGTCAGATGCAGGCCCATGCCGAGCACCTCGAGGCCCTGGGTATGGCGGTAGGCGCCGAGCTATTGCCCGGCGACGATCACTTCTCGATCCTCGATCACTACGCGCCGGGTGGGCTTTTCACCCAGCGCATCGCCAGCTTCCACCAGACCTGATCAGGCCTCGGGTATGACTGCGGTGGCCTCGATTTCGACCTTCGCCCGGTCCTCGATCAGATCCGCCACCTGCACCATGGTCATGGCCGGAAAATGCTTGCCCATCACCTCGCGATAGGCAGCGCCCACTTCCTTGAGCCGCGCCAGATACTCCTGTTTATCGGTGACGTACCAGGTCAGGCGCACCACGTGCTGCGGGCCGGCGTCGGCCTGGTTCAGCACCTCGACGATATTGGCCAGCGCCTGGTGCACCTGAGCGACGAAGTCGTCACTCTCGAAGACCTGATCGCGATTCCAGCCGATCTGGCCGCCGACGAAGATCGTGGGGCCGGTGGCGAGCACGCCGTTGGCGTAGCCCACGGCGGCCTTCCAGTGCGAAGGATGAAGCAGCTCGTGCAGAGTGGCGTTACTCATCTGGATATCCTTGTTGGCAGTCCTTGGCGAAGTGTCGACGCATGGCTTCGGGCCAGGGCAGGGGTCGGCCGCTGTCCAGGTCGACGAAGACCAGGGTGGAGTCGCAGGTCAGACGCGGCTCTCCGTTGCAGTAGGCAACGGTGCGCAGGGTCAGGCTGGTGCGGCCGACGTCACGGATCGTGAGCTCGAAGGCGAGCGTCTCCCCCAGTCGGCTGGGGGCATGGAAGTCGGTCTCGATGTGGGCCGTGGGCACACCGGTGCGCGAAGTGACATGCAGGCGATTGAAGTCGTGGCCCACCGACTCGGCGAAATAGTCCTCGACCACCGAGTTGAGCATCTCGAAGTAGCGGGGGTAGAAGACGATCCCCGCCGGGTCGCAGTGTTGGAAGCGCACCGTGCGCTGGGTCGTGAAGGGCATGGCGATTTCTCCTATACCCCGAGATAGCGATCGCGGATGGTGTCGTCGAGTGCGCCGGGTTCCCCGGTCCACGCCGTGCGCCCCTTCTCGAGAATGGTGCAGCGGTCGGCCACCGGCAGCAGCTCGGCAAGCGACTTGTCGACGATCAAAGTGGACTGGCCCTCTGCCTTGAGCGCGCGAATCGCCGCCCAGATCTCCTGGCGTATTACCGGAGCCAGGCCTTCGGTGGCCTCGTCGAGGACCAGCAGGCTGGGGTTGGTCATCAGTGCGCGTCCGATAGCGAGCATCTGCTGTTCACCGCCGGAGAGGGTGTTGGCCATCTGCTGGCGTCGCTCGGCCAGCCGAGGAAAGAGGCCTTCCACACGTGCCAGGTTCCAGCGGCCGGAGCGCGCCGTGACCATCAGGTTCTCGCGGACCGAGAGGTTGGCGAAGCAGCGCCGCCCTTCGGGAACGAGCCCGAGCCCGGCCTGGGCGATACGGTATGATGGCAGGCGGTGCAGCTCCTGCGACTCGAAGGTGATGCTGCCGCTGCGCGGCGGGGTGAGGCCGAAGATGGAGCGGATGGTAGTGGTCTTGCCCATGCCGTTGCGCCCCATCAGTGCCACCATCTCGCCGGCCTGCACGCTGAGGTCGACGCCGAACAGCGCCTGGGAGGGGCCGTAGAAGGTCTCGATCGCGGTGACGTTGAGCATCTCAATCCCCCAGGTAGGCTTCACGAACTTGTGGATTGCCGCGGATCTCGGCGCCGTCGCCATGGGCAATCACGGCCCCGGCCACCAGTACCGAAATTCGGTCGGCCAGGCGGAACACGGCGTCCATGTCATGCTCGATCAGCAGGATCGGCACCTCGTGCTTGAGCGTCTCGAGCAGCTCGGTCAAGCGGGCCGATCCTTCGGGTCCGAGCCCGGCCATGGGCTCGTCGAGCAGTAGCACCTGCGGCTTGAGCGCCAGGGCGCAGGCCACCTCGACCTGGCGACGCTCGCCGTGGGAGAGTTCCGATACCGGTGTTTCGGCACGATGCGTGAGCGCCATGCGCTCCAGCGCCTCCATGGCCGGCGTAAGCAGGTTTGCGTCGCGATCCACCGGCTTCCAGAAGCGGAAGCTGTGCCCCTGCAGCGCCTGCACGGCGATCATGACGTTGCGCTTCACCGACAGCGGCTCGGCCAGCGACGAGACCTGGAAGCTGCGGCCCAGCCCCAGCCGGGCACGCTGGGCCACGCTGAGTGGGGTGATCTCCCGGCCGGCCAGCGCGATGCTGCCGGAATCGGGCTTGAGTCCGCCGGCGATCTGGCCGATCAGCGTCGACTTGCCGGCGCCGTTGGGGCCGATCAAGGCATGGATCTCGCCCGGCCTCAGGTCGAGCGACACGTCGCAGGTGGCCTGCAGCGCGCCGAAGCGCTTGTTGAGGTTCGAGAGTGTCAGTACGGCATCACTCATGGCGCTCCCTCCCGGCCAACCAGCCCATCACGCCGTACTTGGCGAACAGAACCACCAGCAGCAGTACCAGGCCGAGGAACAGCTTCCAGTACTCGGTCATGCCGCCCAGCAGGGTCTCCATCATCACGTAGAGGATGGCCCCGGCCAGCGGGCCATAGAGTCGGCCCACGCCGCCGAGGATGACGATTACCATCAACTCACCCGACATATGCCAGCTGAGCATGGTGGGGCTGACGAAACCGTTGAGATCGGCGTACAGCGCCCCTGCCAGGCCGGTGATCATCGCCGAGATGACGAAAGCCACCAGGCGGATGGGGTAGGGGGCGATACCGGCGGTGGCCAGGCGGTTCTCGTTGAGCCGGGCCATGGTCAGCGCTGCGCCGAAGCGCGACTTCATGATGCGTGAAGTGATGGCAAGCGACAGCATCAGCCCGCCGAAGCAGACCAGGAAAAAGGTCAAGGCGTTGCTGGTGTCGACCCACGGCAGTGAGTTGCGCAGGTAGATCGGCAGGCCGTCCTCGCCGCCGTAGGTGGGCCAGGAGTTGGCGAAATAGTAGACCATCTGGGCAAAGGCCAGGGTGATCATGATGAAGTAGACCCCGGTGGTGCGCAGCGAAATGGCGCCGATGAACAGCGCCAGCAGGCCGCACAGCACGATCGCCGCTAGCCAGATCACGAGCATGCTGTCGCTGCCGGGGAGGTCGATAGGCCAGCCGATCACCGGGGTGAGGTCGAAGGCGTGATAGGCGCTGATACCGGCCACGTAGCCGCCCAGGCCAAAGTAGGCGGCGTGGCCGAAGCTCACCATGCCGCCGTAGCCGATGGCCAGGTTGAGACCCACCGCCGCCATGGCGATCAGGGTCATACGCGAGGCCAGGTTGACGTAGTAGACGTGGCCCAGGAAGTAGGCCGCCAGCGAGGCCAGCAGCAGCAGGGCCAGCAAGCCGATCTGCACCAGCCCCTTGCGGTCGTGCCAGTTGGCGGCCGGCGCCGGCAGCCCCGGCCGGGCGGCGAGGGTTTGAGTCTCGGGCTTAGTCATGGGCGGCAAATAGTCCCTTGGGTTTGAAGGCGAGAATCACGGCCATCAGGATGTAGATCAGCATCGCGGCGAGCGCGGAGCCGACACCGGCGGCCTCCGAAGGGCTCATGAACTGACCGAAGAAAGACGGCAGGAACACCCGCCCCAGGGTATCGACGACCCCGACCAGGATGGCGCCGTAGAGCGCACCCTTGATCGAGCCGATGCCGCCGATCACGATCACCACGAAGGCGAGTATCAGCACCGGCTCGCCCATCCCCACCTGTACCGACTGCATGGCGCCGACCATGGCTCCGGCGAGGCCGGCAAGCGCGGCACCCATGGCGAAGACCAGGGTGTAGAGGCGGGCAATGTTCACGCCCAGCGCGCCGATCATTTCGCGGTCGCTCTCGCCGGCGCGGATGCGCATGCCGAGCCGAGTGCGCGAGATCAGCAAGTACAGGCCTACCGCCACCGCGATCCCCACGGCAATGATCACCAGCCGATAGATGGGATAGCGCAGGTCGCCCGGCAGGGTAACCGAGCCCGATAGTGACGCCGGCGGATTGAGCCACAGCGGCGAGGAGCCGAACAGCCAGCGGGTGCCCTCCGAGAAGATCAGGATCAGGGCGAAGGTGGCCAACACCTGATCGAGGTGGGGGCGGTGATAGAGCCGGCGGATCACGATCAGTTCGACCAGGGCGCCGACTGCAGCGGCCACGGCGATGCCGGCCGCCAGGCCAACGAGGAAGGAGCCGGTGGTGGCGCTGACCAGTGCCGTGGCGTAGGCGCCGACCATGTAGAAGGAGCCGTGGGCCAGGTTGATCAGCCCCATCACGCCGAAAATCAAGGTCAGGCCGCTGGCCATCAGGAACAGCATGGTGCCGAGCTGCAGACCGTTGATGAGCTGTTCGATAAATAGTGTCATGGGATCAGGCAGTCATTGGAGTGGGTGGCGGCCGGCCCGGGAGGGCCGGCCTGGCCGGGTCACATCTCGCACTGGGTGTGGTAGACGTCCTGAATGTCCTCGATGGCAATACCCACCAGGCGATTGGTCGGCTGGCCATCGTCGCCCTCTACCACCTCACGCACATAAATGTCCTGGATGGGGTGATGGTTGGGGCCGAAACGGAATTCGCCGCGCACCGAGTCGAAATCGGCCTCGCGCAGCGCCTCGCGGAAGGCGTCCTGATCGTCCGGATGGGCCTTCTCCAGTGCGCTCAAGATCAGGTTGGCGGTATCGTAGCCTTGGGCTGCATAGAGGGTCGGCATACGGTCGTAGGTTTCGCGAAAGCCCTCGACGAAGGCGTGGTTGGCCTCGTTGTCGAGATCGTAGGCCCACAGCGAGGTGTTCATGGCGCCGATGGCCGCGCTGCCCACCGCCTTGATGATGATCTCGTCGAAGGAGAAGGCGGCACCGAACACCGGCATGTCGACGCCCGAGTTCTCCCACTGCTTCATGAACGAGATGCCCATGCCGCCGGGCAGGAAGAAGAACAGGCTGTCGGCATCGCTGGCGCGGATCTGAGCGATCTCGGCGGCGTAGTCGGTCTGACCCATCTGCGTATAGATCTCGTCGACCACTTCGCCTTCGTAAAGGTGCTTGAAGCCGGCCAGGGCGTCGGTGCCGGCGGGGTAGTTGGGCGCCATGATGACGGGGCGCTCATAACCCTGCTCGCGCATGTAGGCACCCATGGCGCCGTGCAGGTTATCGTTCTGGTAGGCAGCGTTGAAGTAGTTTTCGTGGCACATGCGACCGGCAAGATCGGAAGGGCCGGCATTGGGCGATATGTAGAAGGTGCCCTGGCGTACTGCCGCCGGTACCACCGCCATGGCCAGGTTGGAGAAGATGATGCCGGTGAGTATATCGACCTCGTCGCGCTGCATGAACTCGTTGGACAGGCTGCGCGCCAGGTCGGGCCGGTTGCCGTCGTCCTGCACCAGCACCTCGATGTCGTCGCGGCCGGAGCGTTCGATGGCCAGCATGAAGCCATCGCGTACGTCCACGCCCAGGTGCGAGCCGCCGCCGGACAGGGTGGTGATCATGCCGATCTTGACCTCTTCGGCCTGAGCCGCCGCCATGGCGGTGGTCATCAACAGGCCAAGGCCAACGCTGGCTAGTCTCTTCATGGATTTACCCTCTTCGTTCTCGATTGTTTTGTTCATCAGCGCTTCGCTCAGCGCTGTCGCTACGGTTGCCCGCCTGGTCGTGCCGCCGGGCCGTTTCCCCACTGTCAGTCAGGGTAATGCTCCTGGCGTAACCGGAAGCGCTGCACTTTACCGGTGGCCGTTTTCGGCAGCGTCTCGACGAAGCGAATCGAGCGCGGATACTTGTAGGGCGCGATACGCTGCTTGACGAACGCCTGCAGCCGCTCGACGCAGTCCGTGTCCGGCTCGACACCGGGAGACAGTACCACGAAGGCCTCGACGATCTGCCCACGCTCTCCATTCGGTGCAGCGATCACGGCACACTCGGCCACCGCCTCGTGGGCCAGCAGCGCCGCTTCCACCTCGGGCCCGGCGATGTTGTAGCCGGACGAGACGATCATGTCGTCGTTGCGTGCGGCGAAATGGAAGTAGCCCTCCTCGTCCTGGGTGAAGGCGTCGCCGGTGAGGTTCCAGCCCTGCTGTACGTAGGCCCGCTGGCGGCTGTCGGCTAGGTAGCGGCAGCCGGTGGGCCCACGTACCGCCAGGCGGCCGATCTCGCCGCGTGGCAGTTCATTCATGTCGGGATCGACGATCTTCGCCTCGTAGCCTGCCACCGGCCTGCCGGTGCAGGCGGGGCGGTGGTCGTCGAGGCGATTGGAGATGAAGATATGCAGCATCTCGGTGGCACCGATACCGTCGAGGATCGGTGTGCCGGTCTTCTCGATCCAGTCGTGATAGATCGGCGCCGGCAGTGTCTCGCCGGCCGATACCGCCACGCGCAGGCTGGCCAGCGCCTCGCGGTTGTCCAGCGAGGCGAGCATGGTGCGGTAGGCGGTGGGCGCGGTGAACACGATGGTGGCGCGATGCTCGCGAATGATGTCGAGCATGTTGGGTGGGGTGGCCTTCTCCAGCAGTACGGCGCTGGCACCGAAACGCAGCGGGAAAATCGCCAATCCGCCGAGGCCGAAGGTGAAGGCCAGCGGCGGCGAACCGACGAAGACGTCGTCCGGCGTTACTTGCAGCACCTCGCGGGCGTAGCCGTCGGCGATGATCAGCAGGTCGCGGTGAAAGTGCATGGTCGCCTTGGGCTTGCCGGTGGTGCCCGAGGTGAAGCCGAGCAGGGCGACATCCTCGGCGGCGGTGGCCACCGCTTCGAAGTCGGTCGGCTTGTCCAGCGCCAGGCGGTCGAGCTCGGCGTCGTGGTTCGCCGTGCCGTCGAAGCCCACCACGCGCTTCAGGAAGGGGCTGTCCGCGGCGCAGGCCTCGAGTTCCTCGAGCAGGCGGGTATCGCACAGGGCCAGGGCGATCTCGGCCTTGTCGACGACCTGGGCCAGCTCGCCGGCACGCAGCATCGGCATGGTGTTGACCACCACGGCGCCGGCCTTGGTGGCGGCGAGCCAGCAGGCGACCATGGCGGGGTTGTTGGCCGAGCGGATCAGCACTCGATTGCCGGGGCGAACGCCGAGGTCTTCCACCAGAGCGTGAGCCAGGCGGTTGGTCCACTCGGCGAGCTCGCGGTAGCTGCGTCGGCGGCCGTTGCCGATCAGCGCCACGCGCTCGCCGTGTCCGCGCTCGATCCAGCGGTCGCAGAGCTCCACCGCGGCGTTGAGGCGCTCGGGGTAGTCGAATTCATCGAGCCTGAGCTCGGGCCATTCATGCACGGGAGGAAGGTTTTCCCGGGTGAAGGTATCGGCATGGGCCGACGGTGTGTTCATGACCATTCTCCGTACATCTTTGTTGTTGTGCGGCGCCGAGGCGTCGACAGGGGGATACGGTGTTTGGCGTACGTCTGTCGTTCTACTGGGTTAGACAGCTCCGGGCGATCACTACCTTCTGTACGTCCGAGGCGCCCTCGTAGATGCGCAGCGCGCGGATCTCGCGATACAGGCTCTCGACGATGTGACCCTTGCGCACGCCGTCACCGCCGTGCAGCTGCACCGCCTTGTCGATCACGTCCTGGGCGCGGTCGGTAGCGTAGAGCTTGGCCATAGCCGCTTCGCGAGTGACACGCTCGGCGCCCATGTCTTTGGTCCAGGCGGCGCGATAGACCAGTAGCGCGGCGGCATCGACGTCGAGGGCCATCTCGGCCAGGTGACCCTGCACCATCTGCAGGTCGGCCAGGCTGGCGCCGAACAGCTCGCGGCTGCGCGCCCGCTCCAGCGACTCGTCCAGCGCACGGCGGGCGAAGCCCAGGGCGGCGGCACCCACGGTGGAGCGGAACACGTCGAGTACCGCCATGGCGATACGAAAGCCCTGACCGGGCTGGCCGATCATGGCGCTCGCCGGCAAATGCATGTCGTTGAAGCCGAGCCGCGCCAGCGGGTGTGGTGAAATGGTTTCGAGCCGCTCGCGGATCTTGAATCCCGGCGTATCGGCTGGCACCAGGAAGCAGGAGAGCCCCTTGGCCCCGGGCCCCTCGCCGGTGCGGGCAAACACGGTGTAGAGGTCGGCGATGCCGCCGTTGGAGATCCAGGTCTTCTCGCCGTTGAGGCGGTAGCCGTCACCGTCGCGCTCGGCGGTGGTGTCGAGCTGGGCCACGTCGGAGCCCGAGCGCGGTTCGCTCAGCGCGAAGGCAGCGAGCGCCTCGCCACGGCGGGTGCGGTCGAGCCACTGCTTCTGTTCGTCGCTGCCGTACAGGCTGATCGCGCCGGTGCCCAGGCCCTGCATGGCGAAGGCGAAGTCGGCCAGTCCGTCGTGACGGGCCAGGGTCTCGCGAATCAGGCACAGGCTGCGCACATCGATGGCGTCGCCCGCGGTGCCCTCCAGGAATCCCGCCCGGCCCAGGTCGCGCACCAGCTGGATGCAGGTAGCGTCGACGTCGCCGTGATCGCGGGGCAGCTCGCGCTGGCACCACGCCTCCAGGCGCTTGGCCAGGTCGCGGTGGCGGGCTTCGAAAAACGGCCAGTCGAGAAAGCTCTTGTCGCTCATCAGTCCCCCTCGAAGACCGGCTTCTGTTTGGCGGCGAAGGCGCGGTAGGCGCGCTCGAAGTCGCGGGTCTGCATGCAGATCGCCTGGGCCTGTGCCTCGGCCTCGATGGCCTGCTCCAGGCTCATCGACCACTCCTGGTTGAGCTGGGTCTTGGTGATGCCGTGGGCGAAGGTGGGCCCCTGGGCCAGGCGAGTGGCGTAGGCGATGGCTTCTTCCTCGAGGTTCACGGCTTCGACCAGGCGGTTATAGAAGCCCCACTGCTGGCCTTCTTCCGCGCTCATGCTGCGCCCGCTGTAGAGCAGGTCGGCGGCGCGGCCCTGGCCGATGATGCGGGGCAGCATGGCGCAGGCGCCCATGTCGCAGCCTGCCAGGCCCACCCGGGTGAAGAGGAAAGCGGTGCTGGCCTGGGGCGTGGCGAAGCGGATGTCCGAGGCCATGGCGATGATGGCGCCGGCGCCGACGCAAACGCCGTCTACCGCGCTGATGATGGGCCTCCCGCAGTGGATCATCGCCTTGACCAGGTCGCCGGTCATGCGTGTGAACTCGAGCAGGCCCTTCATATCGCGCCCGACCAGCGGGGCGATGATCTCGTGCACGTCGCCGCCGGAGCAGAAGTTGCCGCCGTTGGAGGTGAACACCACCGCCTTGACGTCCTCGGCGTAAGCCAGGTCGCGGAAGGTGTCGCGCAGCTCGGCGTAGCTGTCGAAGGTGAGCGGATTCTTGCGCTCGGGACGGTCCAAGCGGATCACCGCGACGTCGCCCTCCATGCGCCACTGGAAATGGCGCGGTGTCAGGTCGGCCAGTTTCATTGGCGTTGTTCTCCCGTGTCGGCCGGCAAGCGATGCAGCAGCTCGCCGATATGATGGGCGTCTTCTGCGCTGACGCCGTCGAGCAAGGCATCGACCCAGTCCTCGTGGGCTGCCGCCATGGTGGTGAAGGCGTCGCGTCCGTCGGCGGTCAGGCGTACCAGGGTGGCGCGGCGATCCCCCTCGATGGCGATGCGTTCGACCAGACCGTCTTCGGCCAGGCGGTCGATGATGCCGGTCACGTTGCCGTTGGAGACGCGCAGCCGCTTGGAGAGTTCGTTCATCTTGAGCCCTTCCCGCTCGCGGAAAAGCGCCGCCATGACGTCGAAGCGCGGCAGGGTGGAGTCGAACTCCAGGCGCAGCTTCTCGCGTAGCGCCGCCTCCACCTGGCGCGTCACCCGCAGCATGCGCAGCCACAGGCGCAGGCGCTCCTTGCTCAGGCTTTCCGGTTTCGGCAGCGAAGCTGTCATATTTCGCCTCCCGAGATGGAGATCGCCTGGCCGTTGATGGCGCCGCTGTGCGGACCGCACAGCCACAGCGCCGTAGCGGTGACCTCGGCGGGCTGAATTAAACGCCCCGTGGGGTTGGTCGATTGGAAGTGGGCGCGGGCCTGTTCCGCTGACTGGCCGGTCTTGGCCATGATGGTGGCAACACTTTCCTCGAGCAGCGGGGTCTCGGTGAAGCCGGGGCATAGCGCGTTGACGGTGATGTCACGGCCTGCCACCTCCTGGGCCAGGGCGCGCACAAGGCCTACCACACCGTGCTTGGCGGCGCAGTAGGGCGCCACGTAGGCGTAGCCCTTGAGCCCTGCGGTGGAAGCCACGGCAATCAGCCGGCCGTTGTCGCGCAGGTGCTTCAGCCCCTCGCGAAGGGTGAGGAAGGTGCCGGTCAGGTTGACCTCCAGCATGCGCTGCCACTGGTCCAGCTCGGTGCGCGAGAGCGGGGCGCTTTCGGCCGCCCCGGCGTTGGCGATGACGATATCGACCTCGCCCAGGTGGTTGAAGAGCGATGCCATGTCGTCTTCCTGGGTGACATCGGCGACAGCGTAAGTGATCGCCGAGTGGCGGGCGGCCACCTTTTCGAGCGGCGCGCTACGACGCCCGGTAATGACGACATCGGCGCCCGCTTCGGCGAAGGTCAGCGCCATGTCGGCGCCGATACCGCTGCCACCGCCGGTGACCACTACGCGCTTGCCCAGCATCGTGGTGCTCCCGTTCATGCTCATGTCCAGCCCTCGCCGCGCTCGGCCAGACGCTGCAGTTGGTCGCGGCCGGCGCGGTAGGGCGCCGGCCAGTCGCACTCGCCGTCGCCGATGCCGGCTGCAGCGTGCAGCGTCCAGTAGGGGTCGGCCAGGTGTGGGCGGGCCAGGCACACCAGGTCGGCGCGGCCGGCCATCAGGATCGAATTGACGTGGTCGGCCTGGTAGATGTTGCCCACCGCCATGGTCGCCATGCCGGTCTCGTTGCGAATACGATCGGAGAAGGGGGTCTGAAACATGCGCCCGTACATCGGCCGGGCGCGGGTCGAGGTCTGCCCGGCGGAGACGTCGACGATATCGACCTCGGCGGTCTTGAGCAGACGCGCTATACCGACGGCCTCGTCCGGCGTCACGCCTTCGTCACCGACCCAGTCGTTGGCCGAGATGCGCACCGACAGCGGCTTGTGGGCCGGCCACGCCTGGCGCACCGCGCGGATCACCTCCAGCGGGTAGCGCATGCGGTTCTCGAGCGAGCCGCCGTACTCGTCGTCGCGGCGGTTGGTCAGCGGCGTAATGAACGAAGACAGCAGATAACCATGGGCGGCGTGGACCTCGAGCATGTCGAAGCCGGCGCGATCCGCCATTTGCGCAGCGGCGACGAACTCGTCGCGCACGCGGTCCATGTCGCTGCGGTCCATCGCCTTGGGCACCTGGTTGCGCTCCGACCAGGGCTTGGCGGAAGCCGCCAGGATCGGCCAATTGCCCTCGGTCAGCGGCGCGTCCATCTCCTGCCAGCCCAGCTGTGTCGAGCCCTTGGGGCCGGAGTGACCGATCTGGGCGCACAACTTGGCCGGCGTCTCGGCATGCACGAAATCGCACAGTCGCTTCCACGCCGCCTCGTGCTCGGGGGCATAGAGCCCCGGGCAGCCCGGCGTGATGCGCCCCTCGGGCGAGACGCAGGTCATCTCGATGTAGACCAGGCCGGCGCCGCCCTTGGCGCGCTCGGCGTAGTGCACGAAGTGCCAGTCGGTGGGCCTTCCGTCCACCGCCTTGTACTGGGCCATGGGTGAAACCACCACCCGGTTGGCCAGGGTCATCTCGCGCAATCGGAAGGGCGCGAACATCGGTGCCCGTGCGCTTCCTTCGTTATTGGCCTGGGTCTGGAACCAGCGTTCGGCGCTCGTGAGCCACTGCGGGTCGCGCAGGCGCAGATTCTCGTGGCTGATGCGCTGGGAGCGGGTCAGCAGCGAGTAGTTGAACTGCACCGGGTCGAGATCGAGATAGCGCTCGACCTGCTCGAACCATTCGGTGGAGTTGCGCGCCGCCGACTGCAGGCGCAGCACCTCGGTGCGGCGCTCCTCCTCGTAGCGAGCGAAGGCGCTGGTCATGTCGGGCTCGCTGTGCAGGTATCCCGCCAGGGCGATGGCGCTCTCCAGCGCCAGCTTAGTGCCGGAGCCGATGGAGAAATGCGCGGTGGCCGCAGCGTCGCCCATCAGCACCACGTTGTCGAAGCTCCAGCGCTCGCACAGTACGCGAGGGAAGTTGATCCACGCCGAGCCGCGGATGTGGTGGGCATTGGTCATCAACGCGTGACCACCGAGGTGGCGGGCGAAGATTCGCTCGCATACGGCAATGGATTCCTGCTGGCTCATCTCGCCGAAGCCGAAAGCCTGCCAGGTGGCTTCGCTGCACTCGACGATGAAGGTCGCGGTGTCGGCGTCGAACTGGTAGGCGTGGGCCCACACCCAGCCGTGCTCGGTCTTCTCGAAGATGAAGGTGAAGGCGTCGTTGAAGGTCTGGTGAGTGCCGAGCCAGACGAACTTGCAGGCGCGCACGTCGATGTCGGGCCGGAAGTGCTCGGCGTAGCGCTGACGAGTGCGTGAATTGAGCCCGTCGGCGGCCAGCACCAGGTCGAACTCGCGGCGCAGGTCGTCGATGCGCTCCTCCGGCACGTCGTTCTCGAAGCGCAACTCGATGCCGAGTTCGCGGGCACGCTCCTGCAACAGGATCAACAGCCGCTGACGGCCGATGCCGCAGAAGCCATGGCCGGTGGAGACCGTCTTGACGCCGTCATGGATCACGGCGATGTCATCCCAATAGGCGAAGTGCTCGCGAATGCGCGCCGCGCTCACGGCATCGTTGGCGGCCAGATTGTCGAGCGTTTCGTCAGAGAGTACTACCCCCCAGCCGAAGGTATCGTCGGGGCGATTGCGCTCGATCACCACAATGTCGTGACCGGGATCGTGCAGCTTCATGCTGATGGCGAAGTAGAGGCCGGCGGGGCCACCGCCGAGGCAGGCGATTCTCATGGCGTAAAACCGTAATGTTGTTGTACTTGATTGCAGGCTAGACCCGAAGGGCAAATAGTTCAAGCTTAAAATTTCATGCTTGAACATTCGTGGCTTGAAGTGAAATTTTTCGCTCTCCGAAGGATTGACAGGCCGGTTGGCAACGGCGAGTCTGGGTCTTCAAGCTCGAAGCTCGGTGGGTCCGACGAGCTGCAACAGGCTTCATAAGGGGAAGGAGGCTCACGATGCTGGAAGAGTGCAAGACAGCCAGGGAGCGCTGGGGCGGCGTGCATCAGCTGATCGACCGATGGCTCGATGAACGCCGTGAATTGCTGGTCAGTTTCCTTGAGCTCAAGGAGGCCTGCGATACCGAGCTGGAGGCTGTGAGCAAGCCGCAGATCGATCGTTTCAGCGAGCTGCTGATGGATTACATCAGCGCCGGCCATTTCGAGATCTACCCCCAGTTGCGCGAAGAGGCCAATGCCTTCGGCGATCACGATGCGCTGGAAATTGCCGGTAAGCTGCTGGAGCGGTTGGAGCTTTCCACCGAACTCGTGCTGGCATTCGATGCCGACTATTCGACCCCTGTGCGCTGCCAGCACTTCCTGCCACGCCTGCCCGCCTGGCTCGATCGCCTGGCCAAGGGCCTGACCGAACGCTTCGCCCTGGAAGACCAATTGATTGCCCGCCTGCATGCGGCACATACACCGCAGAAGGAAGTCCAGGCCGAATAGAGCCGTCTGGCATTCAGGCCGATTTACTCAGCGCCGCCCCGAGCCAAGGCCCGGGGCGGCGTCATCGTATCGGGGCTTCGCCCCGGGTTCGTGGGCTCACGCTTCGGCGGGCTTGGCCGCTTTACGTGCCGGGCGGCGCTGCCATAGCACCAGCATGCAGGGGGTCAGCAGCAAGGTCAGCCCGGTGGCGAATATCAGCCCGCCGGCGATGGCGCTGGAGAGCTGGGTCCACCACTGGGTCGAGGGTGCGCCCAAGCCGAGACTTGGCGCGAACAGGTTGACGTTGATTTCCAGCACCATTGGCATCAGGCCGAGCACGGTGGTAACGGCGGTCAGCAGTACCGGGCGCAGGCGAAGGCCGCCTGCGCCCAGCGCCGCGTCATACGGAGCCAGGCCCGCCTGGCGCAGCTCGTTGTAGGTATCGATCAGCACGATATTGTTATTCACCACGATACCCGCCAGGGCGATGATGCCCATGCCGACCATGACGATGCCGAACGGCTGGCCATTGATCAGCAGGCCCATCAGCACGCCGGCGGTGGAAAACACGATCGCCGAAAGCACCAGCAAGGCTTGGTAGAGGCTGTTGAACTGAGTGACCAGGATCAGCAGCATCATGCCGATGGCCATCAGGAAAGCGGTGATCAGGAAGCGACTGGCCTGCTCCTGGTCCTCCTGCTCGCCAGCGACGTTGACCCGAACGCCCTCGGGCGGCGGCCCCAGTTCTGCCAGCAGCGCACTCAACCGTTCGTCGGGCTGGTAGCCCGCGGTCACGTCCGCTTCCAGGGTGATGGCCCGCCGGCCATCGATGCGGTGCAGCGTGCCCACCCTGGGAGCCGGCTCCAGGCTGGCGAAATGGGACACCGGCACCTGGCCGCGCGGCGTGTTGAGGGTCAGGCGGTCTAGTTGGCCGATATGGCGGGAGGCTTCGGGGAAGCGCACGCGTATATCGACCTCGTCGGTCGCGTGGGCGGGGCGATAGGTGGCCACTTGCAGGCCGTTGGTAACCAGTTGAACGGCGCTGCCCACGGCGGCGACGTCGGCACCCATGCGGGCGGCGGCGGCGCGATCGACGTTGAGCCGCCACTCGATGCCGGGCAGGCTGCGGTTGTCCTCGATGTCGCGGAAGCCCCCAAGCCGCTCCATCGCGCCGCGAATGGCTTCCACTGCCGCCGCGCTGTCCGCTTCCTGCTGGGCGCTGACTTCGAGCACGATGGGCTTGCCGCCCCCCGGGCCCTGCTCCTGCTCGCGGAATTCCAGTACAACTCCTGGCAGGTCGGCGGTACGCTCGGCCATCTCGCTCATGATCACCCGAGCCGGTCGGCGCTCCTGCCAGTCGATCAACTGAAACTGCACCACGCCGATCACATCGCTGCCGACCTGCTGATTGGGCACGCCATAGGAGCGGGCATAAAGCGCCTTCACCTCGCTCATGCCGGCGAGTCGTGCCTCGACCCGGCGCACGATGGCGTCTTTCTCCACTGCCGAGAAATCGCCCCGGGAGCGCACCACCACCTGGGCGTTCTCCGGTTCGACCTCGGGAAAGAACTCCACCCCATGGTTGAAGCGACCGTAACCGACGAAGATCAGTGCCATCAGCAGCAGCGCGATGAGCAGCGTCATGCCGGGACGGGCCAGCAGCCGGGCGAGGGTGGCACGATACAGGCGCCCGCCGGCAGTGACCATTTCCTCGCTGCGATGAATCTTGCCGGTGCGCGCGCTGAAAACGCCCCCCAGGGTTGGCAGAAAGATCAGCGCCATGGCCAGCGACGCTAGCAGGCAGAGGATCACCGTGGCCGGCAGGTACTTCATGAATTCGCCCACCACCCCCGGCCAGAACAGCAGCGGGAAGAATACCGCCAGGGTGGTGGCGGTGGCGGCGATGACCGGCCAGCTCATGCGGGTCGCGGCGTGAATCCAGGCCGTACGGGGAGGCTGGCCTTCGCGTAGATTGCGGTCGGCGAGCTCACTGACCACGATGGCGCCATCCACCAGCATGCCGGCTACTAAAATGAGGGCGAACAGCACCACGATATTGAGCGTGTAGCCGACCGCCCAGATCAGCAGGATGCCGGTGAGGAACGCACCGGGAATGGTCAGGCCCACCATCAGCGCCGAGCGCAGGCCCATCGCCGCCAGGATCACGATCAGTACCAATACCACGGCGGTGACGACGTTATTGAGCAGCTCCGACAGCATCTGCTTGACGGTCACCGACTGATCCATGATGGTCGTGACGGAGAGTTCATCGGGCAGCAGCGGTGCAGCCTCGGCAAGAATGCTGCGTACGCCCTCGATGGTGGCGATCAGGTTGGCGCCGGCGCGCTTGGAGATTTCCAGCACCAGGGCCGGCTCGCCGTCGATGCGGGCGAAACCTTCGGGATCCTTGAAGGTGGGGCGTATCCAGGCCACGTCGGCGAAGGTCACCACGCGATCGCCGTCGACCTTCACCGGCATGTTCATGACGTCCTCTAGGGACTCGATCACGCCGGGAACCTTCACCGGGGTGCGTCCGGCGCCGGTATCGAGACCGCCGGCCGCCACCAGGCGGTTGTTGCGCGTGACCAGGTTGAACAGGGTATCGAAGTCCACGCCGTAGCTGTCGAGTACCAGCGGGTCGACGACGATCTCCAGCAGCTCCTCGCGCTCGCCGCCGATTTCGACCTCGAGCACCTCGGGTACCCCTTCGAAGGCGTCCTGCAGCTGGCGGGCGATGGCCAGTCGGCGAGTCTCTTCGATCGGCCCCGAGAGGCCCACCGACAGCACCGGGAAGAGGCCGACGTTGACCTCGAAGACACGCGGTTCCTCGGCTTCATCAGGCAGCGAGGCATTGGCGATGTCGACCCGCTCGCGCACGTCGGCGAGCGCCTGGCGCGGGTCGAAGCCGGCATCGAACTCCAGCGTGACCGCGGCGTGACCTTCGCTGGACTGGGCGGTCATCTTGCGCACGCCCTCGATGGTGCGAAGCTCCTGCTCCATGGGGCGCACCAGCAGCCGCTCGCCGTCTTCGGGGCTCACGCCTTCGAGCGCCAGCGAGACGTAGATAATGGGGATCGGTACGTCCGGATTGGCCTCTTTGGGTACCGCCTGCCAGGCGGCGATGCCGGCCACCAGCAGGGCGAACAGTAACAGCAGGGTCGTGCGCGATCGGTCCAGGGCGGCCTCGATCAAGGTGCGCATTTCAGAGCGCCTCCCGTTCCGCAGCACTCTCCTCGGAATCTCCGGCAATCTCCTCGGTAGCGCCCGCGGCCGGTACGGCGACCACGGCATCGCCGGGTGCGACGAAGCCGCCGCCCAGGGTGATCAGGCGTATCGTGTCGGGCAGCCCGGCCACGCGGGCTTCACTGGAATCGGCGGCGACCAGATCGACGGGCGTACTGACCACGCGGTCATCGTCAGCCAGATGCTTGACCCGCAGCCGGCCTTCGGCGTCCAGTTCGAGCAGGGCGGGAGAAAAGCGATGCACTGTGCGCTCGGGCAGGGTGATCGCCAAGGTGGCACTGGCGCCGGCCAGGCGGCGACGCTCCGGATTGTCGAATTCGGCTTCGACGTAGAAAGATCGCGTGGCTTCGTCGGCGCTGCTGGCGACATGAGTCAACTCACCCCTCAGCCGGCTGCCGTCGAGCAGCCTGGCTTCGGCGGGAAGACCAGGGCGAAGGGCGTCGACATCGCGCTGGGCCACCCAGGCGCTGGCGATCAGGCGCCGGTCGTCGACCAGGCGGGCGAAAGTCTCACCGACCTGAAGCAGTTCGCCCAGCTCTACGTCCAGGCGGTCGAGTACGCCATCGAAAGGGGCGGTGGGGCGTGTCTCGTCCAGCGCCTGGCGCAGCTCGGCCACTTCGGCCGTCGCCACGCTGACGCTGCTTTGCAAGCGCAGCAGCTCGGGCTGTGAGATCAGGTTGCGTTGGCGCAGGTCGCCGGCCCCGCTGAGTTCGGCCCGGGCCAGCTCGAGCTGGGCCTCGGCGCGCTCCAGTTGGGCTTCCAGGGCATCGCGAGAGAGGGCCAGCAGCGTCGTTCCGGCCTCCACCGTCGCGCCTTGGGCCACCGGCAATTCGGTCACGCGGCCGCTATGGCGGCTGCGCAGTTCGACTTCGCGTAACGCCTCCAACTGACCCTGGGCTATCTGACGCGGCATGTAGGGCGAAGCCTCGCTGACGCGATACTCGACCCGTGGCAGGCTCTCTTCCTCGGGGGCGTCGGTGGGGGGAGCCTCTTGTCGAAAGCGCTGCAAGTCACCGAGTGCCAGCCACAGCAGAAGCGCCAACAGCACCAGGGCGGCCAGCAGCGCGGAGATGGGGGGACGTCGAAACATGCAGCCTTCCCTGGTTGAATTCGGCATCAGCTTATTCGGCACAGCATGATAGCGCATGTGCCGGCAGGTAGCAGTCGCAGCGATGCGTATCTCAAACCACACTGCCGCTTTCCTGAAGAGCGTCTACAAACGTAGCCAGCGAAGGTCAGGGCTAGGCCCGTTCCCTACGGGCCCACGCATTTCCCCATCCTTGTGGGTCACAAGGCAAAATCAGTCGCAAAAGCGCAGTTTACGGGCTGTAAATGAGCTTTTTTAAGACTGATTTCAACACAGCCTGGCCGAGCGCAGTAGGTTGTAGGCGCTCTCATAGTCAGAGGTCGGATTGAGTTTCGTGCGGTGCAGGCATAACATCTTGGCGGTCCGGATTTCGGCCGGGGTGGATATGCATCCTCCAGGCTTATCTTCAGGGGATGTTGGACAAATTGGCGAGCGAGATGAAGCGCAACGCAGCGATTCGCTCGTGCAGACATTTGTGCGACGTTTCCCTCATGGCGGCTCAACCGAAGGAGCAACAATGAAAGATCCCGTACGTATTGCCATTACCGGCGGTGCTGGCCAGATCAGCTACTCCCTTATCTTCCGTATCGCGGCAGGCGACATGCTGGGCCCGGACCAGCCGGTCATTCTCCAGCTGCTCGAGATTCCCCAGGCGATGGACGCGCTGAACGGCGTGGTGATGGAAGTCAACGATTGCGCCTTCCCGCTGGTGCAGGACATCGTGGCCTCCGACGACCCCAACGTCGCCTTCAAGGATGCCGACTTCGCCCTGCTGGTCGGTGCGCGTCCGCGCGGCCCGGGCATGGAGCGCAAGGATCTGCTGGAGGCCAACGCGGCGATCTTCTCCGTACAGGGCAAGGCGCTCAACGAGTACGCCAGCCGCGACGTGCGCGTACTGGTAGTGGGCAACCCGGCCAATACCAATGCTCTGATCGCTTCCTGCAACGCGCCGGATCTCAGCCCGCGTCAATTCACCGCGATGACCCGCCTGGATCACAACCGCGCCCTGACCCAGCTGGCGCAGAAAACCGGCAAGCGCGTCACCGACGTCGACAGCATGATCATCTGGGGCAACCACAGCGCCACCCAGTATCCCGACCTGGCCCACACCAAGGTGGACGGCAAGCCGGCCTTCGATCTGGTCGAACGCGACTGGTACGAAAACGACTTCATACCCACCGTGCAGCAGCGCGGTGCCGCCATCATCAAGGCGCGCGGTGCCTCATCCGCCGCTTCGGCTGCTTCTTCCGCCATCGATCACATGCGTGACTGGGCGCTGGGCACCGATGGCGTCGTGAGCATGGCGATTCCCTCTGACGGCAGCTATGGCATCGCCGAGGGCATCATCTACTCCTACCCGGTACGCTGCCAGAACGGCGACTACGAGATCGTCCAGGGTCTCGAGATCGACGAGTTCAGCCGTGCCAAGATGCAGGCCACGGAAGACGAGCTGCGCCAGGAGCGCGCTGCCGTCGAGCACCTGCTTGGGTAACCTGCGCTTCATCTCGCTCGGCTATTTGCTCAGCGCTTAGTCAGCAAACGAAAAAAACCCTAAGGCATCCGCCTTAGGGTTTTTTCCTTTCTGGGACAGGGCTGGCTCAGTTCCTCAGGCTCATGATACGCCAGCCGCGCCGCTCGGCTTCCTCGCGCAGGGTAGGGTCGGGGTCCACCGCCACGGGGTGCTCCACCAGCTGCAGTAGCGCCAGATCGTTGTGCGAGTCGCTGTAGAACCAGGCGTCTTCCAGGGTCAGATCTCTGTCCACCAGCCACTCCTCCAGGCGTTTTACCTTGCCTTCGCGATAGCTCGGCGTGCCGCTGACCTGGCCGGTATAGCGGCCGTCGCGAACCTCGGGCTCCACGGCGATCAGGTAATCCACCCCCAGTCGCTCGGCGATGGGCCCGGTAATGAAGCGGTTGGTGGCGGTGATGATCAGCAAGGTGTCGCCGCGGCTGCGATGGCGCGCCAGTAGCTCCTCCCCCTTGGGCAGAATGCTGGGCTCGATCTTGCTGGCCATGAACTGCTGGTGCCACGCCGCGAGCTGCTCGGGGCTGTTGTCGGCCAGCGGCCTGAGGACCACCTCCAGAAAAGCGTGAATATCCAGCGTGCCCGCCTCGTAATCGGCCATGAAACGGTCGTTGGCCTCACGGTAGGCCTCGGCATCCACTGCCCCCTGCTCGAGTAGGAACTCGCCCCAGGCATGGTCGCTGTCGATGGAGAGCAGGGTGTTGTCCAGATCGAAGATGGCCAGACTCACGGCTTACCCCTTGCGATGTGGTGAGCTTTAGTAACGTCATGCTGCATTGCGTGAAAGCTGGCGATTATGTCAGACAACGCCGCATGCTGCTAAGCCTCGTCGTGCTTTTTCTCGTGCCAGGCGGCGACTGACGCGAACCTTCTCCCTGATCGTTGTATTGATGCGCTTCGCGCCATTGTGGAAGAATGCAGGCAATGACGAATTTCACAAGGTGACGTCCGTGATCGACGCTGACGGCTTTCGCCCCAACGTTGGCATCATCATCGCCAACGCCAGAGGGCAACTGCTTTGGGCGCGTCGGGTTGGACAGAATGCGTGGCAGTTTCCCCAGGGAGGCATCAAGTCAACCGAAACACCGCAACAGGCGCTCTATCGTGAGCTGGAAGAGGAAATCGGCCTGACCGCCGATGACGTCGAGCTACTGGCCTGTACCCGGGGATGGCTGCGCTATCGCCTGCCGCGACGCATGGTGCGCATGAACTCCAGGCCGGTGTGTATCGGCCAGAAGCAGAAGTGGTTCCTGCTGCGGATTCGCTGCCAGGAGAACCGCATCTGTATGGATGGCTCGGAAAAGCCCGAGTTCGATAACTGGCGCTGGGTCAGCTACTGGTATCCGCTGGGCCAAGTGGTGCCATTCAAGCGCGAGGTGTATCGCCGCGCGCTGAGCGAACTGTCCCCGCGTGCACAACGGCTGGCGCTCGAAGGCCGCTGATCGAACGCAGCAATAGTGGGGGCGTACATGAGGGGCTGCGCAGGGCCCCGCCACGTAGCCCGTTCTCCCCGGATGACGGTGCTTGCGTCTCGATTCCTCAGCCAGGCGAGGTAATACAACAATGGAAAGCAAGACGCCGATGCTGGAGGTACTGCGCCGGGTCATACAGGAGGTCAACGGTGCCCGCAATCTCGATGCGGCACTGGCGACCATGGTCCGGCGCATTCGCAAGGCCATGCACACCGACGTGTGCTCCTTCTATCTCTATGATGGCGATACTCAGGAACTCGTCCTGATGGAGACCATCGGCCTGCACAGCCAGGCGGTGGGGCACGTGAGCCTGCGGGTGGGAGAGGGGCTGGTCGGCCTGGTGGCCGAGCGCGAAGAACCGCTCAACCTCGAGGACGCTCCCGCACATCCACGCTTCCGCTATTTCGAAGCGACCGGAGAGGAGCGCTACTCCAGCTTTCTCGGCGTGCCGATCATCCACCAGCGCCGCATGCTTGGCGTTCTCGTCGTACAGCAGGCGGAAAAACGCCGCTACGATGAGGAAGACGAAGCCTTCCTCATCACCATGGGGGCTCAGCTTGCCGGCGTATTGGCCCATGCCCTGGCCACCGGTAGCCTCAGCCGGCCCGCCTTGCCGGGGGGGCAGGCGCTGTTCACCGGCGTTGCCGCTTCGCCCGGCATGGCCATCGGCGAAGTGGTGGTGGTGGCACCGCTGTCCGACCTGGACAGCGTTCCCGACCTGATCCCGACCGATGTCGAATACGAGATCGTGCGCCTCAAGGAGGCCATCGAGCGGGTGCGTGAGGAGATCCGCGCGGCGGGCGAGCGCCTGGCCAGCCGCATCTCGGCACAGGAGCTGGCGCTGTTCGAGGTCTACCAGCAGATGCTCAGCGAGGCGGCGCTTTCGCAGGAAGTGGAGAAGCGCATCCGCGAGGGGCAGTGGGCACCCGGCGCCTTGGCCGACGTGGTGCGGCGCCACGTGCAGTACCTCGAACGGGTCGACGACGACTACCTGCGCGAGCGGGCCGCCGACGTGCGCGACCTGGGCCGGCGAGTGCTGGCTCACCTTCAGGAGGAGACACCGCAAATCCCCCATGTCTTCCCCGAGAGCAGCATATTGGTGGGCGACGAGATCAGCGTCGCCACGCTGGGTGAGGTACCCAGGGAGCGGCTTGCCGGGCTGGTGTCGGTGCGCGGATCGAGCACCTCCCACGTGGCGATCGTCGCGCGTGCGATGGGCGTGCCTACCGTGCTGGGCATGGTCGACCTCCCGTTGCCGCGTCTCTCCGGCGCCGAGGTGGTACTCGACGGGCATCGCGGCCGGCTGTTCGTGCGGCCCTCGGACGAGCTCAAGACGCGCTATCAAAGCCTGATAGCCGAAGAGGCGGCGTTGGTCGAAGTACTCGAGCACGAGCAGGATCTGCCCAGCGAGACCCCGGATGGCCACGTCATGCCGCTGATGGTCAATACCGGCCTTGCCATCGATACCTCGGTATCGCTCAAGAAGCGGATCAGCGGCGTGGGGCTGTACCGCACCGAAGTGCCTTTCATGATCGCCGAGCGGTTCCCCGGCGAGCAGGAGCAGGCGCGCCTCTACCGCGACCAGTTGGAAAGCTTCGCGCCGCTGCCGGTGGTGATGCGCACGCTCGATATCGGCGGCGACAAGGATCTGCCCTATTTTCCCATCGACGAGGCCAATCCCTTCCTCGGCTGGCGTGGCATTCGTGTCACCCTCGACCATCCCGAAGTGCTGATGGTGCAGCTGCGTGCCATGCTGCGCGCCTCCCAGGGTCTCGACAACCTGCAGATTCTGCTGCCCATGGTGACGAACGTCGATGAGGTCGACGATGCCCTGCGCATGCTCGACCGCGCCATTCGCGAGCTGGGCGAGGAGGGCATCGTGACGCCGCGGCCCAGGGTGGGGGTAATGCTGGAGGTGCCGGCCACGCTCTACCAACTGGACGCACTGGCCGAGCGTGTCGATTTCTTCTCCGTGGGCAGCAACGACCTGACCCAGTACTTGCTAGCGGTCGACCGCAACAACCCTCGCGTGGCAAGCCTGTACGATGCTTGCCATCCGGCTGTGCTGTGCGCCATGGCAAGGCTGGCCGAAGACTCCAAGCGGCTCAAGAAACCGATTTGCGTGTGCGGCGAAATGGCCGGGGATCCGGCCGGGGCGCTGCTGCTGATGGGCATGGGCTTCGATTCGCTCTCCATGAACGCCCCCAGCCTGCCGCGGGTCAGAGCGGCGATTCGCCGGGTCTCCCTCGATGCCGCCAAGACGCTGGTGCACGAGACCCTGGCCCTCAATACACCTGGCGCAGTGCGAAGCCATCTGTTCGCTCGGTTGAGCGAATGGCAGTTGGCGCACCTGCTGCCCCCCCGGGACTGAGCGCTACCTCATGTGCCTCATCGCCTTCAATTACAGTCCGGGAGCGTCCGTGCCGCTTCGGCTGGTGGCCAATCGCGACGAGTTTCATCAGCGACCGACGGCGCCTCTGCAGGCCTGGGAGGGAGCACAGGACATCGTCGGCGGACGCGACCTCGAGGCTGGCGGTAGTTGGCTGGCGGTGCATCGTCGTGGCCGCGTGGCCGCGATCACCAATGTGCGCGACCCGGCGCTGCGAGTATCGGCCGAGGCGCCGAGCAGGGGCCATCTCGTGCGCGAGGCGCTCGAGTGCTCCGACCTGTCTGAATGGCTGGCCAAGCTGGCAGGGGGGGATGGCTGGCGCTATGCCGGCTTCAACCTGTTGGCTGGCGACGGTCAACGCTTGTGGCATCTTCACCGCAGCCGGGAGCGGCTATTGCTTGCCGATGTGGCGCCCGGCATCCATGGCCTCTCCAACGCCAGCCTCGACACCCCCTGGCCCAAGCTGATCGCCGCCCGGCAAGGTCTGGCAACGGCGCTGCGCCGTCGCTGGCCGGAGGATGCTCTGGGCGCGCTGGCCGACGGCTGTCCGGCCGATGACGAACGGCTACCGGATACCGGCGTCGGCCTGGAGCTGGAGCGCCGCCTGTCGTCACCGTTCATCGTCGGCGAGCAGTACGGCACCCGTGCCACGACCTGGCTGGAGTGGAACCTCGACGCAGGCGTGATCGTGCTGGAGGAGCATCGTTTCGGTCCGGGAGGGGTGTCGCTAGGCATGACTCGGGAAAGAGTTTCTCTACAAGACGTGCACTTACGCGCTTCCGGCTGCCATGATAGCTGAGGCCCGTCGGCGTAAACTCACTGCCACATAGCCTGGCACAGGGATGCGAATGCCCGTGGGAACTCGCAAGGACCGCTTCTGGTCATACCTGATCTGGCCGCTACTCTGGCCGCTGCTGCTGGCTCAGGCAGCCCTGGTGGTGCTGTGCCTGCTGGTGGGGCTGGTGCTGTGGGTGGCCACGCCCGATCCCAGTTCCTGGGCCGAGTCCGCCTGGCTGCTGATGGCCCTGCTGGTTGGCACTGCACTGACCGTATCGGCCTTCCTGCTGCAGTTGCGTCACAGCATGCGCGAATGCGAGAGCCAGATCGAGAGTCGCCTGGGGCGCATCGAGCGGCTATTGCAGGAGACCGAGCAGTGTCTGCCGCGCTGGCTGGGTGGTCCCCGGCGACAGTCGGACTACGAGGGCACGGTCACGGGGCGGCTGGAAAAGCTGCATGACGGCATGGTCGAGCTGCAATCCAGGCTGGGGCTGCTGCCGAATCTGGATGGCCTGCTGATGGCCAGCCAGCGCCCGGTTCTGCTGCTCTACCGCGGGCGAATCGTGAGCGCCAACCTGGCCATGGAACAGCTGTTGGGAGAAAGCCAGGAGACCCTGACGGGGCAGGACCCCGCCACCCACCTGATCGCTACCGAGGCGGCGGGAAGCAAACCGGCCGAGGTGCAGGTGCTGGATGGTGAAGGTCGCTGGCGCTCCTTTCAGGTGGAATGGCTGGATGCATCCCCCTACCAACTGCTGTTCTTCGAGCGTGCCGGCTCGCATGATCTCGGTGGGCTGCTGGCGGCTCGGGAGCGCGCTCGTGAGGATTCGCGCCTGAAGTCGCGCTACCTGACCCTGCTGCAGCGTGAGCTGGAGCCGCTGCTGTCCGAGCTGGCCCGAGAGATGAAGGGCGACGGTGGCCGCGTCGATCCGCACCGACATGCACACCTGAGTGAGCGTATCGCCGATATCCTGCTGCTGATCAGCAGCCTGGCGGGAGAGCAGGGAGAAGTGGCGCTGCGCGACATGCGCTTGTCATCCGGCCAGGCGGGTCCGCTGCGCGTGCTGGTCGTCGACGATGGCCCGGTCAATCGCATGCTAGCGAGCCAGGTTCTGGAGCGTCAGGGGCTGCGTGTCGACAGCGTTGCCAGCGGCCTGGAGGCTCTGGAACAGCAGCACCGCCATGCCTATGACCTGGTTCTGATGGACATCTTCATGCCTGGCATGGACGGCGTGGAAGCCGCTCGACACTGGCGCGAGCAGGAGGCACTGCGGCCCGATGCCGGCCGTAGCGTGCTGGTGGCCTTGACCGCCAACGCCACCGAAAGCGACCGTCGGCGCTTTGACGACGCCGGCATGGACGACTACCTGGCCAAGCCCTACGGGCCACGCGAGTTGATCGAGCTCCTGCAGCGTTGGCGACCCGACGCATTCGAGGAAACTCCATCGGCATGAGCGTATTCCTCACACTTCTCGGTTACCTGGCGGTGGGCGCGGTGGCCGGCACCATGGCCGGGTTGTTCGGCGTTGGCGGCGGTTTGATCATCGTACCGGCGCTGGTCTTCGCCTTTGGTCTGCAAGGGGTCGATGCTGGGGTCATCATGCATCTGGCGGTCGGCACCTCACTGGCTACCATCCTCGTTACCGGGGCTTCGTCGGCCTGGGCGCACTTCCAGCGAGACAGCATCCGTCGCGAGTGGTTTCTCTTTCTGCTGCCGGGGCTGATGCTGGGGGCGATCGCCGGCGTGTTCGTCGCCGGTGCGCTGTCGGGCGGGCTGCTGGGCACCCTGTTCGGCGTGTTCGTGGTGCTGATGGCCCTCAGGATGGCGCTGGGCATCAGCCCCAGGGCGGGCCGTGCGGCACCGGGGCGGCTGGCCATGGGCCTGGCCGGAATGATCATCGGCGGTGTGTCGGCGCTGTTCGGCATCGGCGGGGGAACCCTCTGCGTACCCTGGCTTTCGCGCTGTGGAGCCAGCATGACCCAGGCGGTAGGCACCTCCGCTGCCTGCGGCCTGCCCATCGCTCTGTTCGGCGCGCTGACCTTCATCGTGGTGGGCTGGGGCAACCCCGCGCTGCCGTCGGGCGCCACCGGCTTCGTGATGTGGCCCGCCTTTCTCGGTATCGTGCTGGCCAGCGTGCCTTTCGCCAGGCTGGGCGTACGCCTGGCTCATGTGCTTTCGGCCCGCGTGCTGCGGCTCGCCTTCGCTGCGCTGCTGCTGATCGTGGGGCTCCGTTTCCTGTTCTGAGGACATCATGAACTATCCCGATATCGACCCTGTTGCCATCGCCCTCGGACCCTTTCAGGTTCACTGGTATGGCCTGATGTACGTCGTCGGATTCGTGGGCGCCTGGTGGCTGGGCCGGCTGCGGGCCGAGCGCTTCGGCCTGACCCGCGACGACGTCGGCGACCTGCTGTTCTATGCGGCTCTCGGGGTCGTGCTCGGCGGTCGCCTCGGCTATGCGCTGTTCTACGGTATGGACCAATGGCTGGCCGATCCGCTATGGGTGCTGCGCGTGTGGGATGGCGGCATGAGCTTTCACGGCGGGTTGATCGGCGTGCTGCTGGCGGCACTGTGGTTCGCGCGGAAGAAGCGCATGGCCTTCTTCACGCTGACCGACTTCTTCGCCCCCATGGTGCCGATCGGCCTGGGTGCAGGGCGCATCGGCAACTTCATCAATCGCGAGCTGCCCGGGCGGGTCACCGAGCTGCCTTGGGGCATGCCGTTTCCCGGCATGGGGCCGGAGCCTCGCCACCCCACTTCGCTCTACGAAGCCCTGCTCGAGGGGCTGGTCTTGTTCGTGGTCCTGTGGTGGGTTTCGACCATGCCGCGGCGGCGCGGTCTGGTTTCCGGCCTGTTCCTGTTGCTCTACGGCATGTTCCGTTTCCTGGTCGAGTTCTTCCGTCTGCCGGACGCCCATATCGGTTATCTCGCCTTCGGCTGGTTCACCATGGGCATGCTGCTGACGCTGCCGATGATCGCCTTCGGCATCGCGCTGATCGCCTGGTCGCGGCGTCAGCCGATGGATGAAGTGCTGGTCACGCAGTGAAACCCAACGGGATTAGGACGCCGGGCCGAGAGGCGATAGACTCTCGGTCTATCGAACAATCCATGCAGAGCCCGTCAATGATGCCAGAAGACAATGCACAGTCGGCCTTCGAGCAGCCTGCTCTCGAAAAGCCCGCTCTCGAGCAACCCTACCTGGACCTGATGCGGCAGGTGCTGGAGCACGGCGTCGAGCGTTCGGATCGTACCGGAGTCGGCACGCGTTCGATCTTCGGCCATCAGATGCGCTTCGATCTCTCCCGCGGCTTTCCGCTGGTGACCACCAAGAAGCTGCACCTGCGCTCGATTATCCACGAGCTGCTGTGGTTCCTGCGCGGCGACACCAATATCGCCTATCTCAAGCAGAATGGGGTCGGCATCTGGGACGAGTGGGCCGACGAGAACGGCGATCTGGGGCCCGTCTATGGCTATCAGTGGCGCAGTTGGCCCGACCCCCGCGGCGGCCACGTCGACCAGATCGCAAAGCTGATGGAACAGATCCGTACCAACCCACGCTCACGGCGGCTGATCGTCTCCGCCTGGAACCCGGCATTGGTCGACGAGATGGCGTTGCCGCCATGCCACTGCTTGTTCCAGTTCTACGTAGCCGAGGGGCGGCTTTCCTGCCAGCTCTACCAGCGCAGCGCCGACATCTTCCTCGGCGTGCCGTTCAATATCGCCAGCTACGCGCTGTTGACCCAGATGATCGCCCAGGTCTCGGGGCTCGAGCCGGGCGACTTCGTGCATACGCTGGGCGACGCGCATCTCTACCTCAATCACCTGGATCAGGCCGAGCTGCAGCTGTCGCGTACGCCGCGCTCCGCGCCCAGGCTGGTACTCGACCCGAATGTCGGTGACCTGTTCGACTTCCGCTTCGAGCACATCGCCATCGAAGGCTACGACCCCCACCCCCATATCAAGGCCGAGGTTGCGGTATGACGGACGAGACCCTGGTACCGGTGGCGATGATCGCCGCGGTATCGCGCAACGGCGTGATCGGCATCGACAACAAGCTGCCCTGGCACCTGCCCGAGGACCTCAAGTTCTTCAAGCGCATGACCCAGGCCAAGCCGCTGATCATGGGGCGCAAGACCTTCGCCTCCATTGGCCGGCCGCTGCCGGGCCGGCTCAATATCGTGGTGACCCGCGACGAGGCCTTCCAGCACGACGGCGTGCGGGTCTGCCACGACCTCGTGTCGGCGCTGTTCCTGGCCGACCAGCAGGCCACCATCGACGCTGCCGAAGAGATCATGGTGATGGGCGGCGGCGAGATCTACGCCCAGGCGCTGCCCCATGCCAGCCACATCTACCTGACCGAGGTGGAGGTCGAGGTGGAGGGCGACGCCCGCTTCCCCACGCTTGACGAGAACGAGTGGCAAGAGGTGCAGCGCGTGCCGGGCACGCCCCAGCCGGGGCAGCCGAATTATAGCTTCGTCGAATACCGTCGCCGGGCGGATTGAGGATTTGTCAGCGCCTCGCTTGTGGCACACACTTGCTGGATCATGGAAGCTTGCCCCATCGAAGGTCCATCGCTGTGTCGTCAACGTGAGCCTGCCAGGAGGATGCTGGTCTTGATTGAACAACGTTCACGTCATCTATTCAGTGCTCTTGAGGCTCGCGCCGCCGATGCGCTCGAGGAGCTGCACGGCTGTCGCGCCAAGATAGAGCAGTTGGAAGCCCGGCTTGCCGAGGCCGAAGCAGCACGGCAGGAACTGGAGGCGGCTCGCCTCGAACTGATGGAAGAGAACCGCGAACTCGACGAGCAGAATCGCGAACTCGAGGAGGACAATGCCCGCCTGCGCGAGCGGATGCGCAAGGGCGAGCCGGCTCCCGTCTTCCCCGGTGCGACGCGACGTGCCCAAGGGCTGGCGGCGCTGATGGGGCAGCGCCCGCGGGAGGAATCGGCGCAGCAGGGCATCGAGCGAGAAGCGAGCGGCAGCGCCGAGCGTGAACAGGTGCCGCCGCCGGTTGAGCCGCCGCAGGACACCGCGCCTTCCGCTCCCATGGCGGCCTCTCGGCAGGAAGCCCCGGCGCCGGCCCTGGCGGTTGCCGAGCCTTCACATCAGCCAGTGGCAAGGCAAGAGCAAGAGCAGGGCGAAGAGGCTGCAGAGACCCACGACGAGCGCCAGGGGCGGCTTGCCATCGAACAGGCGCCTTCCGCCGATGCGCTGCTGAAGCAGTGGTACCAGCGTTACCCCAACACCTTCTTCAAGGGCCACACCCGGCCGCTCAAGGTGGGCATTCACCAGGACCTCGCCGCTCGCGAGCCCTGGCCTGAGAAGCTGGTGCGCCGGGCCCTGGCGGGCTACGTCAATCTGCCGCGCTATCTCAAGGCCGTGCGCGAAGGCGCCGAGCGCATCGATCTCGATGGCGCCCCCGCCGGCAACGTCGACGGCCAGGCCGACGAGCATGCCAAGCGCAAGCTGGAACGCCTGCAGAGCGAACGGCGCGAGCGTGGCCGCGCGGCGGGCACGACCCCGCGGCGCGAAGGCGCCAAGGCGCGTAGCGCAAGCCGCAGTACGGGCGACGAACCACCACGCAAGAGGGCTGAGCGCAGCGCGCGTCCGGCTGCCGCCGGCAGCATGCCTGCCCCGGCCGAGGCCAGCCATGTGCAGGCCGACCCCGAGGCGCGCATGGAAGCCAAGCTCTCGGCCCTGCTGGCCAAACACAACGGCCAGGCGAAAGGGCACTGAAGGGCACCGCTCGGCCAGGCCTCGTTTGTAAGAACGGCGTTGACTTGGTGTAAATGAGCATCTTGAGCTGACTTTTAGCCCCGTATGGCCAAGCGCAACCAGCTTTCGGCCGAAGCCTAGCGTTAAAGACTGCTCTTGCCTCTCCTCAATCAGCGGGGCATGATGTCCGGGCTCATCGCTGCCAGGCAACACTGACTGCCATTGCCTGCGGCACGCGGCCCTTGGGCGGGAGCGCCCAAGACCGCATCAGCAGGGAAAAGTTCCATGGGGGAAGCGGGCAAGGAAGGAAAACAGTGTTTTTTCTTATTGCGTTCCCATTTTTCCCGGTATAGAGTTCTACCTGCGAGCATTGGACTATAACAAGGCTTCGCTGCGGTCATGACCGGCCCAGGCCA
Organism: Halomonas sp. MCCC 1A13316; assembly: GCF_014931605.1. Lineage (NCBI taxonomy): Bacteria > Pseudomonadati > Pseudomonadota > Gammaproteobacteria > Oceanospirillales > Halomonadaceae > Billgrantia > Billgrantia diversa. The sequence goes on along the minus strand of NZ_CP053382.1, from coordinate 3,230,106 downwards.
CTCCTGAGAAGGAACAGCGCCAAGCACGGCGGGACCCATGCCCGGCAAGCTACCTGCACCGATCACCGATCCGTGCAGTAACGATCGAAACAGTAAGCTAGTAAAGGAACTATCGTGATGAAAAAGACACTGTTAGCGACTGCCATTGCCGGTGCCCTGGGCGCCTCTGCTGCCGCTCAGGCCGCTACCGTTTACGACCAGGACGGCACTCAACTGATCGTCAACGGCCGTATCGCCATGGGTATCGCCGGCGGCGGCCCGGAGTATGACACCGTTACTGAAAACGGAGCTACTGCCGAAGTTCGCCGCGACAACGGCGCTGAGTTCGTCGACGTCTACTCCCGCCTCGGCATCTCCATGAGCCACCAGGTCAACAGCGACCTCAAGGCCTTCGGTCGCGTCGAGTGGCGCTTCACCGGTGACGAGCGCAATACCGACAACGGCTTCAACGAAGTTCGCCACAGCTATATCGGCCTCGAAAGCGCCAGCTTCGGTACCGTATTGGCCGGTAACTACGACAGCTTCTATAACAGCCACGTATCTGCGCCGTTCGATGTCTATATCGATCGTGGCCTGGAGCTGACCAATGGTCGCGGTGGTAGCGCACAAGCTCGTGGCGACTCTGTCGGCTATATCACCCCGAACCTGAGCGGCTTCCAGGCATTCCTGTCTGCCAAGCATTTCAGTGAGCGTGGTACCGTTCTCGAGTCTGACAATGTTGCCGTCGCACCAGTCGAAGATGGCGATGAAGAAATCGTCACTCAGGGTGGCGTGAAGTACGAGACCGGCCCGCTGCGTCTGGCCCTGGGCTATGTCGATGACGACGCGATCGGCGGCGGCAACGACGAGATGCTGTACGGTGCCACCGCTTCCTACGCCATCACCGACGCCTTCTCCGCTCGCCTGGGCTATGAAACCCGCGACGATAACGACACTCTGGGCGGCGGTTATGACACCTGGGGCCTGGGTGCTACCTACGCCATGGGTCAGTGGGCCTTCAACGCCGATGTCTACGGCGTCGACGAAGATAGCGAAGATGACACTCGTACTGCCTGGGCAGCCGGCGCCTACTACAAGCTGACCAGCAACTTCGACATGTTCCTTGAGCTGCATCAGGCCGATCAGGCGGATATCACCCTCAGCACTGATGAAGGTGTCGATATCGCTGATGTCGAAGGCGACGATGTCTACTGGCTGACCGGCGCTCGCTACCACTTCTAAGCGAGCCTGGCAGTACGGTAAGATAGCAAGACACGTCGATTCATTCGACGACAGAACCGGCCCTTCGGGGCCGGTTTTCTTTTGTTTGCCATTCAGCAGCGCTCCTTGCCTCTCACGATACAAGTGCATGAGGCGCTGAGAGGAATTAAACCTTTTCCTTTGCCTGCCGATATCTAGTAGTGACACGCCAGCTGTGTGGATGGGTCGTTTCGCTTTCGGCTGTCCTAAGGAGTGCGTGTATGTCTCACAAGACGCTGGATATCGCCAGGGATACCACGCTCTACACGGCGGCCGCCGTGCTCATTCTGATGGGCGGAGCGGGGCTTTTGACCTACTGGCTGGGCATCGTCTATCCCCTGCGTAGCGTACTGCTACCCGACAACGCACTGGCCGTGCTGATGGTCGGCGTCGGCTTGCTGGCCATGATGGTTCGCTGGCCCATACTGCGTCGCTTTGCCGGTTTCATCCTGCTTGTTCACGTAACCTACCTGTTGATGCACAACGCCCTGGCCGGCGGCCGGGAAGTCGGAGTGTCCTGGCTGACCGGCGACGTGCGGATGGGCTCCCTTGCATCGGCGATGCTGTCACTGGTAGCCGTTTGCCTGCTGCTCGGGGTGGGCTGGCGCCGTTCGCGCTGGCTGTGGGCCGGGGTAGGCATACTGCTGCTGAGCAGCAGCCTTCTGGCCCTGCTCAGGCTCTTCCTTCCGGGCGGTGAGGTGGCCTGGACGCTGAATAATGCCTCTTCGCCCCTGCTGGGAACCGCTCTGGCGCTGGTCCTGGGTGTGTCGATGCTGCTGATGGCGGTAGGTGTCGACCGCCCGCAACCGCGAATGGGGCGGCTGGCGCTGGCGTGCGGTCTCTTCGGCGTCCTGCTGAGCTGTTCGGTCTGGTACCTGTTGAATTGGGAATACCAGGAGGATAAACGGCTCCAGGCCAGCCATTTGCTGGATAACGTGCAGTACAACGCCGAGCAGGCAATGGCCGCACAGCTTCTCCTCGCCCAGTACGTGGCCGAGCGCCTGGACTCACCGGAGCCGCTGTCGGATGCAGCGATGCGTGCCCATCATATCGAACACTACTTCCGCGACTCTCCCGGGATGCAGGCGCTCGTCATGCAGGATCGGGGGGTATCGGTTTGGGAGTTCGCTGGCACTGAGCAGGCCGGCCAATGGCTGAAGGCGCAACTGGCCGACCCCCGGGCCGAGGCGGAGCAGCCGTTCGACTTTGCTAGCCCATGGATGATGCCGGCTGACTCCGAACGTCGCCATATGGCGCTGGTGTTGATACCACTGCCTTCGGTGGGGCAGCAGTTGGTAGGAAGCATCGATCTTGTCGTGCTTTTGAAAGAGGAGCTTCGCGTTCAGTTGGGGGCCTACATGGTCCGTGTACTTCAAAACGGCGCTCCCCTGCTGGAGATGCGAGCGCCCGGTCGCGCGGCGAGCAAGATGAGTTATCCGCTGGTTGCGCATCGACATATCGGCTTGCCGGGAGGGCTCGGGCTTACACTGGAGGTCTATCCCGACTCGGTGGAGGAAATGCTCAAGGCGGGGTTGATACCCGGCGGGGTGGCCCTTGCCGGGCTGATGTTGAGCTATCTCATGTCGTTCAGCTTGGGGCTGGCCTATCAGCGGCACCAGGACAGGCGTTCGCTATGGGAGAGTGAGCAGCGCTACCGCTCGCTCTTTGCCTATAACCCCGATGCGGTTTTCTCCGTCGATCCCGAGGGCAACTTCGTTACGGCAAATTCCACCTGTGCAACCATCACGGGCTTGCCCGTGGATCGGATCATCGGTTCTCACTTTTCACAGCTCATACTCCCCGGCGAGATCGAGCGGATTCAGCATTATTTCAATGAAGCTCTGAAGGGAAACGCGCAGCGATTCGAGGTTGCCATCGCCAACCTTACTGGTGAGCCGCGCCTGCTCTACGTGACCAATCTTCCCATCTTGGTGGAAGGCACCGTCCAAGGTGTCTTCGGCATCGCCAAGGATATCACCGAGCAGCACAGTAACGAGACTCGCCTGCGCGTGCTGGAGCGAAGCGTCCAAGCCAGCATCAACGGCATCGTGATCACCGATGCCAGTCAGGACGATTTCCCCATCACCTATGTGAACGAGGCCGTTCTGGCCCTGACGGGCTATCGGGAGGAGGAGCTGCTCGGTCGTAGCTGTCGCATCCTGCAGGGATAGGATACGGATCCCGAGAAAGTGGCATGGCTACGTCGCCGCTTGTCCGAACAACGCGATTGCCATGTCACGCTACGCAATTATCGCAAGGATGGCAGTGCCTTCTGGAATGCGCTCTACGTGGCACCGGTACCCGACAGCGAAGGGCGTGTCACTCACTTCGTCGGCGTGTTACGGGACGTGTCCGAGCGTCAGGCCTATGAGGAGCGTCTTGCCCATAATGCCAGTCACGATGCCCTGACCGGTCTGGTCAACCGATCACTGCTGGAAGAGCGGCTGGTCCACGATTTCGGCATGTCGCAGCGCCAGGGTCGTGACATGGCCGTACTTTTCGTGGACCTGGATGACTTCAAGCCGATCAACGACAGCTTGGGTCACGCGGTTGGCGATAAAGTGCTGATCGAAGTAGCCCTCCGATTGGCCAGCGCCATGCGGCCCGGTGATACCTTGGGTCGATTGGGTGGGGATGAGTTCGTGGTGTTGATGCCCGACGCCACGCAGGATGAGTTGGCGGCAATGGCAGAGAGCCTGCTTCAGCTCGTTGCTTGCCCCTACAGCATCGATCGTCATGAGCTCCACCTGTCGGCCAGTATCGGTATTGCCATCGGAAATAATACCATTGTCCAGCCCATGGAGCTGATCCAGCAGGCCGATATGGCGATGTACATGGCCAAGCAGCAGGGACGCAACGCCTACCAGTGGTTCACTCGGGAAATCACCACGCGCGTCAACGAGCGGCTGGTGATGCGTAACGAACTCCAGGACGCCATCGACGAGCAACGTCTCGAGCTTTACTACCAGCCGCTATACGACCAGGCGGGCGACATCGTCACCGTGGAGGCCCTGCTGCGCTGGAACCATCCTGCAAGAGGCTTCGTGCCACCGAGCGAGTTCATCCCCTTGGCCGAGGAGACCGGCCAGATCATGGCGATCAGTCGCTGGGTGCTCGAGCGTGCCTGCCTCGACTTGGAGTTGCTCGGTGCGCGTGGCCACGATGGGTTCAAGGTGGCGGTCAACGTCTCGCCCCTGCAGTTTCACCGCGCCGGGTTTCTGGACACACTAAGGGAAACGCTCGCTTCTACCCAGCTCCCAGCCAGCCGGTTGGAGCTGGAACTGACCGAAGGTGTGCTCTTGAAGGATGCGGAGGATGCAGTCGATGTTCTCCATGACTTGCGCAGGATGGGAATCGACGTCTCTATCGATGACTTTGGCACCGGCTTTTCCAGCCTGAACTACCTGAAGCAGCTTCCCATCAGCAAGGTGAAGATCGATCGCAGCTTTATCAAGGAAGTGACACACAGCGCCGACGACGCCTCCATCGTGCAGGCCATTATCTCGATGGCCCATCACCTGGGACTGACCGTAGTGGCCGAAGGCATTGAAACCGAGCAGCAGCATCGCCTGCTGAAGGGGTACGGCTGTGAGCTATTCCAAGGCTACCTGCTTGCCCGCCCCATGCCACTCGAACAACTGGAGCTTTTGCTGAGAGTCGGCACGGAGTTGCCTTCCGAGATGAACCAACGTGATTGAGGCCAGCCTGGATATGAAACGGCCACCCTGTTGGATGGCCGTGCCGACCGAGCGGCCTCAGGGGCTTATTCGTCGATCGGGAGTCGCCAATACGGCCTTGAGGTGGGCGAGGTCGCGGGAAACGTCGGCTTCGACGAATTCCGCCAGCAGCCGCTCGGCTTCACGCCTGGCCGTTTGCTCCACATAGTCGGCGTAGGTAGTGACCACGCCGTCGCAGTAGCGGCAGTGGAGCACATCCGCCGGCTTGGGGTTGCCGTGCCAGAAATTGCTGCCGTGGCATTGGGGACATGCGACTTTCCTTGTGCGTTGAAACATCTGGCCTCCTGCCTGAGTTCACCGGTATGGCGAGTCTTATCCTAGCACGGAACGAATGACCGGGATGTTACGGCTCATGAACGATGTGTCACCTCCCGCTGGCTTTCGGCGCCTTTTTATGCCGCCGGGCTGCGCCAATGCGCATCGAGGAGCTGGTGACGAAAAGAATTCTTGTGCCTATTCGCTTGAATTGGCCTCCAATGAACTAGGGTGAAGGCACGGCAAATGATTCTTCAACGGAGCGCAAGCATGAACGCAGAGGCTCATTCGCCCGACACCCTGATGATTCGCAAGCTGGAAAGCAACTTTCCCCTCTCCGACGAGGAAAAGCAGGCACTCAAGGGCTTGCCCGTACAGATCACTCATCTCAAGGCGGATCAGCATATCGTGCGCACGGGCGATCGCCCTCACCACTGTTGCCTGGTCCTGGAGGGCTTCACCTGCCTTTTCAAGCTGAGCTACGAGGGCCGGCGCCAAATCATGGCGCTGCACATACCCGGTGACATGCCGGACCTGCAGAGCCTGCACTTGGAATATATGGACAGCAGCATCGCCGCGATCAGCCCCTGCACGGTCGGGTTCATCCAGCACGAGGACCTGCGAAATATATGCGAGCGTTATCCGAGACTCACCGCCGCGTTCTGGCGCGAGACGCTGGTCGATGCCTCGATCTTCCGGGAATGGCTACTCAATATTGGCCGGCGAGATGCCTACAGCCGTATGGCCCACCTGCTGTGCGAGCTCTTGATACGCCTGGAGGCGGTGGGGCTCGTGAAAGACTCGAATACTTTACTCATGCCGCTGACCCACGAAGAGCTGGCGGACACGATTGGCATCACAGCAGTCCACGTCAGCCGCACCATGCAGGCGCTTCGCACCCAGGGCCTGGTCGAGACCAAAAAGTCGCAAATTACCATCCTGGACTGGGCGAGGCTGCAGGAGGCGGGCGAGTTCGATCCTCTCTACCTTCATTTGAGGGACGACTCATGAGTCACGCTTGCATTAGACAGGTGCGAAGACGTCATGGCCCGCCATCAGATGGCGGGCCTTGCATGGTTACGTACGGATAGGTTGCCGTACGGATAGCAAAATAGCTATTTATTGTACTGGCTCCACTGGTTGCTGCCCTTGGGTACCGAATCCTTAATTTCCCGGCTACGTAGCTGACTGACTTCCTTGCTCTTTTTATCCGCTTCTTCCATGCTCATCGAGGCCCCGGCGGGGGCTTGGTCTCTAAGGCCTTCACTGGCTTCGACATGTGCTTGTGGGTCGTCGATGTACTGCCAGGTTTCGCCCAGCATGGGGCTCTTTCCTTCGTTCCATGGCCCTCTTGCCTCCTGGCCCTTGGACATATTGAAGTAGAGATTGCTGTAGCGCGGGTCGCCCTGGGTAACGCCGGGGGGGAAGTTCGGTTTCAAGGTGGATAGCGCCGCCTCGAACATCTGGTGATGTGCCACTTCTCGTGTCATCAGGAATTTCAAGGTTTCCTTGACCTCGGGGTCGTCGGTAAACTGCATGAGATATTCATAGGTGATCTTGGCGCGTGTCTCCGCAGCGATATCCGAACGAAGGTCAACGGTGAGATCCCCATTGGCATCCACATAGTAGCCAGACCAGGGAACGCCCTGACTATTGGTGACGGTCGGTCCCCCACCGCTTACCGCCAGGAACATCGGGTTGACCATCGCCTCGTGAATAATGTTTTCCTTTCCCGCTTTCCCTGTCACCATTTGCATGATTTCGGATTGCTCCGAGATGTCTTTCAGTTCGCCATTCACACCGTTCATGAGCATCTGTATGGTTGCGCCCACGATCTCTAGGTGACTGAACTCCTCGGTCGCTATATCCATCAGCATATCGTATACCTCTGGATAAGGCTGGCGCGCGGCGAACGCCTGGGTGAAATACTGCATGGCTGCCTTGAGTTCGCCATTCATCCCCCCAAATTGCTCAAGAAGAAGGCTGGCGAATTTAGGGTCGGGTCCAGAAACGCGTGCGTTGAATTGAAGTTCTTTGGCATGATGAAACATGGTGGCCTCGTTTTCCTGTTATGTGGAATTCCCGTTCCGTTCTTCAACGTAGGCGGGGAGGTGATACGCAACAAGTTAAATTTGGTAAAGCCGTATGTTGCTTTTTAAATTAATAATTTAAATTTTAGATCATCAGGAAAGAAAGGGGGTCGATAGCCCCACAGGTGCATTCGGGTGCGCACATAAAGGCCCAGCTACGCTGGGCCGACTCGCTGACATGGAAATGAGTTGTGGTCTTACTCGACTTCGCCGACGCCCTTGGTCACATCGGCCATGCTGCCATACTCCTGGTCGGGCATGCTGCGTATGACATCAAGTACGTCACCTCCCGCTCCGTTGTCCTTGGCATGCCGCTCAAGGTCGGCGCGGCTAGCGGGAAAATCGATGCCACTCAAGTGGTAGGTCACGTTCGCGGGAGATTGACCTCCAAGGCCTCGTGTCATGGTTAGCCTCCTTGACTCAAAAGTCCTTATCCAGATGACGCGGGACCAAACCCGCATATTGAACGTAGAACGCACCGGCAGAGGATACAAGGAGTTCTTCGCATGATTGTCGCTAACGTTTTTGCTGAAATGTTATCTTGCATAGCAGTTAGGTATTACGAGTAAGAGCCAAAGAAAGAGAGAGATGTTTAAGGCTTCGCTTCTCTTGCAAAGGTTGGTGCGACACCAGTAAGTGAAGCTTAGAAAGACTCAAGGGCTTCAGCCTGTGGCTGGAACCCTCTTATATCGTGAGGCTATAATGTAGAGCCACAGCTAATCTTTTCTCTCTCCGAGCGTGTCCGCTACATATGCATCTCGCTCGCCCATTCGTTCGTTGCCGCCCACCGTGGTGTCATGTGTCGTTTGATGCTCCATTTCGCTATTGAGTTCAGCTCCCAGCAGGACGATGTAGGCGGAGAGCCAAAACCACATCAGCAGAATGATGACGGCGCCCAGCGATCCATAAATTTCATTATAACTTCCAAAGTTGCGCACGTAGATCGAAAAGGCGATCGATCCTAAAAGCCATAGCAGGACGGCAACGAGCGAGCCGATGCTGGTCCACTGCCAGCGTGGCTTGTCACGATCGGGACCATAACGATAGAGTATTGCGATAGCCAGCATGGCAACGATCATCAATAATGGCCAGCGGGCCAAATTGACGAGAAAACTGGCGAAATCCGACAGTCCGATTAGATCTGCAATGGCAGGAATGGCCGCTATTACCCCAAACGCCACCAAGACCATGAAAATGGCACCTATCGTCAAGAAAAGCTTGAGTGCCGTTTTCTTCAGCACCCCACGGTTTTCTTCCTCGTCGTAGACGATATTGAGCCCTTCCATGAAGCCATTGACACCTCGGGAAGCGCTATAGATGGCCAGCAATATACCGCCAGCCGCTGCCAGGCTCATGCCGGCACCAGAATTCCGACTAGCCCGCTCCGCTTGTTGTCGAATGATAGTTGCAGCCTCATCAGGAAGCAGGTGACTGATGCTGGAGATTTGCTGGGTAATTTGCTGAGGATCGAACAGGATAGCCCAGAGGGCAATGGTTGCAACGATAGCCGGTACGATCGCCAGAAGCCCGTAGAAAGCAATGCCCGCAGCAACGATCGAGACATGGTCACGTGCCAACTCTACTTTGGTGCGCTTGAGAATGTCCTTCCATCCCGGCTTGGGTATCTGTCCTGGACGATTGGCCTGTCGACCGCGCTGTGTAGGCGCTGAGTTTCGGTTTGCCATGCCTCTTCCTTATGGCTACATGAAAAGTATTCCCATAAAAAGATAGGGAATGCCTTCAACTTCGGCAAAGCGCAAAAGGTAACGGTATGTTTGAAAATGCACGCCATCCTGTACGCAGGTCTACTCTCGCCGTGTCCATTTTGCTGCCGGTCCAAAGACTTAATGGAAAATGTAAAGATGGATACATTTCGATGCGCGAGATATAAATTTCTCAACTTGTTTAGCTTCTTGGAGGGTCCTATTCTACAAGATGACCAAGGAGGTCGCAGGCAGTAAATGGGTAGACTGTACGAGTCATTCCCGGATCAAGGAGACTAACCATGGCAGATAAGCGCAATCAAGGGAACATGAGCGTTAACGAAGCTGGCAAGAAAGGCGGTGAAGCCACTTCGAAAACCCATGGGAAGGAGTTTTACGAGGATATCGGTCATAAAGGGGGTCAACAAAGCGGTGGTAACTTCGCTAACGACCCTGAGCGCGCTTCTGAAGCTGGTCAGAAAGGTGGCCACAACAGTGGCGGTAACTTCGCCAATGACCCACAGCGAGCTTCAAAAGCCGGCCAAAAAGGTGGAAAACATAGCGGAGGAAACTTCGCTAATGATCGCGAGAAAGCATCAGAGGCCGGTCAGAAAGGTGGCAAGAACAGCGGTGGAGGCCGCAGCACCTAAGAGTTTCCGACGCTCTCGAAACGAGCAAAGTAAGTTGCCTGGCATGCTGCCAATAGCGGTTACGCTATTGGCAGTTTTATTGTGAACACATGCTGGCTTGTAGGCTATTGGCAAATGCTTGGGAAGGAAGGAGATATCATCGCGATGCGTAAGGAAAAATCCGATACTATCATTCGAGAGCCTAGACTGAGGGACAGTGCTCCCTTGCATGATCTGGTGCGCCGGGTGCCGCCACTTGCTGAGAACTCAATATACTGTAATCTTCTTCATTGTTCTCATTTTTCGGAAACATGCGCCGTGGCGGAGAGTGAAGGTGAACTTGTCGCCTTCGTAACGGGTTATCTTCATCCCAAGCAGCCCAACACTTACTTTCTCTGGCAAATCGGCGTCCACGAGCATGGACGCGGCCAAGGGCTAGCCATAAGAATGATACAGCATATCCTGGCACGTCCCCATTGCGGTCATGTCACCGCTCTTGAGGCTACCGTCAGTTCCAGCAACACAGCCTCACGCGCCATGTTCGAATCGGTAGCCAAGGCCGAGGATGCTCAATTCGATTTATATCACGCTTATTACCCTGCAGAAGTCTTCGGCACGGAAAACACCATTACCGAGGATCGCTTGAGGATCCATCCGCTTTCCACGCCACGCAGCTTTCGCTGACCCATCAGAGCCTATCGCACTGAGTTGTGATCATGGGAGGACGCCGATCGGTAAGGGGGCTAATTTGCTGGAATGCCTGTGCAACGCGCAATACGAGAGAATCTTGATGCCGGGCACCGATGAGCTGGGCACCGATCGGTAATCCGTCGCGAGTAAAGCCGCAAGGGATGCTGATGGCGGGCTGACCACTCATGTTCCAGGGCCAGGTGAACAGCGCCCAGCTGGTCCAACGCGGCTCGGGCCAGCCCGACGGGACCTCACGACCGACGTCAAAGGGTCTGACCGGGGCCGTTGGACAGAGTATTAGGTCGTAGTCCAGATGAAAGAAGCTCATCCGATGCATAAGGTCGACTCGGGCGGAGTCCGACTCCATATAGTCCAGAGCGCTGAGTCGGCTATAGCGCTCGGCGACCTCACGAAGCCCGGGATCCAACTGGGCTCGGGCGGTTTCATCCCAGTCCTGGACCATCATCGAAGCCGTGGCAAAGAACAGTCGCTGATAATGTTCATGCAGTCCACCCACATCCGGATCGGTGTGGACTATCCGTGCACCCAGTTCCGTAAGCTTATCGGCCACATGTGCTCAACGGCAGCCGAAATCTCGGGGTCGACTTCGACATCCTGGCCCAGGGTTGGGCTATAAGCGATGCGTAGCCCCCTGATACCACCCGACAGTTCTTCCCGGTAACGCTGTGAGATGTTTTGGAGCCGTGGGTCGCTCGGGTCGGATTCTGTCATCACTTCAAGAAGCAATGCGACATCGCGGACCGTGTGCGCGATAGGACCGGGTTGGGAAAGCTTGCCATAATGGCTGCCCGGATGCATGGGGGCCTGACCATGCGTCGGCTTGAACCCCACCACGCCGCAGAAGCTGGCTGGAATACGAATCGAGCCACCTGAATCCGCCGCCAATGCCAGTGGGGCGATGCCCATGGCGACGGCAGCAGCACTGCCGCCGCTGGATCCGCCCGGGGTCTTGTCCAGGTTCCAGGGATTACGGGTGATTCCGGCGAGTGGTGAGTCTGTTACCGCCTTCCAGCCGAACTCCGACATGTTGGTCTTGCCGACCGGGACGAAGCCATGACGACGACAGGCGGCAACCGTTGGCGCATCCAGCTTGGCTGGAAGATCTTTCGTCAGTTTGGAGCCATCGCGTGTCGTCCAGGAGATCTGATCGAAGGCATCCTTTACCGCAACCGGCAGGCCATCGAGCAGCCCCATTGTCTGCCAGGCGCGATAACGCTCATCCGCTGCGCGCGCCATTTCCAGCGTCTTGTCCCGGTCAACCTGGAAAAAGGCATTGACGTTAACGTCCAATGATTCAATCTGACACAGTGCTGACTCAGCCAATTCCACTGCGGTGACTTCTGAACGTTGAAGGCGCGCGAGAAGCTCTATCGCGGTGAGACGAGGGTAGGACTCCATTGCCGATTCCATTTATAACTCTCCCTGTTCTTCTGCTTCACCATTTGCTCAGTCTTAAACTGCATCTTACGCCCAGTTCAAAAGTTGCTTGATTGACTTTGGTTGCGCCGCGTTTCCTGAATTTATATTCCGTACCGCTATGATAATTCCTTGAAGCTGACCTGATTCATCTCTGGCGGCGAGTCGTTAGGTGGCATATAGGCCAACGGCTCCGTTGATGCCCGCGCTGGAGGGCATTCAGCGCAAAGACGGCGCGAAAATAGCGGGTGGCGGAGATAGACGAAGTGCTTGGGGAGGGGTTGGCGCCCCCTTCAGGATTCGAACCTGAGACCTTCCCCTTAGGAGGGGGACGCTCTATCCAGCTGAGCTAAGGGGGCGCACGGCTGCGCATTATACGGGCTTGAGTTGGCGAGATAAACCGCCCTGGGGGTTACGTTGCTCCTCAGGGCGCCGCCCGGCATCATCGAGGTATCCGATGGGAAGGGGAGGCGCATGGAGATAGAGGAGTATCGTCGGCACGATGCCCTGGGCTTGGCCGAGTTGATTCGCAAGGGTGAGGTGAGCCGTACGGAGGTGTTCGATGCCGCCTGTCGTGCCATCGAGCAGGGCAACCCACGGCTCGGGGCGGTGGTTCGTACGCGCTTCGAGCGCGCCCGGGCCGAAGCCGGTGCCATCGCTGCCGAGTCGATATTTGCCGGGGTGCCGACGTTGACCAAGGATCTGCTGATGGCGATCGAAGGTGAACCATTGGCCTTCGGCAGCGCGGCCTTAGCCGAGTGGAAGCCACCGGTGGATTCGACATTGGTTGCACGCCTGCGCCAAGCGGGCTTTGCCATCCTCGGCCAGACGGCTACCCCCGAATTGGGGCTGATGGGTATCACCGAGCCGCGGGCCTTCCCGCATCCGGTCAATCCGTGGCATGCCGGCTACTCGCCTGGCGGCTCCAGCGGCGGCGCGGCAGCCGCGGTTGCCGCCGGGCTGGTACCGCTGGCGATGGCCGGAGATGGCGGCGGCTCGATCCGCATTCCTGCCAGCTACTGCGGGCTGTTCGGCCTGAAGCCTTCTCGTGGGCGAGTGCCCCAGGGCCCGTTGCATGCCGAGGTTTGGCAGGGCGCCGTGGTGGAACACGCCGTAACTCGCTCGGTACGCGACAGCGCCGCCTTGCTCGATGCCATCAACGGCATGGACGAAGGTGGCCCCTACCCGGTGAAATCCGAGCGGGGCTTTCTCGCCGCGCTCGAGCGACCGCCCGAGCCGCTGCGCGTGGCAGTCTCACTGGGTGAGCCGTTGAGCAAGCCGCTCGGCAGCGTGCTCGACCCCGAGGTGCGCCAAGCGGTGGAAGCGGCGGCCAATACGCTCGAAGGGCTGGGGCATCGAGTCGAATGGGCCGACCCGCCGATCGACGGCGAGCGCCTGGCCAATGCCTACCTGACGCTCTACCTGGGGCATCTCAGCGCCGATCTGGCCTGGATCGCCCGCGAGACAGGCGTGCCCGTTACGCGTCTAGAGGTCGAACCTTCCACCCGCGCCATCGCCCGCCTTGGGAGCAGCCTGCCGGTACGTGACTATGAACTGGCCAAGCGCGACTGGAATTCGGCGGCACGCGCCATGGGAGCCTTTCATCGCCACTATGACGTGCTGCTGATGCCGGTTGCTGCTGCGCCGGCGCCACGCCTGGGAGAGCTCTATCCGCCGCCGGCACAGGAGCGCCTGATGTCGCTACTGGCGATTCCCGGCTTGTCGGCGCTGGCGCTCAAGGCGGGCATGCTCAAGCACCTGGCGCGTGACGCTCTGGCTCGCACGCCCTTTACCCAACTGGCCAACCTGACCGGACAGCCGGCCATGTCGCTGCCGCTGCACGTGAACGCGCAGGGCCTGCCAGTCGGGGTGCAGGTGGTCGGTGCCATGGGCGACGAGGGTCGCTTGTTGGCGCTGGCGGCGCAGGTCGAAGCCGAGGTGCGCTGGGGCCGACACCTGCCCAGACTTTGGCAAGACGGGTAGAATGCGCGCCACACTCCGCTATTGCAGCCCAGCCATGACCGATTCCACTCCGCTCTCGCCCGCCGGTGACCGCCATTTCGACGGCTTGGTCGAGAAGTTTGCCGGCAGCCTCTATGGGGGGCCGCGTGGTGCGCTGCGCCTGGCCATGCTCGACGAGCTGCTGCCGGCCATGCTCCAGCTCGACGGCCAGCCGCTGCTGGACGTAGGTGGCGGGCTAGGGCAACTCTCCGCCTGGTTCGCCCGACGCGGCCACCCCGTTACGCTGTTGGAGCCGGCCGGCGATATGCTCGACCAGGCTCGAGAGGCGCTGGGCGGTCTGCCGGTGAGCTTCGTCCAAGCCCCACTGCAGGCGCTGCCGGAGCGTGCCCCGGGTCCTTGGTCGCTGATCGCCTGCCACGCCGTGCTGGAGTGGCTCAGCGATCCACGCGCGGCTTTCGCCACGCTGGCGGATGGGCTCGCCCCGGGTGGCCAGCTATCGCTGATGGTGTTCAATCGCGATGCGCTGCGCATGTCCAACGTGGTCAAGGGTAACCTGCAGAAGGCATTGGACGACCGCCTCGAGGGTACTGGCAGACGGCAGCGGCTGACGCCCATCTCGCCGCTGTGTCATGAGCGGATCGTTGCCTGGAGCCAGGAGTGCGGGCTGTCGATACACTCGGTGGCGGGGATTCGCATCTTTCACGACTACTTGCGCCAGCCGCCGGCGAATGAAGATGACTGGCAGCGCCTGGTGGCGCTGGAGCGGCGCTACTGTCAGGCTGAACCCCATTGGCGCTTGGGCCGTTACCTGCTCTATACGCTGGTGAAGGAAGGCGAACAGTCGTGCAGGGAGAACCGCCGATGAGTGCCGAAACGCCGGTCTGCCAACTGTTGGAACGCCAGGAGGCCGATTATCGCGGCTGGCTGTGGGTGGCGCCGCCGCGCGATGCCTGGCTCGAGGAGGGGCAGGGGAGTGTCGTCAGCGCCGACCATGGCGTACTGCAGGCCTGGCGCCATCACGGCCGCCCGGCTTTCTCGCCGTTCGATGCAATGCCTAATGGGGAGCCGCCCGGCGCGGTGCTGTTCTGGCCCAAGAGCCATGCGCTCGGCGAGTGGTGGCTGTTGTGGCTGTGTGCCAACCTGCCGCCGGGCACGCCGCTGCAGCTGGTAGGCGAGAATCAGGGCGGCATCAAGCGCGTGCTCAAGGTGCTGGCGGCGCTGGGGCTGGGCTGTCGCAAGCGCGATAGTGCCCGACGCTGCATCCTGTTCGAGACGCGTCTCGGTGCGGTCGGCATCGACCCGGAGGCCGCCTGGACCCGCTTCGAGGCCGAGGGCCTGTCGCTTGCCAGCCACCCCGGCGTATTCGGCCACGGCAAGCTGGACGATGGCACTCGCCTGCTGCTCGATCAGCTCGAACGACATTTGCCCAAGCCTGAGCGGGCGCAGGAAGTGCTCGACATGGGCTGCGGCGACGGCATCCTCGCCGCTTGGCTGGCGCGACGCGGCCACCGCGTTATGGCAGTGGACGTCAACGCCTTCGCGGTGGAGGCGACCCGGCGCACCCTGAAGGCCAATGGGCTCGAAGGGCAAGCCCTGGCCAGCGATGTTTACTCGGCGCTTGGCGAGCGACGCTTTGCCGCCATCGTCAGCAATCCGCCGTTTCATCAGGAGCGCAGCATCGACTACGGCCCGGCCGGCCATATGATCCGTGAGGCGCCGACGCATCTATTGCCGGGCGGCGAACTGGTGCTGGTGGCCAATGCCTTCTTGCCTTATCCGGATCTGCTGCAGAGCGCTTTCGGCGGCTTCGAGGTGCTGGCCGACGATCGCCGGTTTCGTGTCTATCGGGCGGGTTTGACGGGATCCCGGTAAGCGATGTCCGTGATCACGTAGGTCGTGTCGCCGGCCGGTGCCTTCACCGTGACGTCGTCGTCCAGCGACTTGCCCAGCAGCGCCTTGGCCAGCGGTGCGTCGATGCTGATCCAGCGCCGGGCGGTGTCGGTCTCGTCATGGCCGACGATGCGGATGTGAATCTCCTCGCCTTCCTCGTCTTCGAGAGTCACGAAGGCACCGAAGTAGATCTTGTCCGTTTTCGCCGGCAGGCGGTCCACGACCTGCAACTCGTCGAGCCGCTTGGTCAGGTAGCGGATGCGTGCGATGACCCTGTTGAGTTCTTTCTTGTTGTAGGTGTAGTCGGCGTTCTCGCTGCGATCGCCGAGTGCTGCGGCTTCACCCACCTTGGCCGAGAGAGCGGGACGCTTGATCCGCGAGAGATGGTCGAGAATGCCGCGCAGGCGTGCTGCACCCTCGGCGGTGATCAGGTTGCTCTTGGGTTCCTGGCGCGGATCCTTGGCCGGGTCGCGCCAGCGCGTCATGTTGCGGCCCTTCATGCCGTCGTACTCCTTCGTAGCTTCGGAGAGCAACATACGCCATTGATCCACGGGGGGCCAGGCCAACCTGATGTTCGGACTGGCGTATCATTCAAACGTTCGTTACATTCAAGAGGTCGGCAACGCCGTATCCCAAGAATAAACCCTCCCCATGGAGGCAAGGAGTCTGGACATGCTACGACGTCAACTCATCGGTGCCGCCCTGGGCGCCGGTCTACTGTTCGCCCCGTTCGCCGGTGCTCTGGCCTGGGAGAGCGAGGTGGCAGCGCTCAAGCAGCGCTGGGAGCAGATCAACACGCAGCAGGCCGAGGGGCAGCGGCGTACCGTGCTCAAGACGCTGGCCAAGGAAGCCGAGCAGTTGACCGAGGCCAACGCCAATGAGGCCCAGCCGCTGATCTGGTATGGGATCATCGAAGCTTCTCATGCTCGCGAACGCAGCGGCCTGGGAGCCCTCAGCAGCGCCCGTACGGCTCGCGATGCCCTGGAACGGGCCATCGAACTCGACCCCCAAGGCGGTAACGGCTCTGCCTACGTGACGCTTGGTGCCCTTTACGATCGCGCACCGGGCTTTCCTATCGGCTTTGGCGACAGCGATACCGCAGAGCGCATGTTTCAGCGCGCCCTGGAGATCCGCCCCGATGGGATCGACGTCAATTACTACTATGCCGCTTTTCTCGAGGACGAGGGGCACCAGGCGGAAGCGCGCGAGCATGCCCGGCGCGCCGTCGAAGGCACTGTCCGCGAAGATCGCCAGGCATCGGACGAGGCGCTGCGCGAGGAGGCCCGGGCTCTGCAGTCTCGGCTCTGAGGCGACTTCTTCCAGCGGTGGTTGGCATAACTGGCTTCGGTCGTGATAATGGTCGCCATTAGCAGACTCGGAGGTTTGCATGACCGCTAATCATGATCGCGGCCGGGATGCCGCCCGCCTTCCTTTCTTCGGTGCTGCCGACCTTGAGCTGATCGAGCGTCGCTGCCTGCATCAGGGCTTCTTCCGCCTGGATGAGGTGCATTTGCGCCACCGTCTGTTCGAGGGTGGTTGGGGCAGTGAGGTGGTTCGTGAGGTGCATGTGCGGCATGATGCCGTGGGCGTGCTACTCTACGACGTCGAGCGCGACAGTGTGGTACTGGTCGAGCAGATTCGCGCCGGCGCCCTGGACGATCCCGAGTCGCCGTGGAAGCTCGAGGTCGTTGCCGGCCTGGTCGAGGAAGGCGAGAGCGCAGCCGAGGTGGCACGACGTGAAGCCATGGAGGAAGCCGGCTGCGAGGTCTCTGATCTGATCGAACTGCACACCTACTATCCGAGCCCCGGCGCCTGTTCCGAGCGAGTGACGCTGTTCTGCGCCCTGGTCGACTGCGACGGGCTGGGAGGTGTTCATGGCCTCGACGAAGAGCATGAGGATATCCGCGTTCACGTGTTACCGTTCAATCATGCCTGGGAACTCTTGCGGGCTGGGCGACTCGACAATGCCATGTGTCTGATCGCCTTCTACTGGTTGGCGGCCGAACGAGCATCACTGCGAGCAAGGGGGTAGCGTGGCGAGAACCGCCTATGTCACCGATCTGAAAGGCCTGCAGGGCGAATGCAGCGCCAACTACCTGCGCCTGACTCGGCTGCTGGGCGATCTGGTTGCGGGCGAAACGCGCGAGCTCGAGCTGACCGGCGGGCGCGGCCGATTCGGCACCCTGTGGCTGTCGGTACTGGAGCAGGCGCCCTATACCACTATCGCTCGCGTGAGCCAGAGCAGCTTGATGGACAGCGTCATCGAACCGCCCTGCATGCGCGTGCACCTCTACCACGACGTGCGCATGGCCGAGGTCACGGACTTCCAGCGCGAGCGCCACTTCAACGGCCGCTATCGCTACCCCAACGTGCGCATGTTCCAGCCCGACGAGAAGCTGCAGCTCAATCGCTTTCTCGGTGAATGGCTGGCCCATGGCCTGGAGCATGGCCACCCCACCAATGTGACGGAACTGCCGGGATGATGCGGCTGGCCCAGGTCACCGACTGCCACCTGCATGCCGATCCTGCCGCACGATCCCGCGCCGGCTTTCCGTTGCGTCAGCTCGAATCGGTGGTCGCGGCGGTACGCGCCGAACGCCCGGATGTGGTCCTCGTCAGCGGCGACATCAGCCAGGACGAGACGGCGGCTTCCTATCAGCACGCTCAGCGGGTTCTCTCGACGCTGGATTGCCCCTGGTTCTGGCTGGGTGGAAATCATGACCAGCAGGAGCTGATGAAGGACGTCAAGGCCATCCACGATGATATCGACTTGGGCAACTGGCGGCTGTTGGTGGTGGATACCTGCGTCAAGGGACATGCCCATGGCGAACTGGGCGAGGAGCGGATCGGCGCGCTGGTCGAGCGTCTCGCCGAGGACGAGCGACCGACCTTGCTGGCCATGCATCATCCGCCGCTCACGGTCGGTTCGGCCTGGCTCGACCAGATCGGACTCAATGATCGCGATGCCCTGTGGCAGGCGCTGGCACCGCACCCGCAGGTCAAGGCCATTCTCTGTGGGCATATCCACCAGTCGTTTGCCGGCCGGCAGCGGCTCGAGCACGGTGAGGTCATGGTCTACGGCTGCCCTTCGACCACCGACCAGTTCCTGGCCGGCTCCGACGATTTCGCCATCGATGAGGCATCGCGCCCGGGCTACCGGATCCTCGACCTGCGCGGCGATGAGTGGCTGACCTGGGTCGAACGCGTCATTCTATGATGCTTGGATTCGTTTTTGATCTAAAAAGATAGGTAATCATTCTTTTACGTTATTATTGGCCCGGCGTTAACCTGTGCGCATGATCCTTATTGCCCATCGTCATGCGAGGTACCCGGGCCGATGACCAGTCTCAAAGCTCCCGAGCAAAAGCCGGTTTCCCCGGCTGCCGGCTCGCAGGCATCCCTGTCACCGCGCCGGCTGACCCATCTCCAACAGCTGGAAGCCGAGTCGATCCACATCATCCGCGAGGTGGCCGCCGAGTTCCGCAATCCGGTCATGATGTACTCCATCGGCAAGGACTCCTCGGTGATGCTGCACTTGGCGCGCAAGGCCTTCTTCCCCGGGCCGCCGCCGTTTCCGCTGCTGCACGTCGACACCACCTGGAAGTTCCGCGAGATGATCGCTTTCCGCGACCGCATGGCCGCGGAGGTGGGTATGGAGTTGCTGGTGCATACCAACGAAGAGGGGCGCGCCGCCGGCATCAACCCCTTCGATCACGGCTCCAGCGGCTATACCGACGTGATGAAGACCCAGGCGCTCAAGCAGGCGCTGGACAAGTACGGCTTCGATGCCGCCTTCGGCGGTGCGCGCCGCGACGAGGAAGCCAGCCGGGCCAAGGAGCGGGTGTTCTCGTTTCGCGACAAGTTCCACCGCTGGGACCCCAAGAGCCAGCGTCCCGAACTGTGGAATCTTTACAACGCGCGAGTCAACAAGGGCGAATCGATCCGCGCCTTCCCGCTCTCCAACTGGACCGAGCTGGACATCTGGCAGTACATCTACCTCGAGCAGATCCCCATCGTGCCGCTCTACTACGCCGCGCCACGCCCGGTGGTGGAACGCGACGGCATGCTGGTGATGGTCGACGACGAGCGCCTGCCGCTCGCCCCCGGCGAGGTGCCGGAGGAGAAGTGGGTGCGCTTCCGTACCCTGGGCTGCTACCCGTTGACCGGCGCGGTGGAGTCTAAGGCCGACACGCTGCCGGAGATCATCCAGGAGATGCTGCTGACCCGCACCAGCGAGCGCAGCGGCCGGGCCATCGATCACGACCAGGCCGGCTCGATGGAGCGCAAGAAGCGCGAGGGATACTTCTAGCCGCAGGCGAAAAATCGCTGCTTCTCGCTGGCTTTTGCTCAGCGTCTGATCACTGTTTTTCGGGATGTCATCATCATGGCCCATCAGTCTTCTCTAATAGCAGACAACATCGAGCAGTACCTCCACGAGCACGAGAACAAGGACCTGCTGCGCTTCATCACCTGCGGCAGCGTCGACGACGGCAAGTCGACCCTGATCGGGCGGCTGTTGCACGACTCCAAGATGATCTTCGACGATCACCTGGCGGCGATCACGCGCGACTCGAAGAAGAGCGGCACCACCGGCGAGGCGGTGGACCTGGCGCTGCTGGTCGACGGCTTGCAGTCGGAGCGCGAGCAGGGCATCACCATCGACGTGGCCTATCGCTTCTTCTCCACCGACAAGCGCAAGTTCATCATCGCCGATACCCCGGGGCACGAGCAGTACACCCGCAACATGGCCACCGGCGCTTCCACCGCCAACCTGGCGATCATCCTGATCGATGCCCGCTACGGCGTGCAGACCCAGACCCGCCGCCACAGCTTCATTGCCGACCTGCTGGGCATCAAGCATCTGGTCATCGCGGTCAACAAGATGGACCTGGTGGACTTCTCCCAGGCGCGCTTCGACGAGATCGTCGCCGACTATCGCCGCTTCGCCGAGCAGCTTTCGGTCGGTGACCTGTACTTCGTGCCGATGTCGGCGCTGGAAGGCGACAACGTGGTCAACCGCAGCGACCGCACGCCCTGGTATCGCCAGCAGGGCGAGGCGGGACCGGCATTGCTGGAGCTGTTGGAAACGGTGGAGGTGAACCGTGACCGCAATCTGGTCGACCTGCGTTTCCCGGTGCAGCACGTCAACCGCCCCAACCTCGACTTCCGTGGCTATGCCGGCACCCTGGAAGCCGGTGTACTGCGTCCCGGACTTGCCATCAAGGCATTGCCATCGGGCAAGACCAGCCGGGTCGAGCGCGTGGTGACCTATGACGGTAACCTGGAGGCGGCCTGGCCGGGCCAGGCGGTGACCGTCACGCTGGAAGACGAGATCGATATCTCTCGCGGCGACTGGATCGTCGCCGAGGATGCTGACATCACCCTGACCAACACCTTCGATGCGGATATCGTGTGGATGCACGAGCAGCCGCTGTCACCGGACCGGCAGTATGACATTCGTCTCGCCGGCCGCTCGGTAGCGGGGCAGGTCAGCGCTATTCACTATCAGGTCGACGTCAATACGTTGGAGCGGCACCAGGTCGACAGCCTGGAGCTCAACGCTATTGCCCGCTGCCGGGTCGAGCTGACCGCCGAGGTGCCGCTCGACACCTACGACCAGAGCCCCGGCACCGGCAGCTTCATCGTCATCGACCGGCTCTCCAACGTCACCGTGGGCGCGGGAATGGTACGTGCCGCCGCCGATGCTACCGGCCAGCCACGCAAGGAGGTCGACTGGGCCGCCTTCGAGCTGGAACTCAATGCCCTGATCCGCCGCCATTTCCCCCACTGGGAAGCCAGAGACGTGCGCGACCTGTTACGCTGAAATACGCTAAGCGACCCATAAACGGTTGATCTTGCGGCAGCATCCTCCACACTAGAGACAGGGCTCGGCGCTTGCCGGGCCCTGTCGAGTGTCAGGGAGGGGACCATGCGAGATTGCCAGGGTTGGCTGAGGGCGCACTGCTCGGGAGCATCATTGCAAGACAGCGCAGGGCAGGTACGCGAATGACGGGATTCGTCAGGCGCCTGCTGCGTATCGCCACCCGCCCGATGAAACGCGATCGGGGCCGAGGCGGATATGTCGTGCACCCCTACCGCGGCTACGGTTCTCGTCACGAGGCCTTTCTGATGGGGCGGGTGTTCCGTCAGGCCACGCTGGGCGAGGTGATACCGCGCTACGGCGTGCTGCGCGACTTGGCCGACATCGTGCGGCGTATTTTCCGCCATGGCCTGCCCCAAGTGGATGTCATGGTCAGCCTGGGCGAGAACGTGGCCACCGTGACTACCGACCGTGACGGTTACTTCGACGTTCACATGCCCCTCGAGGCTCCCTTGCCGGCGAACAGCGCCTGGCATCATGCCGAGCTGCACGTGGTGCTGCCGGGCGTGGAGCCGGTGCAGTCCTTCATCGAAGTATACATACCGCCGGCCGAGGCCGACCTGCTGGTGATCAGCGACATCGACGATACGGTGATGTACACCGGCGTGGCCAACAAGCTGCGCATGTTGCATCGCCTGTTCGTCAAACAGGCGCACCAGCGCATGGCCTTCCCCGGCGTAGCGGCTTTCTATCAGGCGCTGCATGTCGGCAGGAGCGGCAAGGCCAAGCGGCCGATCCTCTACGTCTCCCGCGGCCCCTGGAGCATCTACGAGATGCTCGAGGAGT